>DCYM01000030.1 GCA_002331465.1 Candidatus Neomicrothrix sp. UBA2110 | reverse complement strand
GTGCATCGCAAGGTTGTACAGGGACGAGCGCGCCGCTTCCAAGTGTCCATGAACCCATGTCATCAAAACGTGCCCGAAGACACCGGTAATGAACGCGACGATCAGAATCCACAGCCAATCACTCCCACCGAATTCCCCCCAATCCGATCGTTGGGTAATGAGCAGCACCGGTAGTACGGTCGCTACGAAAGACCAGATATTGATGCCGGCCATCCATTCGATCGGATCAACCTCGTGATCCGTGCGGGCTTGCCGTGTCAGTACAAAATACGCGGTGAAGGAAACCAACGACAGGCCGGCATAACCCAGGCCTGTGAGAGACGCGCTCAAATCGCCACCCGCCCCGAGGACGACGAGGACCGCTCCACCAACTCCGGTAAGAGTGAAGAACAACTGGCGCATCGACGCCCGTTCTCCGAAAAGCGGGCCCGAGAGCACTAGTAGCAACGCGGGCTGCATAGCCATCACCGTCGACAACAAAGAAATAGCAGTTTGCTGAACTGCAGCAAACACAAAAATCAAGTTAAAGCCGAAACAAAGGCCCGGCAAAGCGGTGGACCAAAAGACGCGCCGACTCAACCTGCGACCTCGAACTGCTAGTAGCAGCAAAAGAATCGGCGATGAAATCCCAAAGCGAATGAACGTCGAAATCAGAGGCGACGCAGTTATGAGTTTTGAGATGGGAGGCCCAATTCCCCAGACGACGACCACTACCGCCATGACTAAAAGAGGCAGGGCGCGACCGTCCCGCACTGGTAAGTCCGACTTCTTACTATTTGAAGCTGATCCGATTAGGAATACTGACGGGGCACGAGGCCCCGCACCGGTTAGCGCCACACAGCCCCAAACACGTCGTCATAGGCCAGAATTGAGGCAGGTTGACGAGAGATCGGTCCATGTCCTTTACCAATGGGATAGCCAAGGGGCACCATGCCAAGAGTCGCCCAGCCTTCCGGAATATGTAGGGCAGCCTTCACCTCATCTTCGGCTAGGCAGTGCAAAGTGGTCAACACACAACCCAATCCCTCAGTGCGAGCGGCCAACATCGCGTTCTGAATGGCGGTGTAGACCGAGCCACCACCAACCATCGAAATTCGATCCAATTTGGCATCAGTAATTGCCATCATCTTTGGGTCCGCTACGAACATCAGAATGACCGGAGCCTCGTGAATGTGATCGGCGAGGTAATCACCAGCGACGCGATTTCTTCGGGCTTTTTCGGCTTCTTCCGAGGGGAGTGCCTCGATCCTCGCGTCGTAACCCTTCGCGTAGCGATACCAGGCGGGCCGGTAAACATCAGCTAGCGCTTGTTTCCGTTCGGCGCTTCGGACTACCACCACACGCCACGGCTGCATATTGCCACCGGTAGGAGCCCAAGCTGCGGCTTGCAAAACGCGGTCTAATACGTCGTCTGGGATGGGGTCGGAACGAAGACGACGCACCGCGCGAAGTGTGCTCATCATCTGATAGATGTCATTCATAATTTGATCCTCACAACCAAGTTGACCATTCGTCTACGGGCATCCGTTCACTTCGAAGGCTATTGACTGGCTTCGCGTCATCGCGTTTTCCAATGGCCATCCCACAAAAAAGCATTTCTTGTTCTGGTGCGCCGCAAAACTCTTGCACGGACTGCCAATGATTAGCCCATGCTTCTTGTGGACACGTGTCTAGGCCAGCCTCGACAGCGAGCAGCATGAAGTTTTGAAGGAACATCCCTAAATCAGACCACTGAGCGGCGCCCATGTTTCTTTCAATGAAACAAAAGAAAGCTGCAGGGGCGCCAAAAAAGTCAAAGTTGCGAGCTAAGTGGGCGAACCGTGCTGGCTTGTCCTCTCGCGGTATACCAAGTTTTTCGTACATAGCTTCGCCTAATTCGTAACGGCTTGTTCGGTACGGCTCTTGCAGATTCGGTGGGTAAACCGGATATTCGGATTCACCAGGTCGTCGCTCCGATATGAACGCGCGAAAATTTGTCATAGATTCGCCGTTCAGAACGTAGACCTTCCAGGGCTGAACATTTCCTCCAGACGGAGCGCGTGACGCAACTTCTAGGAGTTCACGGATTTGTTGATTACTTACTGCATCCGGCAAAAACGACCGTATCGATGCTCGACGCTGAGTAGCTTCGGTCACATTCACTAGATGCTCCTGGATTAAGGCGACGACACGAGTGTGCCGCACCTGGGCGACGGCTGCTCAGGAACTTCTCAACGATTCGGTCGCTCCATCAATGGAAAGCACCTGTCCCGAGACGTGCCTACCAGCAGGTGACGCCATGTAGACGACAGCGCCCGCGACATCGGCAGCATCCATGAAGCGGCGCATCGAAACCTGTTCTTCGTAACCTCGGCGAAGAGATGAGGGGTTCACTCCTGTGACGGCCGCCTCTCGTTCAATCACCTGGTCCATTCTTGGTCCCCCCACCGAACCTGGACAGACAACATTCACTCGAATGTTGTCTGCGCCTAATTCCATTGCCCAACTGCGGCCGAGGCCAACAATCGCCCACTTTGCCGCCACATATGGTGACCGGTATGGGTACGGGAATATTCCTGCAGTCGACGCAATGTTCACAATCAATCCTTCGCCAGATGCGCGCAAGAACGGGACCGCTCGCGCTGTCACTCGAAATGTTCCGCCCACATTTACTCGAATCACTTCGTCAAAGGCGCCCGCATCGATTTCGTCGACCAGGCCCGCAGGCCCAGCCACGCCGACGTTGTTCACCAGAACGTCTAACCCGCCAAATTTCCGGTCTACTGCCTTGAACAGTTGATCAACTGCGTCGTCATCTGCGATATCGCTCACAATGTCGGGGCCAGTAGAGGCATCGATGTCACAAACTAAAACATCCGCTCCAGCAGCACGAAGGGCGTCAGCAATTGCCCGACCAATGCCGGACCCGCCACCTGTAACGAGCGCGCGGGTTCCCGGTTTTACGCGTCCAGCATCGAGAATTAGAGGTTCGCTCACCAACGCGCACCCTAATTCGTGGTGCCGCGATTAGACGGTCAATACTTTGCGGCGTAGACAAAGGACGGCAGAGATTTGCTCAACAGGGGGAACGATGACCGAAGCACCTAACTTTTCGACGGATCTGACGGGCCAAACCGCGTTGGTAACAGGCACCACTTCCGGCTTGGGACGCCGTTTTGCTGAGGTGCTCGCGGCATGCGGGGCGAACGTCGCAGTCGCCGGTCGACGAGTCGATCGACTTGAAGAGTTAGCCGATCGTTTGAGAAACGCAGGTGGGAACGTTTTGACCGTCCCCCTTGACGTCACGGACACTGACGCCTTGTTCACTTCAGTCGCAAGAGTCCAAGACGAGCTAGGGCCCATTCAGATATTGGTCAATAATGCCGGCAAACCCGATGCAAAGCTTGCATTGAGAATGGACCCAAAGTTCGTTGATGAGATGGTCGCTACAAATCTGACTTCACTCTTTCATTTGGCAAGCGAAGTAACGCGCCGTCTTATCGAAGCGGAACTTCCAGGGCGCATAGTCAACATCGCATCTGGGGCGGCCTACAGCGCCGGTATTGGAACTTCGTGGTATGCGATCACCAAGAGCGCTGTTGTCCGTATGACCGAAATGTTGGCTCTTGAGTTTGCGCGCTACGACGTCAATGTCAACTGCATTGCGCCGGGCGCGTTTGAAAGCGAAATGATGGATGGCATGCTCGAACGGATGGGCGACATCACGCGAGAATTCCCACGCAAACGAATAGGAAAACCATCTCAGCTCGACAGCACGTTGCTTTACTTAGTGTCGCCAGACTCTGACTTCGTGACCGGCGCGACTATCCGTGTTCATGATGGTCAAGGCGCCCGTTGAGCGGCCTCCATGGCTCCGCGGAGTAGCCTCCCCAAATGGTGACCACTGACCTTGACAAGGCGGCTGAAGAATGGCGTACGCAAGGGTGGACTGTCGTACATGACTTAGTACCCACAGCCGAAATCGACGAAGCGGTAAATGAGCTATGGAAACATTTCCCTACTCCTGCTGATTATCACTCCGGAAATCCCGAGGCTCTCGCTTACTTCGAGAACGAAAGCACTGATAGCCGATACAAGCCTACGAGCCAAGGCGCATCTCACGGGATGAGCCACAAAGGTGATGAGGGGTCCAATTTTCGTTTACGCCAATTTCTTGGACACGTCCTTTTCCCGTATGACGCCCACGGCCTCAATCGACTTCAGATCCATCCCCGCGTCGTTGAGTTCGCTAAACGTGCCATGGGTACTGACGACATCCGGTTGTACCAAGCGAGGATCTGGGGAAAATACACCGGTGTCACTAATTATGAGCAACCTTTCCATCAAGACCGCAATCACAACATTGTCCCGGACCGACTTGAACCGGACTGGTGGAACCTGGAGGGTTTCCTGTATCTATCCGACGTAGAAGATGGCGTCGGTCCGACTGAAGTACTCAGTCTCGGCGATGCTCCTCCGGGCTTGAATCCTCAGGCAGCAACTGGGCGGCGAGGCTCGTATCTCGCGTATCGCCCTGATGTGTGGCACCGGGGAGTGGATCTCACTAGGCATGAAGGCTCGCGATTTTTGATGAATATCGCGTTTAAACACGCTCACCACGACTGGATTGGTTTCGACAGTTTTCAACAAAATTCCAATCGGGGTCCGTGGTCGAAGTTTGCTGCTAGTTGCACCCCTGAGGAGCTCGCCTTATTCGGAGCACCCAGGCCAGGTCACCCTTATTGGACTTCAGAACTCGTTGATGCGCTGGAAGTGCGTTACCAAGGTATTGACGCACGTCCATGGCGAGAGGCCCTAGGTAAGTGACTTTGGATCAAACGATCGACACCGTAATTAGTGCTGCTGTGCGAGGCAACGTCATTCCTGGAGCTGTCGCTGCGGTTGTTGACAACGAGGGGTTGCGAAGCATCCGCTCCTATGGAGTCAGGTCCGAGATCAGCGGTGATCCTATGACCAATGACACTGTTTTTCAGATCGCGTCAATGACGAAGCCCATTACCGGCGTCGCGTGCATGCAGGCGGTAGAACGTGGACTACTTGCGCTTGACCAACCCGCTGGTGACGTCATCCCTTGGCTCGCTGACGTACAAGTTATTGATCGCTTTGATGAGTCCGGACCCGTTCTGCGTGCTCCTCAGAATCCGGTGACTCTACGCAATCTGCTCACGCACACATCTGGTTTCACTTATGAGATCTGGAACTCCGATGTGGCCGCGTGGATTGAACATACCGGCGCACCCAGTACCGGCAGCGGCAAGTTGGCATCTCTACGTCAACCACTTTCGTTCGAACCCGGGGAACGCTGGGAGTACGGAATAGGGATCGATTGGGCCGGGCAGCTTCTCGAAACCGTGAGCGGGGTGAGTCTTGAGAGTTGGATGAGGTCGGAGATCTTTGAACCACTGGGAATGTCTGATACGGCTTACCAATGCAATGCGACCATGACAGACCGGCTCGCTGCCACTCACCTTCTTGACGGCGAACGGTGGAAGGCGTTGATTCCCAGTGATCGGAACACACTTCCCGAGTTCGATAGCGGCGGCGGCGGGCTGTATTCAACAACGCTCGACTATGCGCGCTTTATCCAAATGTTGCTCAACGAAGGCGAGCTTTTCGGACGTCGACTCTTGTCAAGCGAAACTGTTTCAGCAATGTCGTCAAATAACATGGGTCAATTGCGTGTGTCACCCGTGACATCTCATAACCAGATTTTGAGTGCCGATTTCGAGTTCATGCCAGGGGTTCCAAAGTCATGGGGTCTCACATTCCAACTGAACGAAGAGGCTGTGCCAGAGGGGCGCCAGCGGGGGTCGATGAGTTGGGCGGGTTTGTTCAATACCCACTTCTGGGTGGATCCGAAGTCAGGTCTTGGGGCACTCCTAATGACTCAGACACTCCCATTCATGATTCCTCAAGTATCGAATCTCCTAGAACAGTTTGAACGGGCTACCTACAAAGCCATAACTCCTTGACGTGAAGGCCCCGATTCGCATTCAAGGTGAGCGTGAGTTCATCGCGTTCACTGCTCTTTTGAGCACCGCCATCGCTTTGTCGATCGACATGGTCCTACCTGCCTTCGCCGATTTACGTTCTTCGTTTGGCATGGAACCCACTTCAAACCTGCCGGGCCTAACGATCACTTGCATTTTTGTAGGTATGGCTATCGGGATGCCCTTTTTTGGCCCTTTGGCAGATACCTACGGACGTATCCCTGTCTTAAGAGCAGGCATCGCTCTATTCGCTTTAGGGGCGCTCGGGTCCACACTGGCCCCAAACCTTGGCTCTCTCTTAGCTTCCAGAGTGCTTTGGGGAATTGGGTGCGCCGCTCCCCGCACCATCAGCCAAGCCATGATCCGGGACAAATTCGAAGGCGATGACATGGCTCGCGTGATGGCCATCGTCCAAACCATCTTTTTTGCGGGACCAGTCCTAGCTCCAGTAATCGGAGATCTACTCGTCCGAACAGGAGGGTCTTGGCGACTGACTATGCTTTTCGGTTTAGCCATCGCCATTGTTATCTGGCTTTGGTCTTTCAGAATTACAGAGTCACTAGATAGTGCCAACAAACGAGATCTCAGTTTTTCTGAAACGAAACAGGGGCTCAGAGTCGTTTGGGGGAACCGTGTAACGATTGGTTATGCGCTAACCCTTCTGTTCTCAGGAGGAGCTTTTTATAGCTTCCTAAGTAGTTCTGAACTAATAATCAGCGAAGTCTTTAAGAAGCCCACCTGGTTCGTTCCTTATTTCAGCATCACTATGGGCGTAATGGCTGCCGTCGCCCTGACAGGGTCTCGGGTAGTGGTGCGGATCGGCGCGAGACGTCTCGGGCACGGTGCACTGGCCTTTCAACTGGGAGTCAGCTTTCTGATGCTGGCCTTGGCCCTCTCAACAGACGGCGTTCCTCCGGTAGGTCTTTGGATGGTTCTAATGACAGCTCAAATAGCTGCCATGGTCGTGATGATGCCCACTATGACAACCCTGGCTCTCGAACCTATGGAAGCTCTAGCTGGAACCGCAGCGTCAACAATAGGATTCATAACCCTCGCTTTCGGTGCAGTTCTAGGAGCGATCGTTGATCGTCAAATAACCTCAACCGTTACGCCACTAGCCGTCGGCTACGCCCTCTATACATCGCTAGCTGTGGTGGTGGTACTTACGATGGTTCGGAAAACAATTCCGAACAGCTAAACCCTGGCTGAGCTAGCCCACTCGAATCGGCACAGAACGCGGGCCCCGAACCTGGGTACCACCC
>DCYM01000262.1:4798-6303 GCA_002331465.1 Candidatus Neomicrothrix sp. UBA2110 | reverse complement strand
TGGTTTGAAGCTTGAGAACACGAGTATTGATCTCCTCGGCCAAGCGCGAAAAGTCATTATCACCAAAGACGAAACCACACTCGTTGAAGGTGCTGGCGACAGTTCCGACGTAGAAGGACGCGTTGCTCAGATCAAACGTGAAATCGATGAGACGGATAGCGACTGGGATCGCGAGAAACTTCAAGAACGTCTCGCCAAACTTGCTGGAGGCGTAGCAGTCATCCAGGTTGGCGCGGCAACCGAAGTTGAGCTCAAAGAAAAGAAGCATCGCATTGAGGACGCTGTTTCAGCGACCCGCGCTGCCATCGAAGAAGGCATTGTGCCTGGTGGCGGAACTGCACTGCTTCGATCTCGAGAAGCGATCAACGCGTTGTCTCTTGAAGGCGACGAAGCCACCGGCGCAATGTTGGTGTTCCGATCACTGGACGCTCCCACCCGACAGATCGCGCAAAACGCCGGTCATGAAGGTGCTGTAGTAGTCCAGCAAGTCGAAACTGCTGGCGGAAACAACGGCTTCAACGCTGCGACTGGCGAGTTTGAAGATCTCGTCGCCGCTGGTGTTATCGATCCGGCAAAAGTGACCCGAGCGGCACTTCAGAACGCAGCCTCAATCGCTGCGCTTTTGTTGACCACCGAGACACTGATCACCGACAAAGCCGAAGACATGGATCCTGCCGCAGCTGCTGCTGCCATGGGAGGCATGGGCGGCGGTATGCCAGGCATGATGTAGTTCACATCTGACTCGAATCGAGGCGGGCCTTCGGGCCCGCCTCGAAACGTTTTCACCTCAATTGTCCTAGGTTGCTGAGGTGAACCAACTCCAGCGCGGCGGACCTCAACGAATCCCCCGACCGGACAACTGGACCCCCGGCAACCCCGCGCCATGGCTCCACGCAACAGACGTAGATCTCGACACCCTTGAGCGGCGGCTTCTCACGCGAACCTCCGGACATCAACTAACCGGAGCACCGCCACCCAAACGCCACTCAGCCGTCCTCATAGCCCTCTACAGCGACCCCGAACCTACGGTTGTGCTCACCCGCCGGACCCAACAGATGAGAGCACACAGCGGCGAAGTGAGCTTCCCGGGCGGCGGACAGGATCCTGGCGAATCCCTCTGGGATACAGCTTGTCGCGAAGCCCGAGAGGAAATTCAACTCGACACGGCCCTCGCACGCAGGATCGGCGAACTCGATCACCTCACTACCGTTTCCTCCCAAGCCCGAATCGTTCCCTACGTTGCACGACTTTCACAACCACCCTCAATGACCGCAAACCCAGATGAAGTCGACGAGATTTTGCTTGTGTCGCTTTCAGAACTGCTACTTCCGGAGGTCTATCGAGAAGAGAGATGGCAGTGGCCCGGCTCGAATCAACAACGTCCCATCTATTTTTTCGATCTCTTCGGAGACACAGTGTGGGGCGCCACCGCCAATCTCCTTCGCCAATTGCTTGTTACGGCGCTCGGTTTACCAGAACACGAAAAATAAACCGGAGCCGACGGC
>DCYM01000262.1:0-4451 GCA_002331465.1 Candidatus Neomicrothrix sp. UBA2110 | reverse complement strand
AATGGCCGCTACAGTCAAATACTTCCCCGAGCGGACGAATCGCGCATGGTCCAGGTCGATAACGCCCACCAAACAGTTCTGGTCGTCGATTTTGGCGCCCAATACGCACAACTGATCGCACGCAGAGTCCGCGAAGCGCGGGTGTACAGCGAAATTGTGCCCAACACCGTTACCGCTAAAGAAATCAGTGACCGTAACCCGTCGGCCATCATTCTCTCCGGAGGACCCAAATCAGTCCATGCCGATGGGGCTCCCCTCATAGACCCTGACGTCTATGAACTCGAAATTCCCATACTTGGAATCTGTTACGGCTCCCAACTCATCGCTCATCAATTGGGCGGAACTGTCGATCGAAGTGGACGCGGAGAATACGGCAGGACCCAACTTTCCCTCACCGGCGAACCGTCCCAGTTGCTGCCCGACGGGGTTGCCACTGGAGACGCCGTATGGATGTCCCACTTCGACGCTGTTACCGAACCCCCCCAAGGGTTCACCGTTAGCGCCTCCACTGTCGACGCCCCAGCAGCGGTCATCGAAGACGCCAACCGTCGAATCTATGGTGTGCAATACCACCCCGAAGTCGTTCACACTCCCCACGGCCAATCCCTCCTCCAACGGTTCCTGGGAGAAGTCGCACACTGTCGAGCGGACTGGACGATGACGAACGTCATTGACGAAAGCGTCGAAGCCATACGAAGCCAAATAGGGGAAGGAAGAGCGATCTGTGGTCTGTCGGGCGGAGTGGACAGCGCCGTCGCCGCGGCTCTAGTCCACAAAGCAATCGGATCGCAGTTGGTGTGCGTGTTTGTCGACACAGGTCTCATGCGACTGGGTGAAGGCGATCAAGTCGTCGAGACATTCCAACGCACTCAAGGTATTGAACTCATCCACGAACGCGCAGCTGACACCTTCTTCGAAGCGCTCCAAGGGATCACCGACCCCGAAGACAAACGAAAAACCATTGGAGAAAAATTCATTCGTATCTTCGAGCAAGCACAAGGCGGCATTACCGACGCCCGTTTCCTCGTCCAGGGAACCCTCTACCCCGACGTCATCGAATCAGGAACCAACGACGCCGCAAAAATCAAAAGCCACCACAACGTCGGCGGACTCCCCGACGACATGGAATTCGAACTGGTAGAACCACTCCGAAATCTTTTCAAAGATGAAGTCAGAGCAGTAGGTACCGAACTTGGATTACCCGACGAAATCGTTTGGCGACAGCCGTTCCCAGGGCCAGGTTTGGGCGTGCGGATCATCGGAGAAGTCACCCCCGAGGCCGTCGCTATCCTCCAACACGCCGACGCGATCGTCAGAGAAGAAATCCTCGACGCAGGACTTGAGCGAGAAATCTGGCAAGCATTCGCCGTGCTTGCCGATATCCGCAGCGTGGGAGTCATGGGTGACGAGCGAACATATGCACGCCCGATCATTATCCGAGCAGTCACCAGCGAAGACGCAATGACCGCTGATTGGGCTCGCCTGCCCTACGAAATTCTCGAAAGTATGTCATCGAGAATCATCAATGAAGTCGATGGCGTCAATCGAGTGGTGTACGACATCACCTCCAAACCGCCAGGCACAATCGAATGGGAGTAATCAGATGACTGACCTCCCCCAAGGTTTCACCGTCCACGTCGCCAATATGGGCGTCAAAGACGACACTAACGACGTCATGGTGCTCAACTGTGAAACCCCAGCAACAGCAGTAGGGGTATTTACCCAAAGCCGATTTGTTGGACCCAGCGTGACGATCAGCCGACACAACATCTCTTCCGGTACCGCCAGAGCAGTCGTTGTTGTATCTAAAAACGCGAACGTTGCCACCGGCGCCACCGGCCACGCGAACGCGACAGAAATCACACAACTCGTCGGCGCGGCGATCAACGCGGACCCCTCCGACGTGATCATTGGTTCCACAGGCGTTATCGGCGTTCAATACCCCATGGAACGCATCCGATCGCACCTGACCACACTTCACGCCCCCTTTGATGAACGATCCGCGGACGTTGCAGCCTCCGCCATCATGACCACCGACACCTACCCCAAGGTTGCATCAGCTTCAGCTGGAGCAGCGACAGTCGTAGGCTTCGCCAAAGGCGTGGGCATGATCGAACCCGACATGGCGACAATGATCGCGGTCATCACCACCGACGCCCACATTTCCGCTCACGAACTGGATCGAACCTTTCGGCGAGTGGTCGATCACACTTTCAACGCGCTGAGCATCGACACTGACACATCGACCAGCGACATGGCCGTCGTACTCGCGTCAGGAATGGCTGGCCCAACTGATGAGACCCAGTTCGAAGCGGCCCTATTAGATGTCTGCCTCAATCTCACCCGCCAACTCGCCGCGGACGGCGAAGGAGCAGAAACCCTCATTGTTGTCAACGTCACAAGGGCACGAGACGACGATCAGGCTCGACGTGTGGCAAAAGCCATCGTCAACTCGCCGCTGGTGAAAACCGCAATCCACGGACGCGACCCCAACTGGGGGCGCGTAGCAATGGCCATAGGCAAATGCCACGACGACACAGATATCAACCAAGAAGAAGTCACCATCTGCTTCGGTCATCAAGAGGTGTACCCAACCCTTGCTACCTCACAAGCGTTGTTAGAACTCGAGACGTACCTTGCCAGCGACGAAGTCCACATCGGAGTTGACCTCGGCTTAGCTGAGGGAACCTTTACCGCGTACGGATGCGACCTCACCGACGGCTATGTTCGCATCAACGCCGACTACACGACCTGAACCCTGCGATGAGTGACAACAACATCCTCGAAGGACTGAACCCCGCACAACACGACGCGGTCATCCACCGCGGTGGGCCAATGCTGGTCGTGGCAGGTGCCGGATCGGGAAAAACTCGAGTCCTCACTCATCGCATCGCCCACCTCATCCAACAAGACAACGTCAGCCCATTTGGAATCCTCGCGATCACCTTCACCAACAAAGCCGCCCAAGAGATGAAGGATCGGGTGGCACGTCTGGTAGGTGCCGTCGCCGAAAAAATGTGGGTATCAACGTTCCACTCGGCGTGTGTGCGCATACTGCGCCGCGACGCAGAACGACTTGGGTACCCCAGCGCGTTTTCCATTTACGACCAAGCAGACGCGGTACGGCTCACCGGATACGTCGTGCGTGATCTTGGACTCGATACCAAAAAATTTGTTCCAAGGGCTATCCACGGACGTATCTCTAACTTGAAAAACGACCTGATCTCCCCCGACAACGCTGTCGACCGCGCGGCAAATATCTATGACCGCAAAATCGCCGAAACTTACGTTGAATATCAACGACGCCTCCGAGTAGCAGGCGCCATGGACTTCGATGACCTCCTCACCGTCACAGTCGAACTTTTCAACAACCACCCCGACGTTCTTGACCACTACCGGCAACGCTTCCAACACGTCCTTGTCGACGAATACCAAGACACCAACCCCGCACAAAACGACATGGTGCTCAAACTTGCCGACGAACACCGCAACGTCTTCGTCGTCGGTGACAGCGACCAATCTGTCTACGCGTTCAGAGGCGCGGACATCCGAAACATCCTCGAATTCGAAAAAGCATTCCCCGACACCAGCGTCGTTGTCCTCGACCAGAACTACCGATCCACCCAAGTCATCCTCGACGCAGCCAACTCAGTTATTTCGAACAACCTTGGACGAAAACCCAAAGACCTGTGGACCGATAAATCCGCTGGCGACAAGATCGTGCTCTACCGAGCGGACGACGAAGTCGACGAATCAGCCTGGATTATCGGCGAACTAGAACGACTCCACCAACACGGGACGCTTCGCTGGAGCGACGTCGCCATCTTCTACCGAGCGAACGCACAAAGCCGAATCGTCGAAGAACGCCTCGCAAGTGCATCGATTCCCTACCGAGTAGTCGGCGGCACCCGTTTCTATGACCGGCGAGAAGTCAAAGACGCGTTGGCCTACCTACGAGCCGCAGTGAACCGCTCAGACGAAGTATCGCTCAAACGGGTGCTGAACGTACCCAAACGCGGCGTCGGCGACAGCAGCGTCGCTCGCCTCGACCAATACGCTTCCGCTCACGGCGTGTCATTTCGCGAAGCTCTGAGCAGCTGGCCCGAAGCAGGTATCAGCGGAACAGCAAAAAAGGGTCTCGCAAATTTTACTGAACTGATCGATCAACTCTCACAACGCGTATCTGACGGACCAGCAGAAGTGCTTCAAACAGCGTTGGAACGCTCCGGATATCTTGAGGAGTTGGGTGACGAACGATCCATAGAGGCCGAAGGCAGACTCGAAAACCTGGCAGAACTCATCGGCTCAGCCGAACCATACAAAACCTGCGACGAGTTCCTCGAACAAGTCTCCCTCGTGTCCCCCACCGACGAACTTGATGACCAATCCGAAGTGACACTCATGACCTTGCACACCGCAAAAGGCCTCGAATTCCCACTCGTGTTCATCAT
>DCYM01000127.1 GCA_002331465.1 Candidatus Neomicrothrix sp. UBA2110 | reverse complement strand
AGGAACCATGGGGTTCGCTGTCCCGGCTGCAATAGGAGCGAAAGCCGGACAACCTGAACGAACTGTCTGGGCCATCGATGGCGACGGGTGCTTTCAGATGACAGCGCAGGAGCTCATCACTGCCGCAGCGGAAAAAATTCCGGTCAAAATAGCGATTTTGAATAACGCCTATCTGGGGATGGTGCGTCAATGGCAGGAGTTGTTCTACGAAAAGCGTTACAGCCAGGTTTACCTAAGCCCTGATCATCCTGACTATGTGGGATGGGCCGAGGCGATGGGGTGTGTCGGAATTCGCGTCGAATCCGCTGAAGAAGTTCTCCCCGCCATCGAAAAGGCAAACTCCATCAACGATCGCCCCGTCGTCATTGATTTTCGAGTTGATGCATTCGAAAAGGTCTATCCGATGGTTCCTGCTGGGGGATCCAACGACGACATTATTCTCGGTCCCGAAGGAGACGCAGACGCTAAAGCTAAAGGTACGGCGCCATCGTGACAGAAGCTCGTGGTGCCCACGCTGAGCACAATCTTCATATCCTCACGGTGCTTGTCGAGAATCGGTTCGGTGTTCTGTCTCGAATAGCGGGTTTGTTTAGCCGCAGAGGTTTCAACATCTTTTCGCTAGCAGTCGCACCCACTGACGACGTCTCGCTCAGCAGAATCAGCATCGTGGTGGACGTCCACAATACCGATGTGACCCAGATAGCAAAGCAACTCGACAAGCTCGTCAACGTTCTCGAAATCACCGAACTACAGCCTGCTTCTTCGATCGAACGTGAATTGATGCTGGCGCGAGTATCTGGCAAAGACGCCCAAGCGGTGGAGCAACTGCTGACGCAATATGGGGGATCGATCGTTGATTCCAACGGTGAAGAGCTGATAGTCAGCCTTCACGCGCACCCTGACCAACTTGATCTCTGCGAAACTGCACTCCACAAGTTTGGAATTCTCGAGCTACAGCGAACGGGTCGGATTGCGCTAGGCCGCCTCAGTGGCTGAGAATCATCTCTAGAAACGGACCACCTTTAGCCGCACTGCGGTTTCTTCCATCAGGAGCACATCGATGCCAGCCACTATTTATTACGAAGCCGACGCTGATTTAGGGCGCCTCACGGGGCGCACCATCGCAATCATGGGCTACGGCTCGCAAGGGCATGCCCACGCTCTGAACCTTCGCGACAGTGGAGTCAACGTGGTTGTTGGCCTTCGTGACGGATCCTCGTCAATTGCGAAGGCCGAAGCAGAGGGCTTACGGGTGCTGAGTATTTCTGAAGCTGCGGCGCAAGCTGATGTCATGATGATGGCCCTGCCCGACACCGACCAGGCCGCGGTCTATGCAGAACAAATTGCCCCAAATCTGTCTGCTGGCAACGCCCTTGCGTTTTCGCATGGTTTCAATATTCATTTTGATCAAATCCAGCCTCCTGAAGACGTCGACGTGTGGATGATCGCGCCGAAGGGACCGGGACACAACGTTCGCCGGACCTATGCCGAGGGCGGCGGCGTGCCAGCGCTTGTCGCAATTCACCAGGACGCCACTGGCAACGCGTTAGCCGATGCTCTCGCATACGCCAAGGGCATCGGAGGTACTCGCGGCGGTGTATTGAACACGACGTTCGCAGAGGAAACCGAGACCGACTTATTCGGCGAACAAGTTGTGCTCTGTGGTGGATTGACCGAATTAATTCGAGCGGGCTACGACACACTTGTCGACGCGGGTTATCAGCCTGAGTCGGCCTACTTTGAAACGCTCCACGAAGTGAAGTTGATCGTAGATTTCATATACGAAGCAGGAATCGCGGGAATGCGTTATTCAATTTCAACCACCGCCGAATATGGTGACTTAACTCGAGGACCTCGGATCATCACTGATGAAACACGAGCAGAGATGAGACGGATTCTGGCTGAGATCCAAGACGGCAGCTTCGCGAAGGAATGGATCGACGAGAATCGAAATGGGTTACCCAATTATAAGCGGCTTGTGGAGGAAGGAAAACAGCACCCCATCGAAGCCGTGGGAGATGAATTACGGGCGATGATGCCATGGATCACCGCAGGTAAGCAGAACGTTACTGAAGCATCAGGCGGCGACGTTAACTAAGCCAGCTCGATGGTGTCGATTGCTTCTGGTCGACATCTGTAGGAAGGAGTGACTCGGTGGCCGACCGTATGGTGACCCCCATCAGCGCTCCGCAACGCGGCTGTCTATTGGTCGCAACTCCCCAACTAGAAGACCCGAACTTTCGACGTTCAGTGGTGTTGCTCCTCGACCATGGAGCCGAAGGCTCTTTGGGTGTCATTCTCAACCGCCCATCTGACATTTCAACCGAACAGGTTCTTCCCGGATGGGTTGAAGGCCGTGGAATCACTCCACGATGCTTTTTGGGTGGCCCGGTCCAAACAAACGCGCTAGTCGCGTTGGTTCCCACATCGGCTACCTGGAAAGGTTTGACTGCTGTTACGGAGCAAATTGCACTGTTGGATATAGAAGAAGAACTAGACATAGCTCAAGAAGACCGAGAAAATGTCTGTCTTTATTTGGGCTATTCAGGTTGGAGTCAAGGCCAACTGCAGGTTGAACTAGAAGAAGGCGCGTGGTGGGTCTTCGAGTCGAAGCCTGATGATCTGATTTCAGATCCGTTTCAGTGTTGGAGTCGCGTCCTGAGTCGCCAAAACTCCCCGGCGCGACTCATCGCTTTCCACCCCGATCACTCATATCTGAATTGAGGTAGCTGAAAGACTTCCGCTCTATCGGTTACGTCAAGGAGTCGACGATGTAATCGATGCACGTGCACAGTGCACGCACATCATCAGGATCGATCGCCGGGAATGTAGCAATTCGGAGCTGGTTTCGGCCAAGTTTGCGATACGACTCAGTATCAAGGATGCCGTTGACTCGAAGCACTCTGCTAATCGCGTCTGCCTCAACTCCATCGAAATCAATAGTGCACACAACAGGTGAACGTTGACCCGCTTCGGCGACAAAGGGTTGAGCGAAGGATCTTTCGCTGGCCCATTGATAAATGGTGTCACTACTTTCGCGACATCGAGCTTCGGCCCACTTAAGGCCGCCCGACTCATTGATCCAGTCAACAGTTTCGGCCGCCAGAAGAATTGTCGCCAGACTCGGAGTGTTGTAGGTCTGGTTTTGTCGAGAGTTAGTAAGAGCGATGCCCAAATCCAAACTCGCGGGAATCCATCGATCTCCGGAACAAAGAAGTTGGATGCGTTCAACAGC
Organism: Candidatus Neomicrothrix sp. UBA2110; assembly: GCA_002331465.1. GTDB lineage: Bacteria > Actinomycetota > Acidimicrobiia > Acidimicrobiales > Poriferisodalaceae > UBA2110. The sequence goes on along the minus strand of DCYM01000127.1, from coordinate 5,220 downwards.
GCGAGGGGAACACGCTGCAAACCACAAACCGCCATCGGAAGCCAGAGCCTTTTGTGGGGCAAAGTAATAGCAATCGACCTCGGAGGGGTTCCACAAGATGGCCCCCGCGGCCGAAGTTGCATCTACCAGTACCAACCCGTCTTCGCTTGGACGACTCAAGGTTGCCAATACACCAGTTGACGTCTCGTTGTGTGTGAGCGCATAACTGTCGACATTTGACTTGACTGGCATCGGGTGAGTGCCCGGTTCGCTGCTTATAATTTGAGGTTCCGCGAGATGGGGAGCAGCCTGGACCACCTTTGCGAATTTTGAGGAGAACTCACCGAACGTTAAATGCTGACTGGCATATTCGATCAAACCAAAAGAGGCCGCATCCCAAAACAGAGTCGTACCGCCGTTACCTAAAATAATTTCCCACCCATCTGGCAAATCAAATAAGTTTGAAAGTCCGCTTCGTAGTCTCGATACTTGGTCTTTAACGGTTGCCTGGCGGTGGCTGGTCCCCAAATAGTCTCGAGCAAGGCTAGAAAGAGCGTGAATAGCTTCAGGTCGGACCTTGGAAGGGCCTGATCCGAAACGCCCATCTTTAGGGCGTAATCCAGCGGGAAGAGAAATAGAAGTTTCAGTCGCGGTCATTGCCTGCCACTATGTCCGTCGGACGTTTGCGACACGTCCCGATCACTCAGGAGCCTATCCGTGACCAATCGAATTTCGTCAGCCGTAGGACAGATTGCGGAATCGGCGACACTTGCCGTTGACGCTAAAGCTAAGGCTTTGAAGGCAGCAGGACACAATGTCATCGGCTTCGGTGCCGGCGAACCCGATTTCGCCACCCCCGCCCACATAGTGGAGTCCGCTATATCTGCCTGTGCCGACACCAGACACCACCGCTACTCGCCAGCCGGTGGACTTCCGGAACTCAAGGACGCCCTGTCAGCAAAGACGATGCGCGACTCGGGCTTGGATATTCCGTCCAACCAATTCTTAGTGACCAACGGGGGGAAACAAGCTGTTTTCAACACAATGATGACCTTGTTAGATCCGGGTGACGAGGTGTTACTTCCCGCTCCTTACTGGACGACCTATCCTGAATCGATTCGCATGTTCGGTGGTGTTCCGGTCGAGATTTTTGCGGGTGCTGATCAAGGATTTCGTGTAACCGTCGAACAACTTGAAGCAGCAAGAAATGAGCGAACAAAGGCGCTCGTCTTCGTATCCCCTTCGAACCCGACCGGTGCCGTCTACCCGAGAGAAGAAATAGAGGCCATAGGCCGTTGGGCCGTCGCCAACGACATATGGGTGATTACCGATGAAATATATGAACATCTCGTATACGGCGAAGCGGTTCACTATTCGATGCCAGTTGTCGTCCCCGAAATTCTGGAGAAATGCGTCGTGTTGAACGGCGTAGCAAAGACGTACGCGATGACAGGTTGGCGCGTGGGATGGATGGCGGGCCCTTCTGACGTCATCAAGGCGGCTTCGAATTTGCAAAGTCATGCAACTTCCAATGTTTGTAACGTGGCCCAAGTTGCAGCAACTGCAGCCCTAACCGGGAGTCTTGATGACGTAAATGTGATGCGTACGGCTTTTGACGAACGTCGTCTCACGATCCACCGAATGTTGAATGAAATTGAAGGAGTTGAGTGCCTTGAACCGCAGGGAGCGTTCTACGCGTTCCCGTCGTTGCAGGGATTGATTGGGCGCAAAATTGCAAACCGCCAAGTGGACTCAACTCTTGATTTGGCAACGATCGTTTTGGAGGAAGCGAACGTGGCCTTTGTGCCAGGCGAAGCTTTCGGGGCGCCTGGCTACGCCCGCTTTTCTTTTGCTTTGGGTATTGACGATCTAGTCGATGGAATCAATCGCGTTACTGAGCTGGTAGCAGGCTGAGGTGGCCCGAGTCTTGGTGTCGGAGAAGCTGGCAGAGGCTGGTCTTGAGCTTTTGCGAGCACGTGGTCACGAAGTTGACGTGTGTCTCGGTCTCACGCCTAAAGAGCTTCAATCGGCAATCAGTGATGCCGATGCTCTAATTATTCGTTCCGCAACAGTGGTTGATAGTCAACTTCTCGACGCTGGAGTCCAGCTGCAGGTCGTAGGACGTGCCGGCGTGGGTTTGGACAACGTCGACACTGCAGCTGCAACGTCGCGCGGGATTCTCGTTTGCAACGCTCCTGAGTCAAACGTGGTTTCAGCGGCGGAGCATTCTGTGGGTCTTCTCCTCGCGGTGGCGCGCAACCTGCCCCAAGCTCACGCTGCTCTTACTAATGGCCGTTGGGAACGTGGACTGTGGGCCGGCACCGAGTTGCTTCACAAAACCGTGGGCATTGTCGGGCTTGGGCGAGTAGGCCGACTTGTAGCACAGCGTTTAGCTGGCTTCGACGTGCGGCTTCTGGCGTATGACCCGTTCGTGAGCGCAGATTCAGCACGTGCTATCAACGTGGAAATGGTGGAACTTGACGAACTGCTAAGTCAGTCTGATTTTGTAACGATCCATTTGCCAAAGAACGCGGACACTGTGGGTCTCTTTAATGCCGAAAGATTTGCCAAATTCAAACGTGGTGCGCGTCTTGTTAATGCGGCGCGCGGGGGAGTGGTTGTGGAGGCCGATTTAGCGGCGGCAATAGAGAACGGGCAAATTGGAGGCGCTGCTCTGGACGTTTTTGACACCGAACCCAAGACGGAGTCGCCACTGTTTGGTCGACCCGAAGTGGTCGTGACCCCGCATTTAGGTGCCAGCACCCATGAGGCACAACATCGAGCGGGTGTGACCATTGCTGAACAGGTTGCGTTGGCGCTCGACGGTGATTTTGTTCCTTTCGCAGTCAATATTGCCGCTGAAGACGCTTCTGACGCGCTCCGCCCATATTTAGGAATTGGCGAACGACTAGGTGCCTTCCTTGGTGCCTTAGTTCGCGGAATACCAGACGATATAGAGGTGAAAGTAGCTGGTGAGATAGGTGGATATGACCGAAGAATTCTTGTCTTGTCGGTTCTCCGAGGAATTTTTGGGCGGATCGTAAGTAGCCCAGTTACCTTCGTGAATGCGTTCGAACACGCCGAGAAGATGGGTGTGTTAGTTCGCGATGTCGGGTCGCGAGATGCCGGTGAATTCCGCAATCTGGTCGAAGTGAGCGGTGGTGGTCATTCCGTTGCAGGTACTCTCGTCCGCTCGGGGAATGAACCGCGGATAGTGATGATCGATGATCACTCGGTTGAGGTTCCGTTGGCCGACTATATGTTGGTCATCAGGAATGATGACCAGCCTGGAATGATTGGAATTGTGGGGTCCATTTTGGGAACGGCCGGTGTCAATATTTCGTTTATGGGACTGGGCCGCGATCGGCGCGGTGACCACGCGTTAATGGCGTTGGCTTCCGACGAAGTAATAGCTGACGACGTGTTAGAGACCTTGAACGCAGTGCCCGGTATTCGGTCAGCTTCACTCGTTCAACTCGACTAGTTGAAAGTTGTTTGTTTAGCTTCGGGTGCTGGGCAACCAGCCCGGGCGGGTTCCTTCAAAACTCCCGATCGATTCTTCACTGCGGAGAGTGATCCCAATATCATCGAGCCCTTCGAGGAAGCGATTTTGGGTTGCGGCATCCATGGGGAAATCTTCTTCAAGTCCTATCGCCGGTGCCATCACCTTTAGCCGTTCCACGTCAACTGTGACTGCAAGTTCAGGGTCCGAATGGAGAGCCTCTCTTAGCTTCGTCGCCGCTTCCTCACTGATTTGGCAGGGTATGAGCCCGTTTTTGGTTGCGTTGTTTTGGAATATGTCTCCAAATCGGGGCGAGATCACTGCCATGAAGCCGTAGTCCATCAGAGCCCATACAGCGTGCTCCCGAGAAGAGCCGGTTCCGAAGTTAAGACCAGCTACCAAAATGGATGCCCCGGCGTAATTTTCATCGTTCAGAATGAACTCTCGATCATCTCGCCACTCGGAGAATAATCCCTTGCCGAATCCGGTGCGCTCAACGCGTTTTAGCCAATCGCTGGGAATGATTTGATCAGTATCGACATCGCTCCGATCCAGCGGCACTGCCCGTCCTTCGTGAACGCGAACTGCTTGCATCTGCCTACCTCTTTCAGTCCAAATCCGCGGGAGTAACGAACGTCCCCGCGATAGCGGTAGCCGCAGCTACAGCTGGTGAAACTAGGTGAGTTCTTCCACCCCGCCCCTGTCTGCCTTCGAAGTTTCTGTTGGAGGTAGACGCTGACCGCTCGCCCGGTTCCAACTTGTCCGGGTTCATTGCCAGACACATAGAGCACCCTGGTTCACGCCAATCGAAACCTGCATCGGTGAACACTTTGTCCAATCCCTCCGCTTCTGCTTGAGCCTTCACCTGAAAAGAGCCAGGCACCACGAGTGTTCGTACGCCCTCTTTGACCTTGCGTCCCTTTGCCACCGCAGCAGCGGACCGAAGATCTTCAATACGAGAATTGGTGCACGAACCGATAAACACGGTGTCTACTGCTACATCACCGAGTTTTTTGCCAGGGGTAAGTCCCATATATTCCAAAGCACGCTCGGCAGTGCTCGCCGCAACAGGGTCGGAATAAGCATCAGGACCAGGAATAGGAGCGCTAATAGGAATGACGTGAGCCGGGTTGGTTCCCCAAGTTACGTGAGGCTCCAGTTGAGTTGCATCGATATCCACTGTCTGATCGAACGAGGCATCAGAGTCGGTGGTGAGCGTGGCCCAGTCTGCTACTGCAGCGTCCCAGTCCCCGCCTGACGGAGCGTGAGGGCGGCCTTGTAGGTAGGCAAACGTAGTTTCGTCGGGAGCTATGAGTCCTGCTTTGGCACCAGCTTCGATAGACATGTTGCAGACCGTCATGCGGCCTTCCATCGATAGTGAGCGGATTGCAGAACCGCGATACTCGATGATGTGCCCGATGCCGCCCCCGGTTCCGATACGGCCAATGATTGCCAGAACGATGTCCTTGGCCGTTACTCCTGAAGGTGCTTCGCCCTCAACGTTGATAGCCATGGTCCCAGGTCGGCTTTGCGGAAGGGTTTGACTCGCTAGGACGTGCTCCACCTCGGAGGTGCCAATCCCAAATGCCAAGGCTCCGAATGCGCCGTGAGTAGAGGTGTGGCTATCTCCACAGACCACAGTCATACCGGGCAAGGTGAGACCTTTCTCGGGGCCGATGACGTGCACAATTCCCTGACCAGGGTCACCCATCGGGTACAGCTGAATTCCGAACTCCTCA
>DCYM01000124.1 GCA_002331465.1 Candidatus Neomicrothrix sp. UBA2110 | reverse complement strand
AGACCAAAGTTACGTGCCTGCGGGTCGTTCCTTCGCAAGGTTTTCGACCACATGTGCCGAGGGCAGCGCTTGTAAACTATGGGGACCAACGTAAATCTTTCGGTTTCGTGATCCTCCGCCGACGATGACACGCGGGCAGTTCATTACCCTGCTATCGATCCATAATGGCAGCGTTTCTGGCAAACCAAATGGAGTGACTCCGCCCAGCAACATCCCGGTTATCTGAGTCGTTTCCTCTGGCGAAGCGAACGATGCTTTCTTCACCCCAAATTTCTTGCGCACCACCTTGTTCACATCGATTTGGGTGGTGGCAAGCACCACACACATTGCGTACACCCGCGGATCTGCTTTGCCGACCACCAAGATTGCGTTAGCGCTTTCGTCAAGCTGGTAACCGTAGCGATCACAAAACTGAGCGGTGTCCGCTAGATCTGGGTCACAGTCAACGATTTCGTAGTCAGCGCGGAGTCGGTCAAGCGCTTGAATTACGGGGTCAGTCATGAGCTAATGATCGCGAAATCACGTCGAACCGCGCGCGGCGGTGGTCGCCACCATGTCAACTGATTGCCCATCGGCAGTTAACGCCACGCCATAATCGCGTCGCGCCGCTTCGAGGGACACCACCCCGTCTCGCACATCGCGTAGCACCAATTCAGGATCCCGGTCAAAAGGATCGCCCCATCCTCCGCCACCGGGTGTTTCGGCGATCATTCTCGCAGGACCAAGCTTGGTGACTCCGTACTTGGGGGGAATAAATGCTGGACCGTCGACATCACTATCGGTTGGAACTATCCATTCGAGTCCAACCCCGCCGGTCCCTCCGCCTTCTACGCCGTGACCGCTTGGAGTGTCGAGTCCTTCGGCTCGGAACGACCAAATAGCTGATTTAAGAATGTCTGCCTCGTAGCGAACGCCCGTACCGCCGCGCTTAGCGCCGGGACCAGCGTTATCGCAGCGTTGTTCGTGACAGATGTAGCGAACCGGATAGTGCTGTTCATGAAATTCCAGGTTTGGCATATCAAGACCGCCGAGGCTGATGAGGTGACCCATTTGAGCGAACCCGTCGCGCTCAGCTGTTGCGCCAGGAGTGCCCATAGCGTGCCACTGGTACATCACCCAGGTGGTTCCGTCATCTCGTCGACCGGCTACGTGGCCGTGCATGGTTTTAGACCACGCTGCACATGCTCGCGTGGGATCCGCTGAGGCCAATGCCTGCCAAATCGCGATCACGATCTCGTGTGCGACATAAACCGTATTCATGGTCATAGGGGCTGGGGGTAGGGCATTAACTATTGAACCCTCGGGTGCGTTGATCGAAACGCAACGGTACGTTCCCTCGTTACGAGGAATGCTCGGGTCAAAAAAAGAGGAAATAGCTAAATAGACAGACGAGTACGTGTTTGCGATCGAACTGTTCTTAAAGCCCTCGATTTGGGGGTCAGTTCCCGAGAAGTCGATGCTCATCGCGTCTCCGTCAATAATCATTTTGACTCGCACAGCGATATCGATTTTTTTGAAACAGTCATTGTCGGTGTGGTCTTCACCGAAATAGGTGCCATCAGGAAGGGCGAGTACTGCTGATCGCATGCGTCGATCAGCATGGTTGAGGACGCCATCCAGATAGGACAAATACGCGTCGAGCCCCAGCTCGGTTGCTAAGCCGACCACGCGTTCGCCACCGATTTGGGTAGAGCCGAGCATCGCCAAGAGATCACCATCAAGGAGGTCAGGTGTTCTGCAGTTGAGCATCAGCAACTCCCACAGGTCTTCTCTGACCTTGCCTTCCTCTATAAGTCGCATGACTGGCAGCCGAATTCCCTCTTGCCATATTTCGGTTGCTTCAGGGTTGTAGGTGCCAGCAAGCCCGCCACCAATATCTGATTGGTGTGCCCGGTTGCAGCAGAACCCTGCCAGCACTGGGTCGGTAGCACCCACAAAGATTGGTCGAGCGATTACCCAGTCAGGTAAATGATTTCCGCCCGCCACATACGGGTCAGACAAAAGGAAGACGTCGTCGACATTGAGGGTGTCGCCATATTTGGCGAGCAACGCGCGAACAGCGAACCCCCCACCACCCGTATGAATAGGGATTCCGTCAGCATTAGCGACCAAGGTGCCGTCTGGGGTGGTGATGAAGCAACTGAAATCGTGGCTTTGGCTAAATATGGTGCTTCGAGCCGTTCGAGTCATGACCCAACCCATATGTCGGCTGATCTGATCGAGTCGATTTTGCATTAACGCCAAGACGACCGGGTCCATTTCCCCAGCGCGATGTTCAACCTTGTCATCGGTTTGCGCGACGTCAATAAAGAAATCGCCCGAATCATCCACCCATAAACGGTCGCCTGGTCGGGCGACAACAGTTGTCGTAGCTTCCTCGATTAGCGCCGGTCCGTCGAGGCTGTCGCCTGGCCGTAACAGGGATCCGTCATGTACAGCCGTTTTCGCCCATCCTGTTCCAGGAAACCAGACTGGACGCATATCAATCGGATCAGGTAGTCCTTCAGACGGGTTGCCTCCGGCCATCTCGAATTCGCCAGTTGACCCTCGAGCAGTTAAACGAAGAGACGAAACCATGATCGTTCCCTCATCCTGCACATGGCCGTAGAGACGCTGGTATTCGGCCTCGAATGTTGACCTCGCTGCCTGAGCGTCAAATCCTTTTGCTTCAACTGCCACTCGGATGGACCAAAGTTGCCCTGGATGATGTAACTCGACTTCGTAGTTCAGAGTGACTTCGGGCTTCGAAAATCCTTCAGCTGACAGAACTGCGAGCGCCCGGTCGGTGAGAGAATCAAAACCCTGTTCGATGGTTCTGGTTGGCATCTCATCTAGTGAGCCGAGCAAAAATCTGGTGAAGTCCTGGCGGACATCCGCGTGCAGCATTCCAATGGCGCAGAGAGCTCCTGCATCTCGGGGTATGTGGACTCGAGCGCAACCTAAACCGGCAGCGACGTTGGCGCCGTGCATTGGGCCTGCGCCCCCGGCCGCAACCAACGTGAATCGTCTAGGAGAGTGCCCGCGCTCAATCGAAATGTGCCCAACAGCGCTCAACAGATGCTGTTCGACTAATTCGATGATGCCGGCGGCGGCGTCTTCGATCGACATGTCGAGTTTTTGTGCAACATGGATATTTATTGCCTCCCGAGCTGCATCAATGTCTAAATCAAGAGTTCCTCCCGCAGATTTTCCGGGACGTAAACGCCCCAGCACAAGGTGCGCATCCGTGACTGTAGGTAATTTGCCTCCGATGCCGTAGCAGGCAGGTCCGGGATCGGCTCCGGCTCCTTCGGGGCCAACGAAGAGAAGCCCCGCTTCGTCGACTCCGGCTATCGTGCCGCCTCCGGCGCCAATGGTGTGAATATCGATCGCGGGGGTAGACACGTGATACCCGGCGATGTCTACGTCATCGCGTGTTGCGACTTCACCATTAGACATAAGGAGCACATCGCAGGACGTCCCACCGATCTCCATTGATATGAGATTGCCTTCGTCTCCGGCAGCCACGCCTGCGTGATCGATGGCGCGTCGATACAGATTGAGGGCACCGACAGCTGCAGCAGGTCCGCTGAGTAGAAGATTTACGGGCCGATTAGCCAGCTGATCAACGGAAGCTGCGCCGCCGTTTGATTGAACTAACAAGATTGGTCGACTGAGACCCTCGGTCGTTAACTCAGCATCCAATGAGCGGAGGTACTTTACGATTCGAGGAGAAAGAGCAGCATTGACTACCGCGGTAGAGCTTCTCTCATATTCGCCCATCAAAGGTGAGACCTCGGCGGAGCAAGTCACCCACTCCTTTCCCCAGTGTTCCTTGATCACCTCAGCTAATTGTTGCTCGTGGCGATCATCAACAAAACTGTTCATTAACGCTATGGCTACTGTTTCAACTTGTTCGTTCTCGAAATCGGCGAGAATTTCGGGCACCGAAGAGGTGTCAAGTGGCTGATGCTCGCTCCCATCTGCATTGATCCGCCCCGGTATCGAGCGGCGAAGGTAACGAGGAACGAGCACAGGCGCATAAGGAGCTCGATGGTTCCACTGATCAGATCGAAGACCACGTCGAATTTCGATCGTGTCTCTGAAACCTTCGGTCGTAATTAGTCCCACGCTGGCTGCTTTACCTTCCAGCATCGTGTTCGTTGCAATGGTCGAACCATGAACAAATAAAGAACACTGACTCAGAACTTCCGACTTGGGGAGACCTAGGTCAACTGCGATGCGTTGAACAGCGGCGAGCACGCCTCGACTTGGATCGGAAGGCACAGAAGGAACCTTCGCTACCCATGCCTTCCCGCGCGAATCAGCGAGCACGAGATCGGTAAATGTGCCACCCACATCAACACCGATTCGCCAAGGAGCTTCAGGTGTGCCCGCTATTGTTGGAGTTGTTTCAGACTGCGTCATAGGTATCGATCATCGCGCGCATTGACCTGCGAGACTGTGTAAATGGGCATTAGCTACCCTACGTCGACTTCTCGTTCCGCCGAACTTCACCAACGCGGTCTGGCTGTCATCCCAGACGGGGTGTCACGATCCACCGTGATTATTCGGCCTCACCCCATCTACGTCGACAACGGCAAAGGTGCTTGGATTACTGATGTCGATGGCAACCGCTACCTAGATTGCAACAATAATTTCACCTCGATCATTCTGGGTCATGCCGATCCAATGGTTGAAGCAGCCGTGCGAAAGCAACTCAGCAGAGGGACAGCTTTCTCGCTGGCAACGGAAGCAGAAATCGAACTTGCAGAAATTCTCTGTGACCGAATATCGAGTTGCGAACATGTGCGCTTTTGTAACTCAGGAACAGAGGCGGTGATGGGAGCGATTAAAGCCGCCCGAGCGTTCACCGGTCGCCCCGCGATTATCAAAGTAGAAGGGAGTTATCACGGTACTTATGACCATGCTGAGGTGAGCCTCGGGCCGGACCCATCAAACTGGGGCGTAGCAGACACTCCATCGACAGTTCCCTACGCCCAAGGCGCCCCAGAATCGCTGGCTGACGAAGTTGTTGTAGTGCAATTCAACGACGCGCACGGTGCTGTTGAAGCGATTCGACGTGTCGGGCCGCGTCTGGCGGCCGTTCTCCTTGACCCCATGCCATCGAGGGTCGGTATGCCCGTTCTCGACCCAACCTTCAGTGAAGCGATCAGAAAAACAACCCGCGAAGTTGGAGCGCTCTTGGTTCTTGACGAAGTGATTTCGTTTCGGTTGGCGCACGGAGGTGCCCAAGCGGTTCACGGTATAGAACCGGATTTAACGGTTCTTGCCAAGATTATCGGTGGGGGGTTTCCCGTTGGTGCGATAGGGGGAAGATCTGAGGTGATGGAAGTTTTTGCTGCGGTAGAAGGGGACCGCGCTGCCGTGCCTTCGGGCGGAACTTACACCGCCAACCCGGTAACGATGACTGCTGGAGTTGCCTGCATGCGAGAACTTGAGGAAACTAGTTTTGACCGGTTGGACAACATTGGTAATCAGATACGCCAGGGACTGAAAGTACTGTTCGAAGAGCAGTCAATCGAATGGCAGGTGACGGGCGCCGGCTCGTTGTTCCGAATCCACCCGCACCAACGACCAATTCGTGGCTACCGGGATGCGCATCTCGATAGTGATGAAGCGACCGTGATGGCATCTCTGCAACATCGGTTACTTGAACGCGAGGTGTACTTCAGTGGTTACGGGATGGGTTGCGTGAATCTCGCCACCTCCGATGCTGACATCAACCACCTGCTGACCGCGGTCGGCGAAGCTCTCGATCTGGTGGTTCGCTGAGGCGAACTACGGTTGCCGCATGTCAAACGATTTGATGTTGAAAACAGCATCTGAATTAGCGGTCCTGATTAGTTCTCGAGAAACCAGTGCTCGAGAACTACTTGATGAAGCGGTAGCTCGGTATGAGGCCTTTAATCCTGCGGTCAACGCTATAACCGAAAGCAGAATCGAAGTAGCGCAAAATCGAGCCCTGGCTGCTGACGAAGCAACTGCTCAAGGGGAATCATGGGGACCTTTCCACGGGTTGCCCGTCACCATTAAAGAGGCCTACGACTGGGTCGGGACACCCTCAACTTGGGGTAATCCCAAATGGGTCAACAACTTTCCGGACGTTGACAGCCCATCTGTGGAACGTCTACTAGGCGCAGGAGCTGTCATTTGGGCAAAGACCAACGTGCCGTACATGCTCGCTGATTGGCAATCTTTCAATGACCTATATGGCTGCACCAACAATCCTTGGGATCTAGCTCGAACCCCGGGCGGCTCTTCTGGAGGGTCAGCGGTGTCGTTAGCGACAGGGATGGCTGCCCTTGAAATCGGTAGCGATATCGGTGCTTCTATTCGAAATCCAGCCCACTACTGCGGCGTATTCGGTCATAAGCCGACGATGGATTTGATCCCTCAGCAAGGGCACACAGCTCCGGGAGTGGACACAGCCGTCGACATTGCGGTCGTAGGGCCGCTTGCGCGAAGCGCCAAAGACCTCGACATGGCGTTATCGGTTCTGGCCGGCCCCGCCGGATTCGATGCCACCGGATATCGAGTTGATTTGCCTCACTCCACAAGAGAGTCCCTCAGTGACTATCGCGTTGGTGTTCTTCTTGACACGCCGGCGTGTAAAACCGCCACGCCACTCATCGACCATCTTCAAGGCACCGTCGACCAGCTAGCGGGTCTAGGAGTGCAAGTGTCAAGCGCCAGCCCACGCATTGACCAAGTCGAATTTTTTGAGAATTATCTCTTGCTGCTACGAGCTGCAACTGGCGCCTCAAGCAACGACGAAGCATGCACTAACGCTTTGCCCGGACATGAAGCTTGGGAACGTGGAGAGCGCACGTATCGAAATTTGGTGGACCATGGAACGCACATGACCCACCGCGAATGGTTCGGTCTTCATCAGCAACGCGAACGATATCGGCAGCAATGGGCAAGATATTTTGACGAGTTCGACCTTCTCCTTTGTCCAGCCGCTGCTTCCACCGCCTTCCCTCACGACCATGAGGGGGAGCGACCTGATCGCACCATCGAAATTGACGGTGGGCAGGAACCCGTTGTTGACCAACTGTTCTGGGCGGGTTGGAGTTGCAGCGTGTACTTGCCCAGTACGGTCGCCCCAGTGGGACTGCTCGAAGGATTGCCTGTCGGCATTCAAATAGTCGCCCCGCATTTACATGACCGAAGATCCATTCATTTCGCATCCCTCATCGAACGTGAGTTAGGGGGGTTCGTTCCACCCCCGGGTTATGAGAGCCTTTGAAGCGAGGCGACAGATCGGTTCAATTCTGGCAGCCTGTTCCATCGTGAATGATCCCATTAGCGAACTACTCGACGTCCTTGACCTAAAAGAACGTGATGACAAAGGGTTTGTAGGCCTCGGTTCGGGGCATAGCGGATATGGTCTTTATGGTGGCCACCAAATAGCCCAGTCAATTGTCGCGGCATATCGATCGGTAGGCCCCGAGCGACGCCTTCACTCAGTCCACGCCTTGTTTTTGCGCGGAGGAGATGGAATACAAAAGATTGACTACGACGTTGAGACAATCCGAGATGGTCGCACCTTTTGTCAACGTCGAGTAACCGGTTCCCAAAACGCCAAGAGCATCTTCGATCTCACTGCTTCATTTCACACCCCAGAAGCAGGGCCGGGTGTGATCTCACCGCCGCCGCCTCAATATCTGGAGAAGCCAGAAAATCTTCCTACCTTTGAAGAATGCATGATGGAAGTCGGTCCCATTTTCGGTGAGGAATGGTCGCATGGTCCTCGCCCGGTTGAGTACCGAATTGAACATGCCCCATGGTCGCCAACTGGACCCTCAGAAACCGGAGGAATCAATTTTTGGTTCCGGGCGCGACGACCGCTCAGCGATGAGCCCGAGGTCCACGCAGCGATTCTCGCCTATATGAGCGATGACTGCGTCGCTGACACACTTCTTGTTCCCCATGGACGGACGTGGGGCACGGAAGGCACCATGCTGGTGAGTCTTGATCATGCGATGTGGTTTCACGCAGAGGCTCGCGCCGATGAATGGATCTATGTACAGCAGTGGCCTGTAGAGGCCTCAGGAGCGCGTGGACTTGCCGAGGCTCGAATGTGGCAAAACGACCGACTGGTCGCTTCAGTAGCTCAAGAAGCGCTAACGCGGTTTTGACGAGTTTCTAGGATGGAGTACCGGTAAACCAATTGTGGATTGACGCTGTTACATCATCTAGGGGACCAAAACATCCGAAGTGATTTGAGTCTTCGAAGACTTCGATGACGCCCGAAGGTATGCGTTGCGCTATCGACGGAGCTTCCGTTGATGGACGGTCTGACCCTCGGCCGCCGTAGGCAACAAGAACTGCAACGCTTACGTCAGGTAGTTGACCCCACCCTTGTTGTAGAAACTGCTCGTAAGCTTTCGATTCAAGCGCTGGCGAACATGCCAACTCCACTGAACCATCTGGCCTGTCGATAAACCCATGCTGCACGTACGCCTCAAGACACTCTGGATGTAATTCATCAAGTGGTGCGCGAGATCCGTAACGCTCAATCACCTCAGCTCTCGAGGAAAAGACGGCACGTCGACGCTTAGTTATCTCAACAAAATCGAAAGCTCCGACAGGTCGCTCTTCGGTTCGCTCAAAAATGACTGGTTCATAGACCCAAGCCCGACTGAAGGCCTTGGGACGCGCCAGGCTTGCCAGAAGGCTCGTCGCCCCACCCATCGAATGCCCGACTACCCAGGCATCTTTGAGAGCTAAAGCGTCCGCTGCTGCTGACAGGTCAGCGACCATTCGGTGATCAAAAAAATTGATATCTAGAGGATTGGTGGTGGCTCCGTGAGCGCGAAGATCGACACAGATTGCCCGAAAATTAGCACCTAGCCGTTCGATGATGGGTTCCCACATCCGCGAAGCCAGCCCAGTCCCATGAACGAAAATTGTTGGGTGTCCTTGGCCGCCGTAATCGTGGATGGCT
>DCYM01000001.1:601-4367 GCA_002331465.1 Candidatus Neomicrothrix sp. UBA2110 | reverse complement strand
AGCTCTATGCTCATCACGCCAGCTGCAGTAATAACAAGCAGAAAACTGCTGCCATGGACTCGTGCTACAAATTCGCCGTTCTGGCCGATCAAAATTCCGAACGCGGCCAGCACAGCGTTAATGATTACGAACCACTTCAGCAAGCGCTTCAGAACAGACTTATCGGGAATCAACCTCCTTGCGATGCGGCTCACTGAGTGATCTCCTGAGTAACAAGCGTCCCTGATCACGGTAACCGGTCTTCACCTCTGACTGAAATCTTCTCCGTTGCGCCGGAATTTGATGCTGCGAAACAGAAGGATTTGCATTGGACTTTGATTTAGTGCTCATTTAATCGTGGAGACGCCCCTCCATAGTCTCCGTTTCTCCCGCGGCAGTGGTTCAGAATTACTTCTGTCACTGTCCTGTGGGACTCTCCCTCGGCAGCTCACGTAATTTGGTAACCACCGCAACCATGATTCTTAGAACTGAAAGAAACCAGCGCACCGCAGGAGTAGCGACCGTGCCATTCGAATTCGACTCGCTGGGCCCGAAGCGAACGCAGTTACATTCTCTATCTATGGGATTCGCTGTCTTGACGCTCTTGTTCTCTGGCCTTAGTGGATGCGCCCCGTCAACTGAAGACCAAATATCGAGCAGGGCAACCATCGAGAGCACCCCAACGACTACTCCCCCAACCACCTCCGATAGGTTCGTCGCCCAAGAAACCGCTTCCACGTGCGGGCCATGGCAAAGAGATGCTCTTCAACGCCCAATATCGGAACAACTACTCGCGTTGAACCGAGGAGACTTTGCCGCTGCTCGAGGTCAGGCTTCACCTTCTTTCAAAGCAGTCGTTGATACCCAAGGCTTCGAAGAAATGGTCCGGTCGGGCTTTCCGTTTTTGCTTGACCAAAGTCCAGCAGCCTTTGGTCGCTGTCGGATCACAAATGACACGGCATCTGTTGAAGTTCGATTCAGGGCCCGGAGTCCTATCGCTCTCGTCTATTTCTTGGTGAGAACACAAGATGAGTGGTGGATTGAGGGCGCCTCGCCAGCTGCCGATTCCGTAACGGGCAGAGCGGAGACTTCGTGAAACTTCAGGAAAGGATGACTGCCAGCGTCGTTCGTTTGTTCTCCCAAGGAGAACAGCCACTTGCCGAGACTCATCTTTACCCCGAAGACACTGGTTTGTTTGGTCCTGAAAGCGTGAGTTGGAAAGTGATGGGCGACGTATCCAGCTTCGCAGGAGGAATTAGAGCTTTGCTGCTGCAAGCACTGCATCCTGAGGTGGCCGCAGGTGTGGCCGACCATTCTGCCTACGAGGCAGATCCCTTGGGGAGGCTGAACCGGACATCACTGTTTGTTACAACGGTTAACTATGGAGCGATGCCGGAGGTCTTCTCGGCAGTCAAACGCGTGCGGCAGGCACATCAGCCGGTTTCGGGCATTTCGCAGCGCGGAATCGCCTATTCCGCGAGCCAGCCTCACCTCGGTGCTTGGGTTCACAACACACTTACAGACTCGTTTTTAGATGCCTATCAACATTTTTGTCGCCCTCTCGAATCTCGTGAAGCCGACCAGTTCGTTTGCGAGCAATCCAGAATCGGTGAACTTTTGGGTATTACTGATCTGCCGCAGACTGCTACTGACCTCCGCTCTTGGATCATCGAACATCCTGATCTAGAAGGTTCTGCAGCACTTGACCAAGCATGGAAATTCTTGCGCACCCCACCCCTTCAGCCTGCGCAACTTCTCGGTTATCGAATACTCAGAAACGCTGCTGTTGCAACCTTGCCTGTGAGCTTGGCTGAACTGGCAAACGCCTCACCTCGCACAGGTTCCACTTTCGCAGGCCGACGTCTGATCTCATCACTTCGGTGGGCTATGAAGCAAAGTCCAGCTTGGAAAGCAGCACTGGATCGTTGCGGTGCGACGTACGACGAAGGAAAATTTCGATCCTTCGATGACAATTGACGCAACAAAATCGAAACCAGTACCCCAGACGCCTAAAGAACAGGACACCCTCGAATCCGGCTAACTGGCGACCGATTGGCCACTAACCGGAAGCCTCGGTTTCGCAGTTAGCTGTATTGATCTTTGAACTCGGCAATTTGATCAAGTTTGGGAATCACGGTGTCCGCGTCGGCGGGGGGAAGTGAAAACACGATGCGGCTGCACCCCGCTTCAATGAGGGAGTCCACGATCGCTGCTTTCGGTGGGGTTCCGAATTGCCCGAAGTCGAATGATTCAGGGTCTCTTCCTGCGTCTGATGCCATCTGCTTGAGCGTGGTGATCTGCTCGCCGAAGTCGTACCGTCCAGCGATCGGCATGAAACCGTCGCAGTACTCGACGATGTCTTTCATGGTTTTCGGGCCTGCAGCGCCACCAAGAATGATGGGCGGGTGCGGCTTTTGTGTTGGTTTCGGCCACTGCCAGGTAGAACTGAAATCAACATGGTCGCCATGGAACTCCGCTTCGTCTTTAGTCCAAAGTTCTTTCATCGCGAGAATGCGTTCTCGCATCACGGCACGTCGCTCGTTGAACTTGACGCCGTGATGATGTAGCTCTTCTTTGTTCCAGCCGTAGCCGATTCCGAATAAGAAACGGCCATCAGTAAGCGCGTCTACCGTCGCAACACTTTTAGCCAACCAGATTGGGTCACGTTGGGCTACAAGAGTGATCCCAGTACCTAGTTTGATTTTGGTTGTACCTGCTCCGGCCATGCCAAGTGCCACGAATTGATCATGGGTTCGCCAATATTCCTCTGGCAGTGGTGGTGCCTCTGGATTCAGTCCCCAAGGGGTTTCGCGGCTAGTGGGAATATGACTGTGTTCTGGGAACCATATCGACTCGAAACCTCGATCTTCGGCTTCTTTCGCCAGCGTCATCGGGTTGATCGCTTTGTCTGTAGGAAACATATTTATACCGAAATCAGTCATAAGGGGATCATAACCATCAACTTGGCCGCCGGGCCCGGCAGATCGTCCCTCTACTCAGCGAATACTTCAGTTCTGGCCGACATGACTATCCGCGGTTCTTCCTTTTTGGTGTTTTGCTAAAGTTTTGGCCTATCGAACCGGACAGGTTCGAGAACGAGAACGGTGGAAAATGTCATACATCACGGCGGCGACAGTGACTACCTCCGACCTGGGAGAGTTGATTTCAGGTGTTGAGAAAATCAAAGAAATAGCAATGGGATTAGGGGCAACGGATGTCCGCGGTTCGCAAATGGTGATGGGCGGCGATCAAGCCGGTTTGGTCCAAGTTCAGTTCGATTGCCCCAACATCAACACCTCCTTGGGCGTTTGGGATGGTCTCTATCAAACAAACGAACAAATTGACCTAATGAAGCGCTCCGGTACGCAGCTTGTTCGGCGCAGTCTGTTGCGGGTAGTAGCAGAACGCGGAGAACGATCCGGCGCATGGGTTTCTGGGCTTCTAGTTGCCGGGGACGGAGTGGATGACGAGACAAGCGACGCAAACATCGGAGTTGCGTGGGGAAACATTTCTGCAGGTGCCAACGGCATGTTGTTCGCTGAGACTATTGCTGCCGGGGCGACTCAAAATGTGGCTCCCCAATACGCCCTTACCTGGTGCGACGATGTCGACGGGCTGATGGCTGCATCAGCGTCGAACATGGCTGACCCCAAGGTTCAAGCATTCATGTCCGCTTCCAACAACACTGTGATGGGACGCATCATCGGGAAAACGATTTTCTAAGCAACCCGGGGTTCTTCATTTTCGGGGTTTTAGGGCTCGCTGAGGGGACTTTTATGACAGAACA
>DCYM01000001.1:0-268 GCA_002331465.1 Candidatus Neomicrothrix sp. UBA2110 | reverse complement strand
CCAGACCCCTCAACACTTGACGACACGCAACGCGCAGAGCTGTTCGCCCAACTTGTCGAGGAGTACGGGTCAGATGAAGCGTCACGTCGTTGGATGGCAGCGTTCGCTGCTCAAGACGCCACCGAAACATAGTCAGAGCGATCCACGTCGCGGCAAGCTACGTCGTAAATCCGCAGCACCTCGAGTCAGCAGAGCGGTTCTAGCAGCAGGCAGCCTCAAAAATTGAACTCCCGTAGGTAGCCTGCGTATACACAAAGCGCTTCCTCGG
>DCYM01000157.1:18336-28485 GCA_002331465.1 Candidatus Neomicrothrix sp. UBA2110 | reverse complement strand
AACTGTTCTTCGCGTACGGACTGGGTAACGCGGGGTATTTTCCCGCGGTCACCGGCGCGAAGGGGATTCTGAATCCAGGCCGACCTGCGCCTGAAGATATCGCTGCCCATGTAACTACACACCGCCCGTCGCTCTTCTTTGGTGTTCCGACCTCTTTTGGCCAGCTCTTAAGCTCAGAAATCCCCGATGACACCTTTGAGTCAGTCAGGGTCGCTGTGTCCGCTGGCGAACCGTTGCCTGGCGAAATCCACAGGCGATTTAAGGAGCGATTCGGTGTCGAAATCCTCGACGGGTTAGGCACCACTGAACTGGCCCACATCGCAATATCAAACAGGCCCGGGCAGTCAGTCCCTAATTCGAGCGGCACCGTCGTTGATGGTTATGAGGTCTCCATCCGTGACGAAAGCGGAGTCGAAGTGCCAGATGGAGAGTCTGGAACTCTTCACATAAAAGGGGAATCTGTGATGACCGGCTATTGGAACAGAACAGCTCGGACTCGACAGGCCCTCATAGGGGAGTTCCTAGCGACCGGAGACACGTACGTTCGAAATGCCGACGGAACATATACCTGTCTCGGACGTACCGACGACATGTTGAAGGTGGGCGGCATTTGGGTGAGTCCTGCAGAAGTTGAGTCGTGCATATTAGAACTCGAACAAATTTTGCAGGTGGCGGTGGTCGGAGCAAAAGACGAGGAAGGGTTAGTTAAACCAAAGGCCTATGTCGTTCCAGCAGACTCCCACGAGAGCGTAGATATAGAAGCTGCCGTTCAGGACCACGTGCGATCGCGTTTAGCCCCATTCAAATATCCAAGATGGGTTGAAATTGTCGAGGCGCTCCCGCAGACAGCGACCGGAAAAATTAAACGGTATTTACTGCGCTCATAACTCAATCAGGGTTATCGGAGCCCCATGCTCGTGCGATGGCGCGAGGAAGCTCTTCTATCCATTGAATGAGGTCGTGGCCGCAAACTCGTTCGGTGAAGTGGTGAGGCGACTTGTGAAAATGAAGCCACGCTGCCCACGCTTCTGTGGCTTGGTGAAACCCTTGCTCCAACGTGCCGGCACAGAGGTGAACAAAGGGAGCGCCGTCGGCATCCCAGCGGGTCTGCTCATCTGGGGGCATCCCTGTTGAATACGCGATGCAGTGACCGAATCGTTGTCTGTGCATTGATGCAGTGGCAAGAGCATGGGCAGCGCCGTCCGAACATCCGAATATCGCGCGGAACTCTCTTCGATCGGAAGCGTCGAATTCGCCCTCGGCCCAACTACTGAGCTCATCGACAAAAAACCTTTGATGGCGATCGAAACGTTGATCATCAAAGCCCGGCAGGTACTCGAGCGCGCGTTCGTTTCCAGTCCTGTCCATCGGCGCAGCATGCGCGCCGATGAGAATGACCGGCGGAATAGTTGATTCCGCAATTGCTGCATCAACTCTCCGGATGTAAGGCTGGATCATGTTCCCGTCGGTCGAGTAGATGACCGGAAGTGACATACCAGGGGTGTGCCCGGGTGGCAGATAAACCTTTACCCTCCGATTTTCGCGCAACGCAGCGCTAGCGAATTCGTGGGTTTCTAAGGACCCTATGAGGGCATCATCTTCATGACTCGGGAGTTCTGCCGGAGCGGCGCTACCTCTAAAACGATGGTCGACCGGGCCACGTCCTCCAATTGGCATACCGTCTTCATTTAGAGGCCAGAATCCGTAGCCGAACACCGCCTCTGAGAGCCTGTCAAGCCGGATCTGCGAGCACCAAAGGTCGGAAGGACTGCCGTCGTCCTCGTTGACATTCCACATTGGTAACTCAAAAACTGGTCCAGGGATGATGCCATTGCCGGTTGATTGGCAAACCATCGTCAGATCATTGCCATCAACCCAAACTCCTTCCGGGTTGCTCGCCAGACCAAGGCGCAGCTCCGCAACGCTGGGATCCGACCAAACACGACAAAACTTCTGACCTAAAGGAAGCCCAACGGCTTGGTGGCGTTCTCGTGCTCTTGACTGGTTTTGCTTGTCTATTCGCCGGCGCATCTCGAGCAGGGGAGGCAAACCGAAGCTGCTTCGCATTTCGTCGTCAGCCATTCCGTCAAGGGGACCCATCACCAGGTCCCCTTGATGCTCAAGAACTACGGTGCCAAATCTTTGTGGCCGGCCACTCATCAGTGCGATCTTGTCAGCACATTCAGCGAACAACGCGCCGGCTCCAGGAATGCCTGCTTGATGGGCGCGCCCTGCTAATTCAGCGGCTATCGGTAGTTGTTGAGGTCCAGCATGAACAGCGATTGCTCTAGATGCACGGAGGGCTTCTCCTCCCTGCAAGTTCGGAAGTTCCGCGTGTTGTAACAACTCCCTCACGAAAAAGGGAGCGGTTTCAAGATCTGCGCCCTCAAGCTGGATTAACAGATCGCCGATGGCGCTCACACAGCCTCCTCAACGGTTCTTCAGGCTAGCCGTCATGGCGATTAGCAGTCTGGCCGATTGGGAATAAGACCCGAGATGATGTTGAGACGCGATCGGTTGTAGCGTCAGCAACGGAATAGAACAAGGCCGCTGAGCGGCAAAGGAGATGATGTGTCCGAAGAACTCGTCCTTACTGAAAAGCGGGGCCATATTCAGATTCTTACCCTTAACCGCCCCAGTGATATGAATGCCTTCAATACCGCTTTAGCTTCTGCTCTAGGCGATGCTCTCGAAGCTATGGATGCCGATCCAGAAATTCGCGTTGGTGTGCTTACCGGGTCTGGTCGTGGCTTTAGCGCTGGAATGGATCTGAAACAGTTCGCGGATGGGGGAATCGACGCGATGCCAAACGTGGGTGATCGAGGCTTTGCGGGTATTACTGAAAAAAGTTGTGCCAAGCCTCTAATCGCCGCAGTGGAGGGCTTTGCCCTGGCCGGTGGGCTAGAAGTGGCTCTTTCTTGTGATCTCATTGTTGCGTCGGAAGGCGCGAAGCTAGGTATTCCAGAGGCTGGCGTTGGTCTTTTTGCCGGTGCAGGTGCCCTTCTCCGGCTGCCTCGGCAGCTCCCGTATAGCTTGGCGATGGAAATGGCACTTACGGCTGATCCAATTACCGCCGAGGTAGCGCACCAACACGGGATGGTAAATCGTGTTGTGCCAAAGGGCGAAACTCTCGAAGCTGCGATTGTGTTGGCTGAAAGGATTTCGAAGAACGCACCCAAGGGAGTTCGAGCATCGAAGAAGCTGATAAAAGACGTCCTGGGAGTGTCCGAAGACGAGTTTTGGAATTTCCAACGACCGGAGCTTGAAGCAGTGTTTGCGTCACAGGATGCGTTCGAAGGAGCGACTGCTTTCGCGGAAAAACGCGAACCGAATTGGCAAGATAAATGATCTCAAGCCATTGACGAGCAGCCGATGGAGTGGGCGAACAGACCTTGTTCAAGGAGACCGTTATGACGCGCGCTGGAAGCAACTTGCCCAGTCGGGCCAGAACATTCACGGCGAAGCCGACTTCGTAGAGGCATATGGCCCACTGTCTGTGCTTGACGCTGGTTGCGGAACTGGCCGCGTTGCAATGGAGCTCTACCGACGCGGAATTGATGTCGTAGGAGTTGATCTTGATGAGAGAATGTTGGGAACTGCGCGACGGAAAGCTCCGGACCTAAGTTGGGTCAGCGGCGACCTGACAACACTTGAATTGGGGCGAACCTTCGACGCAGCGGTCCTAGCTGGCAACGTGATGATCTTTGTTCTTCCCGGTTCGGAAAAAGCGGTCTTGAGTAGTGTGGCAAATCACCTGACCACAAACGGCGTCCTTATCGCGGGCTTCGAAATAAAACCCGATGCCATTTCCTTGGCGGAATATGACTCGGTTATGTCTGAAATAGGGATGGAGCTGGCGGGCCGATGGAGTACTTGGCAGCGAGATCCTTACCAAGGTCAGCGCTATGCCGTGTCTACACACCGCCGAATTTGATCGTTGGGTTAATCCATCGGAAGGCGAGCTAAAAGTTCAATCTTGCGTTCTTCGTACTCGTCAAAGTTGATCTCTTCATTGTCGAATTTTTTTTGTAGTTCTTCTACGAGGCGAAGCAGATCTCCCGCTGAGATTTCTTGGTCGAGGTTCCCGTCAAGTTGCGCAGCGTCGTCGTCAACGACTGGTTCATCATCTCCATAAACCAGCGGCCCGCTTTCAGGCGTCTGGCCTAAGCGCTTAGCGCGTTTAGCGTCGGCTTTGGCTTTCTTTGCCCGGTCCCGCTGGAGTTTTTCGAAGGTTGTGCGGCTCCCTGCCATAGCGACTCCTTAGTAGCGGCGCGAAAAATCGATTAATGACCTGTGGACCGAATGCTTGACCGCCGAGGGTGCTCCAAATGAGCTTGAGAACAGCGGCACGGCCAACAAAAGATCGTACAGCCTCATTACCCGAAATTGGTGGCTCCAAAGAAGGATCTCAAGTAGATACAAGCTCATAGCGGCATCTACGTATACAGGCAGGTCAATGCGAAGGGCCTGTATGAGTTAGGTGCTACTCCGGCCAATCAAATTCTGAAAACCGATCGCGTAAAACCTTTTTGTCGATTTTTCCGGTACCAGTATGAGGAATTTCCTCGATAGCGACTATGGCATCGGGGAGCCACCACGACGCGACATGGGGTTTGATGGCCTCCACTATCTCATCGCGTTCCAACTCCACGTCAGGTTCCAGAACGACGAGAAGCAGAGGTCGCTCCCCCCAACGGTCGTGAGGTAATCCCACCGCTGCTGCCTCTGCAACTCCCGGGGCCCCAACAGCTGCGTTCTCGAGCTCAATTGAGCTAATCCATTCGCCGCCGCTTTTGATCACATCTTTAGCTCGGTCGACGATCGTTATATAACCCTCCGTGTCCATGGTCGCGACATCTCCTGTCCGGAGCCAGTTTCCACTGTCATCTTCGATGTGCGTCATATCGTCGGCAAGGTCGAAATAGGCACCTGCGACCCATGGGCCTCGGGCTAAGAGCTCTCCAGGGCTGGAACCATCACGGGGAACGTCCTCTCCGTTCGCGTCGACAAGTCGAAGTTCTACTCCATAAAGCTCGCGCCCTGCCATGGCCTGACGGCGGCGCTGTTCTTCGCGGTTTAGTCCGGCCACTCGGTGCGTGAACCGCCCGGCGGACCCTTGAGTCATTTCGGTCATTCCCCAAACGTGTGAAACAAAAACCCCGTAGTCGTCTTCTAGCGTGTCCATAAGTGAACGCGGGGCAGCGGAGCCTCCGACCGCTATACGTTGCAGCGAAGGGATGTCGGAACCAGTGTCCTTGAGCTGCTGGACGACTGATAGCCAAATAGTTGGAACGCCGGCCGAAAATGTGATCTGTTCGTCTTGGATTTGCCTGACAAGTGCTTTGGCAGAAAGGTCTGGGCCAGGTAGCACCAACTTGGCGCCGGACATTGCAGCAGCGAATGGGATCGCCCATCCGTTGACGTGGAACATTGGCACGGCAAGCAATATCGACTCGCTTGAGTTGACATTGTGGCCGTCGCCGGTGCACGTCGCCCAAGTCTGCAGGACGATGGAACGATGACTTTGCATGACCCCTTTAGGGTCTCCAGTAGTGCCCGAGGTATAGCAAAGAGTAGCGGCGCTCCACTCGTCGAGCAGGGGCCAGTCAAACGTGGATGCACTTTCATTTATCCATTGTTCGTATGCGACAGCATTGGGCAACGACGTTTCTTGCAACTCGTCAGTGAGAACTACCCATTTGCGCACCGACGGTGTTTCAAGAGCAATGGCCTCTGCCAACTCAAGAAAGTCCGGATCGACGAAAACTAATTGGTCCTCAGCGTGACGGATAATCCAAGCAATTTGTTGATCGCGAAGACGAGGATTGACTGTGTGTAAGACAGACCCAAGACCAGTAATTCCGTAATAGACCTCTAAGTGTCGGTGATCGTTCCATGCGATAGTGGCGATCCTGTCGCCTTGAGAAATCCCCTCGTCTCTTAAAGCTGCGGAAACCTGTCGGGCACGCGAACAAATTTCTGACCAATTAGTGCGATGCACAATTCCCGAGGAATCGGTAGCGATTACGTCGGTGGAGGAGTGGTTCCGACCCGCGTAGTCGATGAGGCTTGAGACCAGCAATTGCCGGTCCATATTTAACCCACGAAGCATGTTGCCCTCAGCGAATCTCGGCGAAGAATGAGCGAACATCGTCTATGAAAAGTTCAGGTTGTTCGAAAGCAGCGAAGTGCCCACCTTTTGGCATCTTGGTCCATCTGCGGATATCTGTGTAAATTCCATCGCTCCAGGCTCTCACTGGAGGAATAATTTCGTGAGGGAAGCACGCAACGCCCGTGGGAACGTGTACCTCTGCGGGCCTCATAGCCCTGAAGCTTTCCCAGTAAAGACGGGCGGAAGATGTCGCCGACTTCGTGACCCAATACAACATGACGTTATCGAGCATTTCGTCTCTGGAGAGGGCATCTTCTGGGTGACCTTCGTTGTCGGTCCATGCCCAGAACTTCTCCAAAATCCAGGCGAGCTGTCCAGCCGGAGAATCCGTCAATCCGTACCCCAAGGTTTGTGGCCGTGTTCCTTGTTGGGTTGAGTAACCCGAGTCCCACTCCGTGTAATGGGCAGCCGCCTTGAGTGCTGCCTGTTCTTCTTCATTAGGTTCGCGGTCCTTAGGTCTTTTACCTCTCATGACCATGTTGAGGTGGATCCCTAGACAGTGCTCTGGGTGACGTCCCCCGATAGCGGTGGTAATAGCAGAACCCCAATCACCCCCTTGAGCCCCGAATTGTTCATAGCCAAGACCTGTGACTAATTCGGTGAATACGTCTGCAATTTTTTCGACGCCCCATCCTGTGGCGGGAGGGTTCCCGCTAAGCCCGTAGCCCGGCAGTGAGGGACAAATCACGTGAAATGCATCTTCAGCGCGTCCACCAAAAGCAGTCGGATTTGTCAGCGGCCCAATGACCTTGTGGAATTCAACAAATGAGCCCGGCCACCCATGGGAAAGGAGTAATGCGGTTGCATCCTCATGGGGTGACCGTTGGTGGATGTAATGAATTTCGCAGCCGTCGATAGCAGAAGTGAAATGGTCAAATTTGTTGAGTGCCGCCTCGCGTTCACGCCATTTGTAGGACTTCGCCCAGTAGTCACACATTTCTTGGACGTAGCTGAGGGGAATACCCTGTGACCAATCATCTACTAGCTCTTTTTCGGGCCAACGGGTTCTAGCTAGGCGATCACGCAGGTCGTCTAGAACCTCGTCGCCGACTGCTATGACGTACGGACGTATCTCCATGCGGACAACCTAGCGTCGAGGTGAAGCCAAGGCCCCGCCAGTGTCTTTGGGCTGAGTGGTGGTGGCCCCGAACGCTAAGTGAAATCAGATGCAACTCGGGCGGTCGCCATTGATTCATCGGTGCTTATGCCCTGCGAAAAGCTATCCACAAAAGGTTGGACCATGGACCATGCGTCACTTTCGACCTCGTTTTTTGAGACGAAGCCGTTTACCAGCGTTGAGCTCAACTTTTCGGAGGCGAAGGTCGACCGGTGTCACTTCGATGCACTCGTCGTCTGAAATGAACTCGAGAGAGTGTTCCAGAGAAAGATCTCGGGGCGGACTCAGGCGGATGGCTTCGTCAGCCGCCGCGGCTCTGACGTTCGTCTGTTTTTTTTCTTTGCAGATGTTCACGTCTATGTCATCCGGCCTTGGATTTTCGCCGATGATCATTCCCTCGTACACGGTTTTCCCCGGACCAACGAAGAGTGTGCCGCGGTCCTGAAGAGTCGATGCTGCGTAGGCGCTTGTTAGACCCGAACGGTCAGCGACAATGGAACCAGAGTGGCGGGTTCGAAAATCACCCGTCCATTTTACGTAGCCCTCAAAAACATGGTGAAGAAGTCCGGTGCCGCGAGTCTCAGTAAGAAATTCGGTCCTAAAACCAATTAGACCGCGGGCGGGAACGACATAGTCGAGGCGAACCCAGCCGGTGCCGTGGTTGCTCATCTGTTCCAAACGACCACGCCT
The DNA here is from genome assembly GCA_002331465.1 of Candidatus Neomicrothrix sp. UBA2110. Classification (GTDB taxonomy): domain Bacteria; phylum Actinomycetota; class Acidimicrobiia; order Acidimicrobiales; family Poriferisodalaceae; genus UBA2110. Next base: position 20,506 of record DCYM01000157.1, on the reverse strand, counting down.
TTCCCCGAGAAGTTGAGTGACGGACCCCACATGTTCGTCGGGTACGTCAATAGTCACGCGTTCGGTCGGCTCGTGAGTCACCCCATCAACGATTTTGGTGAGCACTTCAGGCTTGCCGACCGTGAGTTCGAAGCCTTCGCGGCGCATAATTTCAACGAGGACGGCGAGTTGAAGTTCGCCTCGGCCTTGAATCTCCCAAGCGTCAGGCCGTTCGGTTGGAAAAAGGCGTAGTGAGACGTTGCCAACGAGTTCTGCATCTAAACGACTTTTAATTTGGCGGGCTGTCAGCTTGGTGCCATCGCTGCCTGCGAGAGGTGAGGTATTGATTCCCACGGTCATGGACAGACTTGGCTCGTCCACTTTGATCACAGGAAGGGCGCGCGGTGTGCTGAGGTCGCTGAGGGTTTCGCCGATAGTTATTTCCGGAATACCTGCAACGGCGACAATCTCTCCCGGTCCGGCTTCCGGCGCATCAACGCGTTCCAAACCCTCGGTTACATAGAGTTCAGCGACGCGGGTGCTACTTATGGTGCCATCGGTCCGACACCAGGAAACCATCTGGCCTTTTTTCAAACTACCGTGCAAGATCCTGCAGAGAGCAAGTCTTCCCACATAGGGATTCGCGTCGAGGTTGGTGACCCATGCCTGCAAGGGATGTTCGGGGTCATGACGGGGAGCGGGAATCGTTCGAATTAGAACGTCGAATAATGGGTCAAGATCATGTCCTGAAGAATCCAAGTCGATTGTGGCGGTTCCCTTTCGGGCGTCCGTGTAGACGATGGGGAAATCGATTTGTTCATCTCGCGCGTCTAGATCAAGGAACAACTCGTAGGTTTCGTCGACGACTGCAGCAATACGGGCATCGTGCCGATCGATTTTGTTAATAACCAGAACTACGGGAAGGTTGAGAGCCAAGGCTTTTCGCAACACAAACCGTGTTTGTGGCAGCGGCCCCTCCGAAGCATCAACTAACAAGACGACACCATCAACCATCGTCAGAGCGCGTTCGACCTCACCCCCAAAGTCTGCGTGGCCTGGAGTGTCAACGATATTGATTTTGAAGTGTTGTCCTGATTCGTTCTTCCATCTAACGGCAGCGTTCTTGGCGAGAATAGTTATGCCTTTTTCGCGCTCAAGATCCATAGAGTCGAGAACTCGGTCGGTAACTTCAGCATTCTCACGAAAGGCTCCGGAGTGCCACAACATTGCGTCGACGAGCGTCGTTTTTCCGTGATCGACATGAGCGATGATTGCCACATTACGAAGGTCATGGCGCGCGACAGAAGGTTCGGTAGTAGTCAATGGTTCCGAGGTCGCAATTGGGGGACGCGGCGACTGTCTCAGTGTGCCAGGAAACGTGCGACTTGAGGTGGTCAGTCGTAGACGAAACCAAGTTCTGAAGGTGGTGGTAGTTCGCCGCCTATGTGACCGGCGCGACGTAGACCAGCGATCGTTTTCTCGTCAAGGCCGGCAATAGTGGCGAGTACCTCGTCGGTGTCTTGATCAAATAGCGGAGCATGTTTTATGGGCTTGGGTCGGAAGCCATCGAGCGTAAATGGTGACGCTAGGTGCCGCATAGGTCCGGTTATGGGGTGGTCCACGAGATCGAGAAGGGACGCGACGGGTTCTTCGTCGGGAGCGGTCCAGGGATCCCAACAAACTTGCGCTTTTCCTCCACTTGCTTGGATCTGTCTCACGAAGTCGTTTGCCGACATTTCACTCGAGTGTTCGAGTAACTGAGTCACCGGCCCAGTTGCGTCTCCAGTAGCTACGACTGCAACCCAACGGTCACGAGTTGATGTAAACGTCGCTACTTCAACGCCTGGTTCGCGATTACCCATTCGGCCGATGTCCCTATCGTGGAGCGAGGCTAGGACCAGTGCTTCGCCAGAGTGTTGCCACATAGCTTCATGTTGGCTGAGGTCGATTTCAAGTCCGTGGCCTGTTGTATCAGCATGAAATAAGCCAGTGAGCAGGGCGTTCGCGGCGTGTATACCGGCGGTCGGGTCGGGAAAATAGATGTTCGATATGCGTGCCTCTTCATGTTCATACCCTTGCCGATGAGCTATTCCCCCCATAGCTTCGATGATCGAGCCGTATCCAACTGCGTTGCAGTAGGGGCCATCTACCCCGAAAGCAGGCATGCGTACGACAACAAAGCGAGGGTTGA
>DCYM01000157.1:15008-17999 GCA_002331465.1 Candidatus Neomicrothrix sp. UBA2110 | reverse complement strand
GTCGGTAAGTGTTTCGAAGTCGAGGCCGAGTTGAGGCAAGACGTGTGCAGAAAAGTTCGCGATGAGTCCGTCGCTGTGTCTGACGAGCTCGAGAAATGCTGCCCTCCCTTCATCACTGGCTAAGTTGATGACGCAGTCCTTTTTGCCTTTATTGACGGCGTTGAACAAGCCACCCGCCTCATAAAACCGGTTGTCGTGCACCAAATCTTGTTGCCCTGGGCGCATTCCGTGGTCGTAGGGTCGTTGGGTGCGAAAGCCATCAAAAGGCGCGGTGGACTCAATCTTTATTACCTCGATTCCGAGAGGTGAAAGTACGTTGCCGACGTAGGGCCCCGCCCAAGAAATCGTCATCTCAATGATTCTTAATTCGTTGAAGGGCCGTAACTCCAACGACGTCTTAGTCCCGACAGAAGGAACCTCATCGTCCCCAGCCAGCCGCACCTTTTGGTCCAGAACCGGTAGACCCGGGGCCTTAAAGGGTCGAACAGGTCCGGTTACCGTTGATTTGGGCGTCGAAATTTCGCCTAAGTAACCCCGAGCAGCGAGATGAGGGTCCGCGAGTGCGTCGAGAGGAGTCATAACCATCCCTGCGGCCCAGGGCGACTCCAACGCGAGATCAAAGATTTCTCGTTTAGTTCTCGCTGAATACCAAGGCGTGATCTTTTCCCAGATCATTGGGATGTGAGGCTTCCTCCGGAGCCTATTTCGTAGTTCAGGATCGTCGATCCATTCTGGTATGCCGTAGAAAAGACATTGCATTTCCCAGTCGATAGGGCGAATTGAACCCGGTGCGACGTGCCCGTCTTTGCATTTGATGGCCCCTGATGGAAAGGCGGTCGGGGGATGGGCGCCGACCAATGGACGGACACGTTGACAATGCAAAGCGTCTCCGTAGCAAAGCTCGGTTGCAGTTAGAAGAGCGCTTAACCACGAAACGTCTATATGTGAAACGTCAGTCCTGAGGATTGTTTGCACCATGGCCGCCGCCAGCCCACCTGCCACGTATTGGCTTTGCCATCCCGGAAGCCTTAAAGGCCCTAATCCCTCATCTCCGTTAAATCCTAAAAATCCGGTCGCGGTTTGCACTAATAATTCATCGGCGATGCACCCCGGGGTTGCAGCATCCGCTCCCCAAGCCGTTGTTGTCACTAACCGAGTGTTGTGCTCGCGGAGGCGGTTTGGATCCCACCGAGTATTCCGAAGATCAGCAAGAACATCGCTGGCCAACACCACATCAGCCCAAGATGGATCGATCTTTTCAGGGTTCAGGTTGTACTTGCCAGCGTTCAGATGAATAAACAGTGGACTGAGTTCGCCGTCCAGTAGGGGCACGTCATCGACTTGTTGAACCCTTGTCGGGTCGCCACCGCTGGGTTCAACTTTGATTACTTGGGCGCCTAAAGAAGCCAGAAGGCGCCCCGCATAGGGCCCCGACACACCCGTGGCGGTTTCGATGACTCGAAGACCATCTAAAGGAGGTGTTGCCATCCGTACAGCATGTCGCGCGGATCAGGACGACGCCCGCTAGGTACTAATTTTTGTTGCCTTTGTTCTTGTTCCGGGCAGCTGTCACCTGCAGGGCTTCCGCTGCTTTCTCGTTGCCCATGATCTTGTCGAGGATGGCTTCCCCAGCTCGATTGAACGCTTCGCGTTTAGTCGAGACGAATTCTTGAGATTCTCTCAATTTTTTGGTGTACCCATTTATTTCGGGAATGACATACCGCGCCACGAGATCCCAACTGTTGACCGTGTCGCGAGGGTTGGCCCAATCGTGGACGAAGCCAATCGCTGTTCCAAAACCTCCCGTGATCTCATACATCTTGCGAATGAACTCAACTAAATCATCTGGCGTACCCACCACGGCTGACTGCACGATACCCCCAGCCGCGCCACCACAAATTGCGTCCAGCGCCTCGTCGGGGTCGTTGTAGGCGACGGCCCCTGGCCGCTGCAGAGTGCCGGCGATGTATTCGTTGTGCCAACGTTGGAGTCCATCGCGGGCCTGCGCACGTGCCAAATCGCGGGTTTCGGCCAAGTGCCAGTTCATGAGCACTCGCCAGTCGGACCTGTCTACTGTCGCGCCCGATTTGAGTGCTGCGTCTTCGGCGAATTCCCATTGGGTGGGTAGGGCGGTAATTCCTTCTGATGCCATGGATCCGATGGAGATCACGCCGGTTCCGTATTTTCCGGCCAGCGTCATTCCGGAGGGAGACACCATCGACGCTGTTGCGGTGGGCATGGTTTCTTGGACTGGGAGTAGCTGCAATTGAGCGTCTTTCATTGTGAACCAATCACAGTCGTATGAGAAGCGAGGCTCTCCCCGGAGAAGACGCAAGATCACGCCAAGTGCTTCGTCTTGACGGTCGCGTAAGAGCATCGGGTCAATGTCAAATGTGTGGGCGTCGGAGGGAAGCGCTCCGGGTCCGGTTCCAAAGATCACCCGGCCAGCAGTCATATGATCCAGTTGGACGATGCGCTGAGCGACGTTATAGGGATGATGGTACGGAAGCGAAATGACTCCCGTTCCAAGTTTGATCCGTGATGTTCGCTCACCAGCGGCGGCCAAGAACATTTCGGGACTAGCGATCATTTCCCAACCGGACGAGTGGTGTTCACCACACCAGAATTCGTGGTAGCCGAGCTGCTCTAGCTGAACAACGAGGTCTAAATCCCGACGAAATTGGAGCATTGGGTTTTCACCGATTGGATGATGCGGTGCAAGAAACGCTCCGAAGCGCAGAGCCATTACGCAATCCGCCGGATCGATGGGTCAGTGCTCGAAACCAATTCTTCAGTTGATGCCATTGCCAGAACATAGTGGGTAGCTCTGGGTCAAATTTATTTGAGTTCTCGTCGCCCTCAATCCGTCGAAAGCACAAAGCTGAAGAACAAGGTGAACGCAGGCGTTGAAGAGTCATGTCGCTACGACGAATGATGAACGCGAGGAACTTACTTTCGCCCCATGCCCCCGAAGCCGCCAATGCCTCCAAT
>DCYM01000157.1:0-14677 GCA_002331465.1 Candidatus Neomicrothrix sp. UBA2110 | reverse complement strand
CCAATGCCTCCAATTTCGGATCGCGGCTGATCAAGGTGAATACGACGCGTAGTCCAGAGGTAATGTTCGTCATGGCGACAGCGCAACCCGAGGCCCCGTCTCGTATTCTTTCTGACTCTGAAGTGGAAGCTCTCAGAGAAGATGGCGTAATTTGCGCCCCTAAAGTTTTGCCCAAAGCGTGGGTTGATCGGATTGCGATAGGTATAGAAGCAGCGCAAAGCGCTCCTAGCGCCCTCGGAGAAATTCTTTCTATGAGGAATCGCGGTTTTAGCGCCGACCTCTTTATGTGGCTTCAAAACGACGAGTTCAAACACATTGTTTTCAATTCGCCTCTCGCGCGCTTAGCGCAACAGGTGCTCGATTCGCCGACGGTGACTCATTGGTATGACCAACTGTTCTTAAAAGAGCCTGGGTCAGACGTCCCAACGCCGTGGCATCACGATCTGACTTTCTGGCCCATTAGCGGTGGCCAAATCATCAGTATTTGGATACCCATCGACAGCGTTACTTCCGAATCAAGCGCTTTGGAGTTCATCAGAGGGTCTCACACATGGTCAAACCGCTTCAAAGCCATTACCCCTGATTACAACTCTTTTATGGTCAATCCGGAACTCGAAGATATGCCTGACATAGATTCCAACCGCGACAAGTACGAACTTCTGTCATGGGACCTGGAGCCGGGCGATGTGTTGATCTTCCACCCCCTGACCGTTCATGGATCCCCGGGAAATTCGTCAAAAAACAAGACGCGTCGTGCACTCGCCAGCCGCTGGGTTGGAGCCGACGTGGTGTACGACCCAAAGCCCCACACGATGCCGCTGCCCGCCAACCATGGGTTAGACCCAGGTGATCAACTTGGGGGACCAATCTTTCCTACCGTTTTGCAGGGCGGATAGCTGCTAATCACCAAACTCAGCGTGAGTTCAATCGGCTTCCGAGCCGTCACTAGCTTCATCACCCTCGTTGATCGAAGTTGGGGGAGGACCAAACCGTGTTTCGTTCCAGACATTGATGACCGTTGAAAGGGCGAACCCTACGAACATGCCAAAGCCCGTAAAAATTACAGGGACGCTTTTCAAAAAAATTCCCAGCCATGAAACTGCCACGCCAACGGCGATGAACCACGCTGGCTCTATGGGTCGGTTTCGCACGGCGGCTCCTTAGAAGTTTCAAAGGACTACCGTAACGAATCAGCATCCAACTGCCGCGCAGAGCGCCGCTTTTTGCCTCTGCGAAGTAAGTAAATGGGCTAGACCTACCACAGTGCGGCCTGTGTTGGGGTCCGACAATGTGGCGAAGTTAACGATTGTGTCTTAGGAGGGTGCCGCGGTGAATAAATCACGAACCTCAATTGGTGTGATGTTCAACACCGATCGGCTGTCAGGACCCTCTTTGGTCAAGTTTGCCCAACATCTTGAATCGATCTCTATCGACACGCTATGGGTAACCGAGTTGCTTGGTCGCGAACCTTTCGCTACTTCGGGACACTTGCTGGCAAACACCGAACGGCTGCGGATCGCTACAGGAATAGCGAATGTTTATGCAAGAGATGCCGTCGCGGCTGCAGCTGGCGCTCAAACTCTTAGCGAGTTCTCGGATGGAAGGTTTGTGCTTGGTTTGGGGGTATCCAACGCCGGACTTGCGAGTGCCAGAGGTCACGTGTGGGAACCCCCAGTTGAAAAATTGGTTTCGTATGTGAAAGCTGTTCGAGCCGCTCAGGTCTCTGTTCCGGGCTCACAGGAAGTACAAATCCATGTCGCAGCACATGGACCCAAAATGCTGGAGGCGATGCATCAACTGGCGGATGGGATCAGCACGTTTTTGCAAACCCCTGATCACACTGCGATGGTGCGTCAACGTATCCCTGAAAAGTCGTCGTTAAATGTGAGTCAGATGTGTTTGCTGTGTGATGAGCCTGTTGAGGCAAGGAGATTGGCTCGGCGCGCCCTTGGCGTCTACATGGGACTTGAGTACTACCACCGAGCTTGGCGGACCCTTGGATTCGACGATGCAGATTTCACAAGTGGAGGAAGTGACCGACTCATCGATGCTTTGGTTGCCTGGGGAACGCTTGAGGCTATATCAGAACGTTTGGCTCAGCATGGAGAAGCAGGAGCAACAGAGCTAGTCGTCATTCCGTTGAATCCAACTGGCGGAGCCGAGCCTCACTTGCCTCTTCTAGAAGGGTTAGCTCAATAACCGCGTAGGCTGACCAAAGCCCACATCTTTGAGGAGTTTTCGTGAGTGGACGACCCCGCGCCGTTGTGGACGGCCTCCCTCAGTACAAGCCAGGGAAGTCAGCGGCTCAGGCAGCTGCCGATCATCAATTAGACGAGGCCATAAAGCTTGCTTCGAACGAAAGCTCGTATGGCCCACTTCCGTCTGTGTTGTCCGCAATTACTGGCGAAGCAAACTTGCTGAATCGCTACCCCGATCACCGAGGCCAAGCCGTACGAGACGCGTTGGCGGCCAAGCACGGTGTCGAAGGTGACCGAGTAACCGTTGGTTGTGGCTCGGTTGGCTTGTTACAGCAAGCGTTTATGGCGTACGTCGATGCCGGTGACGAAGTCGTCTATCCGTGGCGGTCGTTTGAAGTACATCCAGTCTTTAGCGCGATCTCCGAAGCAAAAGCAGTGACGGTGCCTTTGGATGGCCAGTCTTTCGACCTCGATGCCGTCGCCGCCGCTGTCACAGGTCGCACGAAGCTCGTAATTCTTTCAACCCCGAACAATCCAACCGGCACAGTCTGTTCGACGAACGCCCTGAAGCATTTGCTCGAATCAGTCAATAACGACGTATTGGTCATAATCGACGAGGCGTATCTCGAATTCGTTACTGACGGCTCAGTTGCTAACGCAGTGACTGAAATTCTCCCGCACCATGACAACGCAGTGGTTTTCAGAACCTTCTCTAAGGCTTACGGTTTGGCAAATTTGAGAGTGGGCTACGCGATAGGCCATCATCAAGTCATCGGGGCTATCGACAAGGTAGCGCTGCCCTTTCTCGTGAACGGATTAGCTCAGACGGCGGTTTTGGCCTCGTTAGAACCTCAAGCAGAAAAGGAATTGAAAGCACGCGTCGAAGAAGTAATCAGTGAACGGTCTCGCGTGTCGGCTGAGCTTGAAGCGAGAGGATGGCCTGTAACCCCAAGTCAGGCAAACTTCGTGTGGTTGCCTGTCGGAGAACAAGCGGGCCCACTGTTCCAGCGTCTTGAAAGCATGGGAGTGGTGACGCGTCCTTTTGAAAATGAGGGGCTGCGAGTAACAATGGGCACGCCTGCTGAGAACGATCGATTCCTCGAGGTAATCGGCTCCCAGTAGAAGATCTCCTAGGCTTCGCCAAGGGCAGAACGAGTCAGACCAATTAACTGGAGGTTGGAGTGTTCATTGATGGCAAATGGGTTGACGCCCGATCTGGCAAAACCTTTGACGTCACTAACCCAGCCACGGGAGAGGTCCTTGGATCCGTTCCTGCAGGAGGGTCTGAGGATGCCGTAGCCGCGATCGACGCAGCTCACGCCTCATTTTCGGAGTGGTCGAACACCACGGCTTATGAACGGTCTCGGCTGCTGTATCGGGCGTGGGAGTTGATGACTGAACGAAGTGAGGCTTTAGCCGAACTGATGACCGTTGAGCAGGGTAAACCGCTAAAGGCTTCTCGCGCAGAAGTGAAATACGCGGCTGATTTCCTGATCTGGTTCGCCGAGGAGGCTAAACGTGTCACTGGCGAGTGGTTGCCGTCGCAGCGCCCCGACCAACGTTTTCTTTCTGTTAAGGCACCTGTTGGAGTTGTGGCAGCGATAACTCCATGGAATTACCCGATTTCGATGTTGACCAGAAAGATGGGCCCAGCGCTCGCAGCGGGGTGCACCTTGGTTCTCAAGCCTGCCGAGGCGACACCCCTGTGCGCTAAGGCCACCTATGAGGTTTTTGTGGATGCCGGTATTCCTGACGGGGTAATCAATCTTGTTACCGCTATTGACCCTGCTCCCGTTGGTGAGGTCTTTACTTCGGATCCAAGAGTCGCAAAGTTGACCTTTACTGGAAGTACCGCTGTAGGTCGAGTTCTGGCAGCAAAGTCAGCGGCGAACCTGAAAAGAATCTCGGTTGAATTAGGGGGTCACGCCCCCTTCATCGTTTTCCCGGATGCAGACCCAGTGCACGCTGCTAAGGGCGCAGCGGCTCTCAAGTTTCTCAACGCTGGACAGGCTTGCATAAGCCCAAATCGTCTCTACGTTCCCACCTCGTTACGGTCCGCTTTCGAAGAGACCCTCTGCAGTCGAGTAGAAAAACTGCGAACAGGGAACGGCATGGATGAAGGCGTGGGAGTCGGTCCGTTAATCAACGATCTCGCTGTGGCGAAAGTTGAAAGACAAGTTGAAGACGCAAGAGAAAAAGGCGCAGGAGTGCCTGTAGGTGGGGTTCGCTTACTCGAAGACGGGTACGCCTCTGGTCATTTTTTTGCTCCAACCGTGCTCACTGATGTCCGCGAGGACATGACTATTTACCGCGAAGAGACATTTGGGCCTATAGCCCCAGTGATTGCATACGACGATCCAGATGAAGTCATCGAACTAGCAAACGATACGAACTACGGGTTAGCTGCATACATATACACGCGAGATATCGCGGTTGCGATGCGCGCCTTTGAAGGTTTGCGATTCGGAATCATTGGCGTGAACGACGTAAACCCAACTTCCGCGTCGGTTCCATTCGGAGGGATGGGTGACTCTGGCTTGGGGCGTGAAGGGGGTCATGAGGGGATCAGCGAATACCTTGAAACGAAGACAGGTGGCTTCGCGATCTGAACGAGCTTTACATCGGTGTTCGCGTATTCATCCAAGCTGGTCGATGAGATTCCATAGCGCGTCTACATGGCGCTGTTCTGTCCGACTTTGCCCAATTGACACTCGAATCATCGGACGTCCATTCAGTTCCGACCCCGTCCATGCCACGGTCTCGGTTTCGTTTACCTTCTGAATGAGCCGCTCCGTGGCCTCATCTCCTTCGCTGCAGCGAAAGCAGACGAGTGCGAAAGGGTGAGGGGCGACGAGTTCGAAGCGGGGGTCGGCCTCGATACGAGCGGCGAGCTGCGCAGCGAGTCCTACGTGGTAACGAATCATCGACCTGAGGCCATCGGTTCCATAGCTTCGGATCACCCACCACAGCTTGAGTGCCCGAAAGCGACGGCCTAAAGGCACATGCCAGTCTCGATAATCAATTACTGCTCCCGATGAGCTGGCTTCATTCTTGAGATAAGGCGGCAGAATGCTGAGACAGTTGATCAACGGAGCGCGATCAGCGACATAGAAAACGGAACAGTCAAAATTGACCATCATCCATTTATGGGGGTTAAACGTGTAGCTGTTAGCTAGTTCTAAACCGTCCTGGTGATGGCGAAACTCCCGGCAGATCATTGCGTTGCCCGCGTAGGCGGCATCCACATGAAGCCACAGCATTTCTGCGGCACAGATTTCACCGATAGATCTGACTGGGTCGACACCGGTAGTTCCCGTGGTACCCACTGTCGCTCCGACAAATACCGGAGTCAGGCCACTTGAGCGGTCGTCTTCGATGGCTTGCCGTAATGCGTCGGTGCGCATCGCCTGTTCGTCGTCAACCTCAATCAGTCGCACGTGGCCGTATCCCGCAACTGTTGCCCCCTTTTGAATCGAGCTATGAGCTTGCGTCGACGCGTAAGCGACCATGGACTCAGCCTGAACTCCGAGCCTGCCCGCCTCGTGTCTTGCTACGACGAGGGCAGTATGAGTCGAGTCCGACGCGCTCATCTGCAGCACCCCGCCGCCTTTTTCGGTAGTGCGCCACGAATTAGGTAAGCCCAGCATCTCGACTAACCAGTCCAAGACGTGACTTTCAATTTCTGTTGCGGCTGGAGAAGTGGACCAAAGCATCCCTTGAACCCCGAGCCCAGCGGAAGCTAACTCTGCGAGAACCGAAGGCGGCGAAGCGTTTGCTGGGAAGTAAGCAAACCATGATGGGTGCTGCCAGTGGGTAATGCCCGGCAGCACGATGGAATCTAAGTCCTTGATCAAGTCCGCAAACGGCTCACCGATCTCCGGGGCTTGAGAAGGCAGCCGTTCGCGAATCGCTCCTGGCTGTACTAGCGACACAGGAGGAAGATCTTCAACACGTTCCCAGTAATCTGCGATCCAATCGATCAGGGCATGTCCGTGCTCGCGAAACTCTTCCGTCGAGAGATGTTGAGGAGGCTGAGAGAGACTGTCTTCGGTCACGGCATGGCCTTACCAAGAGAAATCTGGATGAAAAAGTATTGCTTTGTAGCCGCAGGGTAGCGCCGGGTTCAATCGTAACGATCGAGCGAGCCTTACAAGATCTACGCTCTCAGTATGGGAAGACTTGAGGGGCGCGTAGCCCTGGTAACAGGCGGCGGTTCAGGCATTGGAAGATCAACAGCGTGTCGATTCGCCGAGGAGGGTGCGACAGTCGTTGTTGTCGACATCAATGCTGAAGGCGCGGCAGAGACAGCGGAACTTATCGAGAGGGAAGGACGAAAAGCTTGTTGGTTTCAGGCAGACGTCACCGAAGACCGTGCGGCAAGCGCCATTGTTGAGGAAGTCCAGGGCCGCTTCGGGGCCCCTAACGTGTTGATGACGGCAGCGGCTATTTCTGTTGGTAAAACGGTTCCCGACACTCTTCCAGAAGAATGGGACAGAGTTTTTGAGGTAAACGTCAAAGGCACATTTCTTTGGATGCGAGCCTGCATCCCCTTCATGTCAGCTAACGGCGGTTCAATAGTCGCTGTGGCCTCACAACTTGCAGTTTCCGGTGGACTCTCGAATGCCGCCTACGTAGCTTCCAAAGGGGCGATAGTGAGTCTTTGTCGCACCGCGGCGAACGATCATGCATCAGATGGAATACGCATTAACTGCATTTTGCCAGGAGCTACCGAAACGCCGCTCCTCGATCGATCTTTCGCTCGTTTCGATGACCCAACTCCCTATATCGAACGCTCACTATCTCGCCACCCTTTGGGCAGATTTGGACGTCCAGAAGAAGTCGCGGACGCTGCTCTATTCCTAGCTTCAGATGAATCCAGCTTCACTACAGGAACTGAGTTAAGAGTCGACGGAGGTTGGATAGGTGGCTAGACATCAACCAGCGGGAGGACGAAACTCAGGTATTCGCGTCGACACGGGTATGACCGCGTTATTAACCCAACCCGCCTAGCTCTCTGTATAGAACTTGGAGCCTTCGTCAAAAATGTTGGGCTGTAGAAAAAACCCCAAAATGACTGCGCCGTCAACGCTTCGGGCTTCATGGCGATTTCCGGCAGGCCGCCAAATGTAATGACCAGGAAGCGCTTTTCCTTCATGGTCTTCGAAGGTCCCCGAAATCACCCAGGTTTGTTCGATATCTGCATGTTCATGGTGAGGAACCACAGCACCTGGTTCAAGTTTGAAAAGAATGGTCGAACGGCCAGATTCAGGGTCTGACCACAGCACTTTGTGCTGTATGCCAGGAAACTCAGACGTGCACCATTCCATCTCGCTGGGATCTACATAAAGCGAACGCAACTCAGGTGGATTGTTCATCGTTGCCATCTTTTCCCCCTTTGCACCATAAAGTTCAACACAAATAGGCGCCATGTGCAGCGGCGTTCTGTGATTGATGTGGGTGAGTCTAAATGAGCTGGAAAGAAGTCGATCAAGGTTGGGGCGACCAAGCGAAGGTGTGGGCGTCAGTAATGGAGCCGCGCTGGTGGCCAGAATTTGACGCGCTCTTACGGGCGACCCAGGTAGGAGATGGGAGTGACTATCTAGATATCGCCTGCGGATCCGGTCTTATGTTGAACATGGCGTCTCGTCGGGGTGCTCTGGCGCATGGACTTGACGCCTCAGACCGGTTACTGAGCCTTGCGAAACGACGTACCCCCGAAGCTGATATTCGACATGGTGACATGAACGCGCTTCCTTGGGATGACCAAAGTTTCGACGTAGCCACAAGTTGTCGCGGAATCTGGGGACCAAACCAGCAAGCAGTTCACGAAGCTGCCCGAGTTCTACGACCAGGTGGCTGCCTCGGGCTGAGTTTCTTCGGCGCTGGTCGTGACGGCAGCCAGATCGGGAAAGCGTTTAAGGCGATTAGACGCATATCGGATCATGAGATCGATTGGTCACAACAACTAGGAGAAATTGGGCTAGAGGGCAGAGCCGAGGAGATGTGTCGAATCGCCGGTTTGGAACCAGCCGAGCGACAGCGAGTGCAATTCGACCTCGAAGGAGCCGATCTCGATCACGAGGTACGTGCTTGGATGGCTGCTGGCCCGGCGTGGATGGCTATTCAAGAACGCGGTGCTGACGAGGTTGAACGATCAATCCGCCAAGAGCTCACCGATCTCGAAGAGCCCGGGATTGGAGTGCGTACTCAAGTGCTTATCGAATTTGTTGTCGCAACGAAACCATCATAATTAGTCATCAAAACTCACTAAAACCGCTGCGTTCACCATAGTTATCCTGTCGTTCCCGTTCTCCGAGATGACGTCGAGTCCTCCGCTGGTGACCGTTACGGTCACGGTTCCGTAAGGGATTTCTTGCGCAATCACCGCTGGGTCAATATTCGCTGGTTCGGCTGCACCTATAACCACCTCAACCTTCATATCCTGTGCCGATTTTTCGGTGACATCGAAAAAGTGGAGGCTGCTATGACGAAGAGCATCTGAGACGGCACGTCGGGCTGCCTTGTTGTAATCGGCACCGTGCACGTCAACACCTAGGCCCATCTCCGTGATCCAGCGATTTTGTCCCATGGCAGTGCCCTCGCTCGTGTTTTCAGATGATTGCAAGCCAAAACATAGCTAGCTTTCAGGGATGGAAGCAGCTATTCATGAATTAGAGCAGCGGCGTTGGCAGGCGATGATCGACGCTGATTTACAAGTGCTGGATGAGTTACTTCACCAGGACCTCAGATACACCCACTCAACCGCCGCGGTGGATTCAAAAGAGTCGTACCTAACCGCTATTGAACTCGGCACTTTCGACTATCGAGCCGTCGATAACAGCGAAGTGGAGATCAGAATTTACGACAACGTAGCGCTGGTCAACGGGACCGCAGAAATAACGGTTGTAGCGCGTGAGAGAGAGTTCCTACTCCGAAGTCGTTACACCTGTGTCTGGCTAAACACGACCGAGGGCTGGAAGTTTCTTGCCTGGCAAAACACCCCCATCGCCGACTAGTGACTTCGAGTCTTATTTACCCAAAAAAGAGTTGCCCAGACAAGAGCTGCGCTGAAAGCCGATACGCGATCTCGCTTAATGTCTTGTATCAGGGTCAAAGTGAGCGGGGATGACATGAGCGAGAATGTTGAGATTGTTGGGTACGACGTCGCGGCCGTAGAGGAGTGGATTAGTCAGAACACTGAAGGTCTAGAACCTCCATTCGAGTGGACCCGTCTAGAAGGCGGCCATAGCAACTTGACGTATGCGTTAGTAGATCAAAACGGGAAGAGCGCCGTGGTTCGGCGGCCTCCCATGGGTGAGTTGTTGCCGAAGGCTCACGATATGGGTCGCGAGTATTCAATTATTAGTGGACTTGGCCCAACTCCAGTCCCAGTGCCAGATGCCTACGGTTATTGCGAAAGCCCCGACGTGACCGGCGCTCACTTCTACGTGATGAGTCAAGTTGACGGCAAAGCTCTGTTCGAATTGGAAGAGGCAATGGATTATCTGACCGTGGATGCCCGGGCCAAAGTCGGACTGTCGTTCATGGATGTGCTAGCAGCCCTTCACTCGGTAGACCCTGACGAAGTGGGACTTGGTGACCTTGGAAAGAAAGAGGATTACGTCGGCCGTCAAATCCGTACCTGGTACCGAAGCTGGCTGGCATCGGCCGAGGGAGCGTCATATGAGGACCAAGATCTGCATGAACTCCATGACTTTCTTGAAGCAAGGCGGCCACAGCAAGGCCCGGCTCGAGTGGTGCACGGAGACTACGGCTTACACAACTGTCTCGTTAACCCGGATGGCGAACTGACAGCAGTTCTGGATTGGGAGATCTCAACTCTGGGCGACCCGATGGCGGACTTTGCCTACGCGTTGAATACCTGGGCTGAACCAGGTGACGAATTGGTGAACAAAGAAAACGCGCCCACTCTTGCCGAAGGATTCCTGGGTCGGGCCGAACTCATCGACCGCTATGCAACACAGACGAGATGTGATTTAACGAATCTTCCTTATTACATCAGCTTCAACCACTTCAAAAGCGCCTGCATCATCCACGGCGTGTATGCCCGATACATGCAAGGCCAAAAATCTACGGACGGTGTTGATCTGGATTATTACCGCTCCCGTATTGGTATTTGCATTGAATTAAGCAAGCAGGCAGCTGACGAACTTGAGTGAGGATCCGCGAGTGATTACGGACTGGAATCCTCTCTTGCGAGACCAATTCACTGAACCTTATTGGATTGAACTCCAAGGGTTCGTTCAGCAGGAACGGGGTGTTTCTCAGGTCTTTCCACCCGAAGAAGATGTCTTCTCGGCGCTCCACCTCACCGCCTATAACGATGTAAAGGTACTGATCTTGGGGCAAGACCCGTATCACGGTAAAAAACAAGCACATGGCTTATGTTTCTCAGTTCGGCGCGACGTAGATGTTCCACCCTCCCTGCAAAACATCTATAAGGAAATGCAGTCCGACATTGGTCTCCTCCCACCGCCACACGGGAACTTAGAGTCGTGGGCTCGACAAGGGGTGCTGTTGTTGAACTCAGTCCTTACGGTGCGCGCACACAACGCTGGTTCGCACCGCAATCGCGGCTGGGAGACCTTCACCGATCAGATCATTCGGATCGTTAATGAGAAGAAAGAACGAGTCGTCTTTTTGCTGTGGGGAGCATTTGCCCAGAAAAAGAAATCACTTATCGACGTTGAGCGACACGTCATCATCGAATCACCCCACCCGTCTCCTCTCAGCGCTCACAGAGGTTTTTTCGGCAGTCGCCCATTCTCGCGAACCAATTCAGCACTAACCGATGCGGCAAGGGAACCCATTGACTGGAGCATCCCTCATAGTTGACATGCCGTGAGGCGCGGGTCGAGTTTGCCGTTATTGGGAACCCACTCAACCTGGGTTAATAGAACCGAATCTTTTTGTTCACTTGCATCAACCGTAAAACGGTCATTATGAACAGACACACCTCGAGCCCAAACTCGGCTCAGCCAACGGGGATGTAGAGAAATTTCTATGCGACTATCGCGGCCGGACAAGCATCCGCGGATCCAAGGTTCCCCGTAAAGCTCAATTTCGCATTTGAATGGGATCAACGCCGGACTTGGCACAGCGGGTCGCTGATTTGTGAGTGCCTTCACAAATGCGCGACGAGCCCTCAGTCTCGTGGCCTCGGCGAGATGGCGACTGAGAGCGGGGCCGAAATCCCAGCCGCGCTGATCTCTGACGTCAACCACCGCCGCCATAGCCCGATCGAGAAATTCGTGAGGTAAAACAACTGACGCTTCGCCCATCTTGGCCGCTCGTTCTCTAGGTAAGTCGTACAAAAAATCTTGCACACCTTCGGACCGTAATCTCTCGAGTGCTGTTCTTAACCACCACCTACGTTGCCGGTCGGCTGTTTGCCATGGGGCCCACTCTTCGATGAAACCACCGTCTCTTAACGCAAACTCCCACAATTCAAAAACATCGAGACATTTTGGTTTTGCACCGCCTAAAGCAACGAGTGCCTTTTCTGCTTCTATTTGAGGGTGCTGTTCAAGAATTACCTGGCCATTAGACCAAGTAATTGTGTGTCGGACGTCCTCGCAATCTACGTCGAAGGAAACTGCGGGGACCTGGTCGTACCAAGGCACTTAGCGACATGCCTCCGAAGCAACGACTGCGACTTTCACTAACAGATCAGGTTCTACTGAGCGGGCAACCGTTTCGAGAGAGCCCGCAACGCGGTAACCCATTAACGTTGAATCCCTATCCATCATGGTGAGGCCACGATCAACGTTCACCGTGACGTAAGTAGCAATTGAGACGATGTCTGTTGCGTTCATCGACGCCTCATTGAGCAGCGCTTCGGTGTTTGATCAGATGCTTGACGTTTGATCGTGAACGTTTGGGGCACTGATCCATTGAGTGTCACTGGTGCGACGCCGGAGGTACTGAGCCGGAGCGCCCCTCCTTTGGCAAGGATCGCGCGGGCACAGCTAGCAGCAGGTGGGCTTATATGTCTAGGCGCAATTCCTCGGATCACATTTACATCGTAGAGATTCGGACGAAGGCATCTCAGATCAGTTCGTTGTCGAGACTCACGGCAAGTAGTTGCCCGAGCTCAAAAGCGCTGCTCAGAGCGGTTTCTGTAAGGTCGCCAACTACGAGGAGAGGCGGACGGAATTGCTTCCAACCCTGAGCTTTCGCCAACTTTTGTACTCCCTCGGCGGTTTGAGCCCCATCGGTTCCGGCTTTTACTAGTAGTTGCCAGGGCAGCCCCTGAGTCTGATCGAGGCATCCGGCCCAGATCTCTTCGAAGAAAACCTTTGTAGCTCCGGCCATCGAGCCGAAATGCTCAGGAGTGGCGATAACGAGTGCATCAGCGCTTCTGACGTCTTTCGACGTGCCCAGCAACGCTGACCTCTTCACCGTGGTTATTTCGATGTCGACCAAATCTGATGCGCTTTCGATTCCGGCCACCAGTGATTCGGCCAACTGAAGAGTCGCGCCGCTACGGCTTTGATAGACGATCAGCACCTGTAGAGACATGGCACTACTCTGCCATTCGATTTCAGATACCCCGGCACCTCTCTTCAAGAAATGGAATCTCGCAGCCATAAGTGAGGTTGGGCGCGCATCACGGGAATCAATGGGTCAATCATGGGTACGCTTTCGAACCATGCATGATCTTGTCGTCCGAGACGGTGTCATTATTGATGGCAGCGGCTCCGCACAGCTAACCGGTGACCTTGCCGTAAACGGGGGTCTCGTAACGGCCGTCGGTGAAGTTGATGGGGCCGGGCACCGTGAAATTAACGCTGATGGTCAGCTCATTCTTCCCGGATGGGTGGATGTCCACACCCATTACGACGGCCAAGCTACGTGGGATCCCGAGATGACTCCCTCTTCGTGGCACGGAGTAACTACCGCCGTGTTCGGCAACTGCGGCGTGGGATTTGCCCCTGTGCATCGAGGCAGCGAGGAATTCCTGATCAATCTCATGGAAGGCGTAGAAGATATTCCCGGCACTGTCCTTGCAGAAGGCATTGATTTTACCTGGCAGAGCTACCCGGAGTATTTGGACGTATTAGAGAGCATGCCGCGCGTGATGGACATCGGCAGCCAGATTCCGCATGGAGCGCTTCGATTTTTCGTAATGGGGGAGCGCGGAGCGAACCACGACGAGGCACCTACCGTCGATGAATTGTCGCTCTTCGAACAACTCATAGCCGAAGGTTTCCGCGCGGGAGCGCTCGGCTTCAGTACCAGCCGTACAACTAAACACAAAGCAGCTGATGGCAGGCTCACACCATCGTTGTCAGCCGGAGACCCGGAATTAGCAGCGATTGCAAACGCGATGCGATCTTCTGGAACTGGAGTGTTGCAAGTCAACAGCGATTTTGGGCCCGGCGAATTCGAAATTCTTCGAGAAGCAGCTCGCATTTCCCAAAGACCACTTTCCGCTCTCATAATTCAGGTCGACCACTCTCCCGATCTTTGGCGTCAAACTCTTGATCAAATCCGCGAGGCAAACGCCCAAGGCGTGACCGCGACCGGGCAGGTCGGATGCCGACCGATCGGCGTTTTGCTTGGTTTAGATGCCACCGTTAACCCATTTGGAAACCACCCCGCCTATAAGGCAATCGCTGACCTTCCGACCTCTGAACGTGCCGTCCTACTTCGGACGGACAGCGCTTTACGAGAACAGCTGATTAACGATCGACCAGTTGACGCCTTCAGCAAGTGGATGAATTATGCGCTTACGCGAGCATACGAATTAGGTCCAGAACTGAACTATGAACCTGAACCGTCGACGTCGGTTTCCGCCAGAGCAGAACTTACCGGTCGCAGTCCGTGGGAGGTCGTCCTTGATCTGTTGGCAACCGGAAACGGCGAAACACTGCTGCTTTATCCCTTTGAGAATTACACCTCAGGGTCGTTAGATGAAATCCACGAGATGCTTACGGATCCGCACACCATTTGTGGTGTGGGAGACGCAGGGGCCCATGTCGGAACCATTTGCGACGCGTCCTATCCGACCTATCTCCTCACCCATTGGGGACGCGACCGGACCCGCGGAGAAAAGATTCCGCTGGAGTTTCTCGTAAACAAACAAACCCGCCGAACTGCGGAAGCCTATGGATTGCTGGATCGTGGGTTGCTGCGACCCGGATACAAAGCAGACTTCAATATCGTCGATTTTGAACGCCTTTCTGTTGGCCAACCAGAACTGCTTCGCGATCTTCCAGCCGGCGGCAAACGCCTCGTGCAACGACCTACGGGTTACAGCCACACATTTGTTTCCGGCACGGAGGTGTCGTGCGAAGGCGAGGTCACGGGCCAGCGACCTGGCCGACTTGTCAGAGGTGCGCAAAGTGACCCCGGGTGACTGAGCGATGAATGACGCTCGAAGTCGTCTTCGTCAAGCAATGTTCGGTGGCGACACCATTTTCGCGCCACTAGTACTTGATCCGTTGTCGGGTCTT
>DCYM01000100.1 GCA_002331465.1 Candidatus Neomicrothrix sp. UBA2110 | reverse complement strand
GGGCTCGTTTTGAGACTCTCCTCAAACGTCCTTGACGTGGGAGCCTACAACTTCGACCACGGCACGAAATTATGAACGCTTCGCTAACAACGTTTGAACCTGAAGAATCCGTGACCGAAATTTCCGATGCCTTGAAAAGGGACGGTGGAGTCATATTAGAGGGCTTAGCGCCGCCGGATTTACTCGACTCGGTATACCAAGAGGTGCAAGAGAACGTTCCCGAGGCAGCTCAACAATCGACCACCCATCTCTGGCCTGAAGGCAACAGGACGGTTGGTGCGCTTGCCGCCGCGAGCTCGATTTTTGCGGAAGAATTGTTGATTCACCCGAAAGTACTTGAGATCGCTGACGCGATACTCCTGCCGAAGAGAACCATGGCTTCCCAACCCGTCGACAAAGGATCGAGTTCGGCTACGGAAGATCGTGCGACTGTTGGTGATCGTTTGTGGGCAGTTAGCGAAAATAGACAAAAAAGTACTCAGGTGGTGTGGCAGGTATCGGATCCTGAACGAGGACCGAATTGTGATCACTACAATCTCGGCGCATCTGTGATGTTGGAAGTACGTGAGGGCAACGAAAACCAGGTGCTCCATAGAGAAAACGGGATTTATCAGCCATACATCGGCTATATCCCTAAGATGCGGGAATTCGTGCTGTCCGTCATGTGGGCGGCCACGGACTTTACTAAAGAAAATGGTGCAACCCGTCTCGTGCCTGAAAGTCATACCTGGTCAGAAGATCGAATTGCAAAAGAGAGTGAGATAGCCCAAGCGGTCATGCCCAAGGGCTCCGCTGTTTTGTGGCTTTCACGGACATTGCATGGTGCCGGGAAAAGCCGACTTGCGGAACGGCGAACCGGACTCTTCCATTCGTTTATCCCTGATTGGCTCAGACAAGAGGAGAATCAGTATTTATCCATTCCCCCGGAGATAGCTGAGAAATTATCGGACAAAGCGAAACAGGTGATCGGATATTCGTCGAGTAATTCCCTGGGCTGGGTTAAGGGCAGAGCGAAGGAGAATCTTTTGGTCGCGGGATCAGGAGCGCCGATTTAGGCAGCCACCGACGATGAATCCGGTCGGCCGCGACACGTACGATCCGGTTTCCGACAACTGAAAAGGGTGTGTTGATACGAAGGAGACGCGCTGCCTTTTACGATGTAGACGCCTGATTAAGTTGGAGCGCGTTAGTGGACCTGGCGATCACGATTTTCGAGAGGTATGAATGAAGTGATCGAGTACGTTATTCGTGATTGTGGCAACCGCATCGTTACCTAGTCCGTACGCCCAATCCGTGCAGCCGGTGGTGAACACCTCACCTTTGCCGCGTTTAAAGGAACCGAGTACCGCGTGGCCTTCTGTATACCGGTTTCGATTCTCCGGTGTATCTTCACCACCGATACGTTCTGCGACCCAGTTGAGTTCGCCAACGTAATTGTCCGCGAGGTTGTCTGGTGCTTCGTGTGTTTCCCACAGACGCGCAGGCGCGATCGCGAGTATCTGGAATCCATCGGGCGTATCGTCCTTGAACGTAGGCGCTGGTCGGCCGTTCTCGAAGGAAAATTCGCAGCCGTCGCATTCATATCCGACGACGAGTGCTTCGGCGCCGAGGGTATCACCGGTTTTCAGAGACGTATTGTGGAAAGCCCAGTGATCGGGTTGCCATACCGTGTACCCACCCGATCCGTCGGGGGCATTGGGCATATGGGCATACCCGCCTCGCGTAAAAGACACCCCGGTCATTTGAGTTTCGGGTCGACCAACCAACGGGTCCGACCACATGGTTGAAAGATTGGGCGCCTGCTCCGGATCGTATGCAGGATCGTCGTAAATATCGCATTTGTAGCCCGTCATTTGGCGATAGTCTTCGCTGAATCGGACCTGCCAAAATGAAGTGTTGCCGGAAAAGAAGGCGGCGTTGCCGCCTCCATCAACGTAATTTTCCACCGTATCCCGCATCCCTCCTGACCAGTATTCGTCGTGACCGACCGAGACGTAGACGGGGTAACCATCCAACAGGTCCGGATACTGATCGAGGTCTTGGCTGACCGCGTAGCTCAGGTTGTACCCCTTGGCCTCCGCCCATTGAGCGAAGAGCATTTCCCAGTTGGCCCAACCAGCGGCCATACTCCAATTGTTGTAACCCTCGGCTGTAAAAGCCCGCGCATCGTCTCGCGACCAGATCTTGAACCGTGCAACTCGATGACGATGCGGGTCCATCTTCGTTAGAAATCCTGCGGGCAATGGGCGCATGGGTGAGACGACATGGCCTCCGGTGTACAAACTTGGGCCGCCCCAGTTGTTGTAGGCGTTCCAGGTAGAAGTCGACAGTACCAGCATGGCATCGCTGGGCTCCTCAGCACGTACCACAAAAAATGCATCCGCCTGGCTGCCGTCCTCAGTCGTGATGCGTACCAGATAGAGACCCGAGGGCCAATCTGAATCAATGGACACTTCGTACGATGCGTTCCATCTGCATCCTTCTTCTGCGATGACATCCGTAATGGGCTGCACCCTGCCAGGAATGTTGTTTTGCGTGTGGACGGTGGTGCTCTCGGCTCCCTGACGAATAACCTCGATTTGAAAACTGCGAGCCTCGGTGTGACAGAACAATGCAATGGATTGCCCATGCTGAGCGCTCTGGGGCCAACAGTAGGCGGCGGTCATGCCGGCTCAACGTACCAGTAGAAAAAAGCAAGGAACGCACTAAGGAGGAGCGCGAAGGTTTTCATAGCCTACAACCCTTGGCTCTCGCCGAAACCCGTCCCGCTTCTTGAGCTTGGTTCACATCCTAAACCTGCGCAAATTGCGCA
>DCYM01000018.1 GCA_002331465.1 Candidatus Neomicrothrix sp. UBA2110 | reverse complement strand
GTGGGGGGCACGGAAGCTGAAGCTATGGCCAAGCGCGATGAGTACGAAAACGACTTATCGATCGAAGCAGGTCTAGCTCACATAAGCGGCAACATAGGTGCGGACCTTGGCGATATCGATCCAGACCAGCCGCTTGAAACTTTTCAGACAGAACGCGTGCAAGGCTTTCTCAAGAACTTGCTGGACTCAGCGCCACCAGGGACAAGGACGATGGGCGACTTGATCAAATCGAACCTTGCAGGTGCTTGGCTGGTGGGATCCGCTGAACAAGTAGCAGATGAACTGCAGCGCCGGTTTGAGAACGGTCTGGACGGATTCAACTTGACCTATACGGTCACTCCTGGAACTTTTGTCGACTTTGTTGAAGGAGTCGTACCAATCCTGCAAGAACGCGGGCTAGTCCAAAGCGAATACGAAGCTGGCAGTCTTCGTCAAAAGTTGTTCGGGAAGGACAGATTGCCGACAACTCATCCGGCTGCAACGTTTCGTTTTTGAAATCAGGTCCCCTGTTCTTCTACTCGGCCACTTCTTCGGGCGAGAGTCGCGGCAATCAACGACAGCAGGAGTAAGCCGGCCCATGCTGTCTCGTATCCGCCTGTCGCGTCGACTGCCAAACCGGTGAAAAACCCACCGAGGGTAAGCCCTGTCATAAAGCCCATCACAACGCGGCCGCTAGCGCGCCCCGATTGTTCTGGCGGCACTCCGATGATGACCGACAGCATTGCTACGGCATTCCAGGCGTTGAGACCAATAGCGGAAAGGACAGCAACTGGCCACATAATCCATTCGCCAATTCCGACGGCGACCAAAAGCATGAGCATGACAAGGGCTGTGAGTAATGATTGCGTCGTTAATGCAAATGAGGGCGTGACTCGGTGTTCTGCCCAATGCGCCCATAGGATTCGCGTTCCGATGGCAAGGCCGCCGGGAAGACCTGCGACTATGCCGGCCTTTACGTTCGACATCGCTAGCGCGTTTTCAGCGAATAGCACTAGGTACCGGCCAACTCCTCCCACTACGCACCCCATACACAGGGCATAAAACGAAAGCAAGATCACGGCGCGAGGAAGCTGTGTTTTTGCGGACGTCTTGTACGCGCCACTTGTGCCGTTGATCTCTCGAACCCGGCTGTCGGGAAGTGCGCATGCAGTTACGACCGCCATTACGAGGGCTAGGACCGCGTACAAACCGATCGCTAGGCGCCAGCTGAACCAGATACTCAAAGCCGGGAGTGTGAAGCCGCCTAGCAGGATTCCGAGTTGCACACCAGATTGCTTTATGCCGGTCATTGTTCCCCGGCGACCTTTAGCCGCTCGTTCTGCTACCAGCTTGTTAGTTGCGGGATTACACGCGCCTTGCCCGTATCCAGCGACTAACAGCCCCAACATGAGACCGGTCACCGAGGTTGCGCAAGCGACTATTAACAGACCGAGTCCTGCAGAAAGCAACACCAATACACACGACCATTTCCCGCCGTATCGATCACTAAATCGCCCCGAAGGCGGTGCGCATACGGCGCCGACGGCAGTGTTGACTGCCACACCGGCGCCGAACATGGTGAGCGACATGCTGAGATCGTTCGCTAAAGCTGTGGCCACGACCGCTGTGCCGACTATCGGAAAAGCTCCTAGCCCCATCGTCAAAACCAAAACAGTGATGAGAAGGGGAGTGCCCAGTCGCGTTGACGAAATCTTTGAAGCGTCAGACAGCGGCACGGTGTGCACCCTACGCTGACGGGCTATGCCCAAGCGTCAAGTCCTCATTCCTCTGGCCGTCTATGACAGGGTTCAGTCGCGACTCGAGACCTCTCCACATGAATTCGATGTTTTGCGTTGGTCGTCTTCTGAGATCACCTGGCCAGATGGGTCTCTAGTAGCTGCATCGGACTACAAACCAGAGGTCGGCTGGATACCCATCGATCTCATGTTCGCCGGAGACTTCGTTTCGTTCGTCGACTCTTTGCTTGAGCCCGGAACTGTTCAATGGGTTCAGTCGTGTCTCGCGGGTGGAGACGCTCCGCCATTGCAGAAGATTCTTTCTGCCGGGGTTCGCCTCAGTAACAGTGACTCTCCTAATGCGGGAGTTGCCGAGTACACCATGGCAGCGGTTATGAACGTTGTACATGGTTGGCCCCAACGCTCTCAAGATCAAAAAACCGCGCGATGGGCGCAAAAAGGTTGGACTGAAATCAATGGGGGAACATGGCTGGTTGTTGGTTTCGGTTCCATCGGGGGCGAAATCGCGAAACGAGCTCGGCCCTTCGGGGTTGAAATAATCGGGGCGCGCAGAACCAGGGTCGAAGACGATCGCGCAGACCGCATGGTCACCATGGAGGAGCTGGGCGATGTTCTCCCGTCAGCGGACGTGGTTATCATCGCGTGCCCTTTAACAGACGCCACGCGGGGCTTGGTAGACAAGGAATTTCTAAACCAGATGAAAGCCAGTTCGATTCTTGTGAACGTTTCAAGGGGCCCTGTTGTAGATACAGGTGACCTTTTGGAGGCGTTAGATTCAACTGGACCAGGGCGGGCAATCCTGGACGTTTTTGAAACAGAACCGCTGGAACCCTTGAGCGCTCTTTGGAGTCACCACAGCGTGACCCTTACATCCCATATAGCGGGCGCAGGATCCGGCATAACAAGGCGTGGCGACGACGTCTTTATCGAACAGTTAAACGCTTATCTTGAAGGCCGTGAATTGCGACTGGAGATCTAGCCATGAAATCGGAAACAATGCTTCCTCTAGGCAAAGTCGATCCTGGCCTACGAGAACCCGATACTCCACTTGACGTTCGAACCATCGCCGAAGGAGCAGCTCTCGTCGAAGCGCTCGGTTATGACGGGTTAGCGGTTGAGGAGTGCAAGGACGATCCCTACCAGCAGCTGGCTCTCGCGTCGGTGAACACTACGGAACTGAGTCTGGCTACTTCTATTGCTATGGCTTTTCCAAGGTCACCCACGATCACCGCAATGTCGGCTTGGACACTTCAGAAAGTTTGTGAAGGTCGTCTGATTTTGGGCCTGGGTTCTCAGGTGCGCGGTCACATCAGACGCAGATATGGCATGGAGTGGACTGCACCGGCGCCTCGGATGCGCGATTACATCTTGGCGATGAGAGCGGTTTGGCAGTGCTGGCAAAACCGCGAGCCTCTCAGACACGATGGTGACCATTACAAACTTGATTTGATGGTTCCTCTTTTCGATCCGGGACCTATAGAGCACCCTCATATTCCTGTGCACATCTCCGCTATCAATACGAACATGTGTGCTGTGGTCGGTGAGGTAGCGGACGGAATCCGCCTTCATCCGGTTTGCTCACCTAAATACATCGAAGAGGTCATGGTTCCTGCCGTGGCGCGCGGCGCCACTCGAACTCAACGCGACGCTGATGTCGTTGAATGGTGCATGAAACCTCTAGTCGCAACCGCTCCCGATCAGGCGCGTTTGGGGGTTGTTGCCGAGAGCGTGCGGGCAAGGGTGGGTTTTTATCTAGCTACTCCCGCATACAAGGCAGCGTTCGAGGTGCACGGCTGGGGGGACCGAGTTGATCAAGCCGCTGCGTTGTCTCGAGAACAGAGGTGGGAGGAAATTCCACCGTTAGTGCATGATGAGATGCTTCACACCATTGCCACCGTCGGGACTTACGACGAAATTGCGACGTTGTTGAACAAGCGATTTGGTCATCTCATCGATCGAGTCGAGTTCAGCATTCCAGTGAATGACCCTGACGACGCAAGTTTGTTGAGTTTCATGGTCAAAGAGCTCAGCAAGAGCGACGCGCTTCGGCACTGATATTTCGCCGTTCACCATGGGATGTCAGGCAGATGACGAGGAGAGCGTTACCCGGCTTCTGAATGGGTAACAGGTTCTTCTCCCATCCATTCACGCAGTGTGTTCTTTAATTTCGTCTGCTGAATGAAGATGTCATGTTCGGGGCCCGAGCTATTTGCCGACTGCGGGGCTTTCAGATAGAAGGACAGCCATTCTTGGATCCCAGATTCACCTGCGCGTTGAGCTAGATCTAAGAACAGTGCTAGGTCTAGGACGATCGGTGCAGCAAGAATCGAGTCGCGACATAGGAAGTCAATTTTGATCTGCATCGGATAACCGAGCCATCCGAAGATATCGATATTGTCCCAACCTTCTTTGTTGTCGCCTCGCGGCGGGTAGTAGTTGATTCGAACGACGTGATCAATGTTTCCGTAGAGCTCCGGGTAGACCTTCGGCTGCAAGATGGTGTCGAGAACACCAAGTTTTGATACTTCTTTGGTTTTGAAGTTTTCAGGGTCGTCGAGTACTTCACCGTCACGGTTCCCCAAAATGTTGGTGCTATACCAGCCTCGCAATCCCAACATTCTGGCCTTGAGGCCGGGAGCGATGAGCGTCTTCATCATGGTTTGGCCAGTCTTAAAATCTTTCCCCACGATTGGCACACCTCGACGCTCAGCCAACTCAATCATGCACGGAAGGTCGACACTCAGGTTCGGCGCTCCGTTTGCAAACGGCACGTCGCTCATGAGCGCTGCGTATGCATAAATCTGGCTCGGCGAAATGTTGTCGTCGTTCGCTGCGAGACCTTCTTCAAATGCTTCGAGACTTTGATGCACCGCACTTGGTTCTTGGTATGCCTCGGTAGATCCGCACCAGACCATGACCAGTCGGTCACATTCATTCTCGGATCGAAAGCGTTCGATATCTGCCATCAACGCCTGCGCCTGATCCAGTTTCGAATCCAACGCTTTGACGCGACTTCCGTCCAGCCTTTTTACCCATCGTTGATCGAACACAGCGTCCATAGCAACGATGCCTTCTAGTTCACCGGAGATAGCGGCAAGGTCTTTTTCTTCGAGAACTCCGGCGGCTTGGGCTCCTTCCAAGGCGTTGGGGGTAATCGGATCCCAGCCTCCGAACACAAGATCGTCTAAGCCGGCAAGAGGAACGAAGTCTTTGATCAGGGGATTACGGGCATCGTCTTTCTTTCCCAGACGAATGTGTGCCATTTGGGTAACGGAACCGATTGGAGCAGCGAGACCTTGGCGTGCCGCAAGTACCCCGGCGATAAAGGTGGTGGCGACGGCTCCCATTCCAGGAGTGAGGACGCCGAGTTTGCCTGTAGCGGGCGCGATGTTGGCTGTTGTCATGCAAAAAGCATAAGCGTTTAAAGAGTTTTTGCATGTTTAGTTTAGTATTTCTAATGTTTACGTTTACGATAGTGAACTGATGAGGTCATCACGCCCCAGGCTCCCAGACGTCTCGGTTACCCAACTGGAATATCTCGTCGCCGTGGACCGGTCGGCCACTTGGGCTGACGCGGCTAAGTCGCTTGGCGTCAGCCAATCAGCGCTTTCACAAGGATTAGCCCAACTTCAACGTCGGCTCGGCATCCAACTATTTAGCTGGGAGGGCAGGCGCCGCGTGCCACTTGAAGCCGCACAGCACGTAACTGACCACGCCCGTTCGATTCTGGCCCAGACTGGCGATCTTGCGGCATGGGCTGAACGAATCCGTGCTGGGTCTGCTGGCAAGTTGCGGGTGGGCATGATCGACGCCGCCGCAGTGGACCACTTCGGTGAAACATTGAGAGAATTTCGAGAGAACCGTCCGGAGCTAGATCTGCATGTGATTGTTGGCCCATCAAGCCAGCTACTGCAGGGTTTGGGCACTGGTGACCTTGACTTAGCCATCTGCGTTCAGCCTGATGACCCAGAAGTGACGCATGTTCCTTTGTTGGATGAAGAACTTCTTGTTTATGGACCTCCGGGCGTCCGTCAAGCTGAACCAACTCGTTGGGGGCCGTGGGTCACGTTCCCGCAAGGGTCCTTAACGCGAGATCTCATAGGCAAGGCGCTTCGTGCATTGGGTGCGCCATTTGAGGTGGTCGCTGAGTCCAACCAACCCGAGGTATTAAGTGAGATGGTGTTGATTGGCATGGGCTGGACTGTTCTCCCCCGTATTCAGGCCGAGCGCCCGCCCGCTTCCTTGACTCCTGTCCAGCAAACACCGCTTCTCAAACGCACCCTTGTAGCGGCGACGCGGCACCCAGGGCTAGCAAATCCCGCAGCTATTGAACTCACCGAAGAACTTCAACGCCACGCAACCGCCATGTCCTAGGGCTCTCGCAACAGATCGGTTAAACCGTATGCTCCGGGCGCTCTCATCCTTGGTTCCCCACCGGACTCGAATTGCGGACATGACTAAGGATGGAATCAACCACTACAGGCCACAGCGCTTCGGGAAGGTCGTGACCCATGTCGCTAAGAAACAAGAAGTTTGATGCCGGGATCACTTCGGCGGTGCGCATTCCCAAAGCAGGCAACAGCAGCCGGTCATCTCGTCCATGAATTACCAACGTCGGAACAGTCAACTCAGCTAAGGCAAGTTCGCGATCTCCGCTGGCCAACATCGCGGCAATCTGGCGGCCTGAGCCGTCTGGATAATGGCAGCGGTCATATGCGATTACAGCATGCTCTCTAGCAAGTTGCGGATCGAAATACTTTTTGCTGCACCAGATCCCATATTGGGCCGAATAGTCCAGATATTCCTCTCGTTCTGTCGGGACAGGCGCGAGCAGCAGCGTAAGCGAATCATCCGGAATGTCGACTACCTCCCGGGTTCCTGTGGCAGACATCATTGATGTGAGTGAAATCAATCGATCGGGTCGCTCTATGGCCATGGTCTGAGCGATCATCCCTCCGAGAGAAGCGCCAACCACATGGGCATGTTCAATTCCCAGAGCATCAAGCACACCAAAAGCGTCGTCCGCCATGTCAGATAAGTCATATGGGGTGTCAGCGACTTCTTGACCTTCGAGCGCCGCTGCAACAAGGGCAAGAAAATCAATCTCGACGCCATCGAGTTTCGTGGAGAGACCCGCATCTCGGTTGTCGAATCGGATGACGTGGAACCCTCCGTTAGCAAGCATCCGACAAAAATCATCAGGCCAGTGGATCAACTGTGCGCCTAAGCCCATCACCAACAAGATCGCGGGGTCATCCGAAGAGCCAACGGTGTCGTACTCCAACTCGATCGCCCCTAAGGAGGCGCGAGGCATCAGCTTGACCTGACGGGAGTGAATTCGGCCTTCATGTGCTTTACGCCATGAATGAAGGCGGACTGAAGCGGGTCTGGATTCTCCGTGGCATGAATGTCTGGCAATGTGCGGAAGAGTTCACGGAACATCACAGTGATTTCTCGACGAGCTAAATGAGATCCTAAACAGAAATGTGGGCCGGGGCCACCAAAGCCATATTGGGGGTTCGGCGCTCGCTGGACGTCGAATCGATACGGGTCATCGAACACCGCAGGGTCTCGGTTGGCTGCCAGGTAGAACATCGCCACTTTTTCCCCTTCGGAAATTTCTTGTCCACCCAACACCGTGTCCTGAGTGAGTGTGCGTCGCATATAGGTGACAGGGCTGGCTAGCCGAACTATCTCTTCTACTGCGGTGGCAGCGACACTTTCGAAATCAGCGGCCCATATGGCTCGTTGATCTGGGTGATCCGTTAGGTATCGCAATCCCCATGAAATCGCGTTTCTAGTTGTTTCATTTCCTGCAACCACCAAGAGAATAAAAAAACTAGCCAAGTCGACTTGATCCAAATGGTCATCTTCGAGGTCGGCATTCACTAAGACACTCGTCAGGTCACCTCCGTCTCCCCCCTTTTTTGCTTCCGCTACTTCGCCCATCAACGCTGCAAGGTCGGCGCCCGCGTTGAGGAGCGCTGTCACGAAATCAACACCTTCCGGCGCGAATTCTGGATCCCCTATACCGAGAATGATGTTCGTGTTGGTGAAAACCATGTCGTACGCAGAGTCAGGTACCCCCATGAGATCGCACACGATCTTGAGTGGGAGAGCTGCCGCCACGTCGGTAACGAAGTCGCACTCACCTCTCTCTCCGATTTCATTAACGATGGTGGCCGCCACGTTTTGAACCGAATCTTCCAATGCGCCAAGCATCCGAGGCGTGAACCCCTTCGAGATGATCCGGCGCAGACGTGCATGGCGCGGGTCATCCATAGCAATCATTGAGCTGAAAAATTCAAGAAATTCGGGCGGTACGTCGGTGATGGTTATTCCTTGAGCCGAGCTGTAAATCTGTGGGTTTCGTGACACCGTTGCGATGTCTTCATGGCGTGTAACGCACCAATATCCCGGTCCCGCCTGAAGGTACGGATTTTCGGGAAGCGGCTCCTCAAACCAATCCAGTGGAGCCTCCGCATGGAGCCGGGCGATAGCTAAGTCGCACTCAACTGCAGGTTGGAGCCAGAACAATGGGTCCATCAGATTGGAGTGAGTCGTATTCCAGTTCTGCATGCTGCGACGCTAACACCGCCACTTCTGCAAGCATGAACCCGTGACCATTGCCGAACCAACCCCTGCAGAAATTGTCGACCGTTACACCGAAGAGCTTTATCACCACCGCAACCTCGACGCGCTTGATGACTTGATGGCTGACCCTATGGTTCGTCATGAGCCTGACGGGAGTCGAGTCACGCTCACTCTCGAAGAGGCAAAGATTCGCGTTGCATCATTTCATGAACAGTTTCGTTCGATGCGATTCACCAACCGGAAAGTCGTTCAGGATAAGGACTCAGTGGTAACCGCTTACGAGGCTGACTTAGTTGATCACGGTGGAGATGTCGTGACTATTTGCGGCATAGAGATATTCACAATTCGCGACGGACGCATTACCGAAGTTTGGAATCCTCCGGCGGGCGATGGACCGTGGGGATGACTTCACCTAATTACGTCGTCCATGGGGCAGGCGGCATCGGGTGCGTCGTCGCTGGCCGGTTGGCGGAGACAGGGCGCAAGGTCCAGCTAGTAGCCCGCGGTCCTCACCTTCAAGCCCTGCAATCTGGCGGATTAACCGTGACGCAGAACACCGAAGGACACTGGTTTCTTCCGGCTTCGTCAACCGCCCACGATCTCGACGTGGACGATCAAACCGTCGTGCTTCTTGCTATGAAGACTGACGACACATTCGCAGCGGTCGAGCAGCATTCGTCGCTGTACAAAGAGCTACCGCTGGTTTGTCTTCAAAATGGGGTGACAAACGAAGAATGGCTGTCCCAAGAGGGGTATAGGACTTATGGATGCACAGTGATGGTGGGAGCCGGAATCCTGGAGCCGGGGAAAGTTCGACATTCAGGCGGTCGTTTATTGGAAGTTGGATGTTGGCCGACCGGAAGCGACTCAATCTGTCATGAATTGGCCTCTGACCTCACCGAAGCGGGCATGAAAGCTGTAGTTGATGAACGTGTCGTCGACGGCAAGTGGGGCAAGCTCGCTCGAAACTTGGCAAATGCGTACTTGGCGTTGGTCAACCTGTCGGTTCAAGAAGCTTCCTGCAATCCGTTGGACCGCCAGTTCATTAGTGATGTCAATGAAGAAGCCGCGAATGTTTTCGACGCGGCCAACATTTCAGCTCGGACCATCGGAAAGAAAAATCTACGACAACAAATCGCTCGCCTCCGTGAACCAGGCGAGTGGCCAGCCAAACCGCCGGTAACAGATTCGACAAGGTCGTACCCGAGTACCTGGCAAGATCTCGCCTCTCAGCGAGGACAGGTCGAAGTGGATCACTTCAATGGTGTCGTTGTTCGGCTAGGAGAGACATACGGAATCCCCACACCTCTCAATCGGATACTGCGAGATCGTTGTATTTCCGCAGCGCACCATCGGACCATGCCGGGATCCGAAACCGCCGAGTCGCTTCGGTCCGCAGCTTCATAGAGTGCCCGGAGTGGGATTCGAACCCACACGCTCCGTTAGGAACGGAGGGTTTTAAGCCCTCTGCGTCTGCCATTCCGCCATCCGGGCTGATGAACTAGGCGCTGCTAAGCCTAGAGGCCCAAGATTCGTAACGACGTCCTTCTAAGCGGCTGCAGTCCTATCTGCGTGACTTGAACGGTGGATTAACGCAGTTGGTCTACGAGTCGATG
>DCYM01000158.1 GCA_002331465.1 Candidatus Neomicrothrix sp. UBA2110 | reverse complement strand
CCGGGAAAGTATTGGGAACGTTCCCTGCGTCGCGTCGCGAAACTGGCGGACGGATTCCAAACCTGCGCTTTGTTCCCCGGGATCCTTCGTCTGATGGTTGACGACGTGCTGAACTACAGGCAAGAAAATCAGAAGAGATCTAAGGAATTCCCGATAATGGCGTACCACAATGTCAACATCGGCAAAGAAAGAGAACAGTGCCTCAGCGAGAGCAAACAATTCTTAGACGCGTACTACGGACCGGTCTTCTCAACCCAACAGGTCGAATCTTGGACTGCCGCCGGAACTCCAGATGAGGTCATCTCCGATATCAGAGAACTCGAGGAACAGGGCGCTACCGCTGTGACTTTGCGCATGACATCAACCAACCAAGATGAACAGTTCCGGTTACTCACTCAACACGTACTACCGGCCTTGGCGTAACAGTGGGAGCTCTCACGGGATACGCAGTGGTGGATTTGTCAATACTCGTACAGGGTCCACAGGCATCAGCCATGTTGCACGACCTAGGCGCCGATGTTGTAAAGGTTGAACTGCCCGAGGTTGGGGATCTGGGACGATGGTTGACGGTAGCTGTCGACGACGACCGCTCTCCCTATGTGGAGGCAAACAATCGCGGTAAGCGGTCGGTCGCACTCGACCTGCGGACTCCGGGAGGAAAACGAGCACTGTTCAAGCTGGTCGAAAAGGCTGACGTTTTGATTCACAACTTCGTGCCCGGCACCGCTGAGGCTTGGGGCATCGACTACGAAGATTTTCTTAAGGTCAACCCGCAGTTGATTTACGCCGCGGGCTCGACGTTCGGACCAGAGGGGCCGAATTCACGCCGCGAGGGCGCGGATATGGTTGGTCAGGCTGAAGGTGGGATCGTGTCGGTCACTGGCCATGACGACGGGCACCCGACAATCGTCGGATCGGTGATCTCCGATCACCTCGGTGCCCAAAATATGATCACCGGCATTCTTGCCGCGCTCCTACATCGGGAACGAACCGGAGAGGGGCAACGCGTAGACGTGTCACTCGTTGGCAGCGCCATTTATGGGCAGTCATCAGAGATGACCTACACAATGCTGAGCGGCAAGGCACCAGGCCGACCAAACAATAACCACGGAATTCTGCGCGGACTGGTTCATCGCTGTCACACGAGCGACGGTTACATTTACCTCCTCGGAGTACAGGAGCATCTCTGGAACGATTTCGCGCGATGCATAGGTCGAGAGGACTTCATTGACGACCCGCGCTTTGCGACCCTGGTGCTGGAGCCGGAGAACCTGGAGATTCTTCGAGGAGTTCTTGACGAAATTTTCCCAACTAAAACCACCGATGAGTGGGAAGACCGAATGCAGGAGTGGGGTCAGCGATACGGTCGGGTAAAGACCTACGACGAAGTAGTCATCGATGAGACCAACTTGGTAAATGGCTACGTGGTGGAGGTTGAACACCCGGAGTATGGTGCGATTAGCGTCGTCGGCAATCCAATTCGAATGAGTGCCACACCCACTGAAATAGCTGTGGTGGCGCCCACTCTCGGACAACACACTGAAGAGGTGTTGCTTGAAGTTGGCTTTACGTGGGAAGACATCGAACAGCTTCGAGCTGACGGAGCGTACTGACCTCGGATGACGGTGCCGTTGGCATGACATACCCGCGGCCGACCAATCTCAAGTGTCAAGCGGTCTGATCAGTCACTCGATCGTTGGATAGCTGCTAATGCCTTGGCGAAATCAG
The DNA here is from genome assembly GCA_002331465.1 of Candidatus Neomicrothrix sp. UBA2110. Taxonomy (GTDB): domain Bacteria; phylum Actinomycetota; class Acidimicrobiia; order Acidimicrobiales; family Poriferisodalaceae; genus UBA2110. The sequence goes on along the minus strand of DCYM01000158.1, from coordinate 3,035 downwards.
GGTGTTTCATAGCCGCTTCTTCGGCGTTCAATGAGAACTCCATGACAAGATCCGCTGCGGCACGCAGCATCAAATGAATTGTTGCTTTCGTTCCCCTAACGGCCTGAGGGGGTAAGGCCACTAACGTTCGGGCGAGTTCAAGTGCTGCGTCAAGAGGCTCGCCGTGAGGTACCACTTCTGACAACAACCCGAGTGATACGGCGCTTTCAGATGTGATCAGCTCACCTGTCATTAGCAGTTTCTTCGCCTTATTCACGCCTACAAGAAGTGGCCAAATCAACGCGCTGCCGTTGCCTGCGGGTAACCCCGCTTGCACGTGCGGGTCACCGAACTTCACCCCTGGAACGACAAATGAGACATCGGCAAGTGACGCGATGGTTGCACCGAGTCCAATAGCGTGGCCGTTCACAGCACAGATGAACGGCACTTCCAAGTCAATGATGCCGTCAATAATCTTTCCTGCTTCTTCAATGGACGACAGACCCGTATATGTGACATAAGGACGGTTTGGGTTGCTGTCCCCGCCGACACTAAAGACTCGACCGGAACCTGTGAGAACCAACGCCGCGACCCGCTCGTCGCTTTGAGCAATTTGAAAGAGCGCGCAGAGCTCGGAATGCATCCGGTCGTCAACAGCGTTGCCTTGATCTGGGCGATCAAGCATCACAACAGCGATGCCCGTCTCCTCATCAATGTCAACCGACAATGTCAGGAACTTTGAAGGGTCAAAGGATTCCAATTGAAGCAAAGGTTTCCCACCGTCATCGCCCATGAGATGACCCTAGACTTCTTTCACTCGAACGGGGAGGGCATTAGATGACCACGTCACTCACCTTCGGCACCTTCCTCGCTCCCTACCACCCGCTCGGCGAGAACCCTCTTTTGAGCATGGAACGCGACCTCGAGATCATCCGTTACTGCGATGAGCTTGGGTTCAACGAAGCCTGGATCGGTGAACATCATTCAGCCGCATGGGAGACCGTGAGCGACCCGGCAGTTTTCCTCGCCGTGGCGGGTGAACGCACAACTCGCATCAGGCTCGGATCAGGAGTGGTGTCCCTTCCCTACCACCACCCACTCATGGTTGCAGACCGATTTGTTCAACTCGATTACCTGACCCGAGGTCGAGCCATGTTAGGGGTGGGGCCCGGAGCCCTTGTCTCCGATGCTTCGATGATGGGGATTGAACCGGTCACTCAGCGGGGCCGTATGGAAGAAGCTCTCGGTGTCATTATCCGCCTACTCAACGGGGAAACCGTGACCCATAGCAGCGACTGGTTCGAGCTGCACTCCGCTCAGCTCCAATTGCTTCCATTAAATGGGTCCATGCCTATCGCTGTCGCCAGCACTACATCACCTGCTGGCATGGTTTGCGCTGGCCACCATGGCGTAGGCGTCCTTTCTCTTGGCGCCGGGCTTATTGGTGGAAAAAAAGACCTCGCTGCACAGTGGGCGCTAGCAGAAGAAGCAGCACAATCAGAGGGCAAGGTGATGGACCGAGGGGAGTGGCGTCTAGTCATTCGTGCCCATCTTGCACAATCACGACAAGAGGCAATGAGTCAAGTACGCGAGGGTCGAGAACGCGAACGAGAGCTATATTTCAGAAAGGTTGCCGGACTACGCAACGATCACACCCTTGAACAAGAAATCGAAGATGACGCATCAATCGTGGGAACACCCGAGGATATGATCGACGCTCTCCGCCGGCTTCAGGCCTCAACCGGCGGCTTCGGAGGATTCCTAGTTCTTGGAAATGACTGGGCTAACCATCAAGACACTCTCCGAAGCTACGAACTGCTCGCCCGCCAAGTTATTCCCCAATTCAACGGAATGCTCGAACCTCTGCAACGCTCCTACGATGCTGTCGTGGAAAATAAACGGTCTTTCGCCGAGCCCGTTATGAAGGCCATCCGAAAAGCGTACGAGGATGCCGGGCAACAGATTCCAGAGAATCTGACGCCCAAGAATCTTCGGTAAAGATCGTCGCGCGCTGAGATAGCGCTTCTATTGAGTGGCCGCTGAAGTGCACCCAAATGTTAGGGCGCCGAGTTGACCACGCGCCTACCTGCGGCATCCGCTGGCGCATGTGAGACATCGTCAGGGGTCATATCTCGAAGCCAGCAAGCAAATTCCAAAAGGATGCCGTCTGGGTCACGAAAATATGCTGAACGAATCCACACACCATCATGCATTCCATCGCTAACGGTGCTTTCGCTGTCATCGTGATTAATGATGCGCGTTACCTCGACTCCCTTGTCCCGCAACCGCTGCACGGCCGCCTCAAACCTTTCGGGCGACACGTCGAAGGCGACGTGGTTCATGGAACCGTGGGCCGAGACGATGTCTCCACCACCGGGCATTTCCGCCGCGGCGGCGACACCGAGCGCCTGACTAGGAGCATGAGGAAACCAAAAAAACGCAACCTGGTCTCCGCCCCCGCAGTCGAAAAAGAAATGCTGGCCTCCACCAGGAATCTCCAGTGTCTTGGTGAGAGGCATTTCAAGGATGTTGGTATAGAAATCAACAGTCCGAGCCATATCGCTACACACCAGAGCTAAATGATTTATACCTCTGAATTCGAACTCATCACCAGTGTCGCCCATCGTCGCCCTCCTCAGACAAGGTTAGCTTTCTGTCAATATGGTATGCACATGACACGCACTCGACAGATTCCTCGTTCCGAAGCCCCCGATTCCGTTCTGCCCGTATATGAGCGACTGTTCGGCAGTCGCGACCCGGTCGCTGAACCCGGCACCGCTACAGGGACGCCAGGAAATTGGTGGACCGTGTTTGCTCAGACCCCGCCATTACTGGACCATATGGTCTCCGGCTTTGGTCTTTTTAACGATCCCCAAAGAGCTCTGCCTCCAAAACTGAGAGAACTTGCTCTCACACGAGTGGGGTTCGCGGCCGCCAGCCAATTCGTCTTTAGTCAGCACTGTAAAGCCGCGCGAAATGCCGGTCTGAGTGAACAAAAAGTGGCGGCGATACCGGCTTGGTCTGTAGCTGACGTCTACACGCCTGGGGAAAGAGCG
>DCYM01000169.1 GCA_002331465.1 Candidatus Neomicrothrix sp. UBA2110 | reverse complement strand
GCCGCTGCATAAGCCATTCCATGTCCGCCTCCAATCCCGGCACGTTCAACCATGAGAGTCGTGTTCGCGACGCGCCAGCCGTCATTTAGTTCGCCGATCAAGTCGCCGTGGGACACACGAGCTTCATCAATAAATACTTCGTTGAATAAAGATCTACCCGTCATTTCGCGCAATGGCCGAACTTCGACGCCCTCTTGGTTCATGGGGAATGCAAACCAACTGATTCCCCGGTGTTTAGGTGCGTTCGGGTCAGTTCGAGCAATGAGCATTCCCAGATCGGCGTGCTTCCCTTCTGATGTCCATACCTTTTGACCGCTGATGACCCATTCGTCGCCGTCCCGGACTGCCTTGGTTTGTAGACCGGCCAAATCACTCCCAGCGCCCGGCTCCGAGAAAAGCTGGCACCAGGCGTCAGTGCCGTCAAGGATGCGGGGAACATACCGCTCGATTTGAGATTCGTTTCCGTGAACAAGAATTGTCGGGGCCGCCAACAACATGCCCAAGCCTGCCGGCGATCCAATAGCTCTTCGCTCACGTAACGCGGCAGCGAGCACACGGGTTTCGGCTCGGCCCCAATCGTGGCCGAAGGGCTCGGCTAGGCCAGGGTTTGAGAAACCCGCTGAGGACAGGCGCTGCCACCATTCACGCACTGTTAGATCAGGGTCCCAGTTGTGATCAATCCATGCATCCAATTCTTCGCGCAACTCATTGCTCATTGAAAAGCTCCGATAGAAGTCTTATGTAGGCGAGAACTAACTGCGGCTTTCACGCTAGCTGCGACGACAGGGTAGGGAACAGTTCACCTCGGAGCTAACTTCAGGGTTACCAATTAACCCAGCGGGAGCAGCCTTGACCGGATTAGCTCGATTGACCATCGATCGTATACATCATTACCGAGACATAGGCAGGGCGTACCAAGTGCGGGTGGACGGCAATCTGGTCGGACGCGTCAAGGATGAAAAATCTGAGACCTTTGAGATTGAACCAGGAATTCACGAAGTCAGGGTGCGATTGCTATGGCTCCAGAGTCCTCCTGTTGAACTCAGGGTCGAGGCGGGCGACGCAGTGCGTTTGCGCACCGGGCCCAACGGTGGAATAACGCAAGCTTGGCGCATTTATCTTGCACCTCACACTGCGATGTTTCTTGAAGCTGTGAATTCTGATTCCTAACGAAGGGATTCCAGTATCACGGCCACTCCATCTTCGTCATTACTGGGAGCCACGAGGTCAGCCTTGGCTACAACATCGGCGTGGGCGTTGCCCATCGCTACTGAACATCCCGCCCAACCGAACATATCGAGATCGTTTAGTCCATCACCGAACACCCAAGCGTCTGACGCGTCGACGCCACACATCTTCGCTACTTGTGCCAACCCACTCCCTTTGTTAACTCCTGAAGCGACAATTTCCGGGGTCTCAAGGCCCGATGGTCGAACTTCAGTGCCTGGTGGCATACGCGGTTTCAGAATTTCAATAGCCCGCAGCGGGTCAAGTTCTTTGCAATCAAGCAACCATGTCAGCACCGGACCATCAACCGCAGCAATGGCATCAGGCACCCGCACTGCATCAATCGCAAAGTCAGCCGGGAATTCGTGGACAAAATGTTGGTCCCAAATGTGACGGCCGTCCGCCATGTCGGCTGCTAACGCAATGTCAGGTATGAGTTGCCTCGCTAACTCAGCACTAGTTCGGGTTTGTTGTGGACTCATGGTTCGCTCTGTTAGTCGCGAACCGTCAGCTCCTACGACCATCGCTCCGTTCAGACAGACGTAGTAGTCGACACCGCCAATTTCTTTGGCTATTCGGGTCACCTGAGCCCATGGGCGCCCGGTTGATAACACTAAAACGCATTCTCGACGTTTTAGGGAATTGATGGCGTCACGAACTCTCGGAGCAACAGTGCCGTCGGAGCGAAGCAACGTGCCATCTAAATCGAAGGCCAACAGCCTTGGGAAAGAATCCACGATCTTGAAACGTACACCTAGGTTCAGACAGGGACGTCTATGCGTCGATCGCCCCGCCGTCAGCTTTGAAATCAATTCCGGTTAGGTGCCAGGCAACGTCACTAGCTACAAATACGACATATCGACCGATGTCCTCCGGGTCGGGAATGCGACCCGTCAAGTTGGGCATAGAGTTTTCGAGAGCCCAGCGTTGCACTTCGTCCCATCCGTGAATGTTGTGACGTGCCGCACGTCGCTGGAGCATCTCGCGCACCTCTGATGTCGCGATCATGCCCGGGCTCACTAAGTTCGCTGTCACCCCGGAACCGCGTAGCTCTTTTGCGAGACTGCGCACTACTACGGGCAACGAGCCTTTCGACCCGTAGTAGTCGGGATTGTGCTCGCTAGGTCGTTCCGTGCCGACTGTCCCTAGGAAAATTATTCGGCCCCACCCGCGTTCTCGCATGGAGGGAAGCACCCGTTGGGTAAGCCGAATTCCGGTTAGGACATTGGTTTCCCAACCCTCTTTCCAAACTTCGGCCGGTTGCGCCCAGTCAGTACGGCCTGGCGCTCCATGATTATTTACAAGCACATCGACTGGGCCATAGGTCGCTTCTACTTGGCTAACTATGTCGTCTGCCCCCTCAGACGTTCCTAAATCGCCATGCACAGCGACAGCGCTGCCTTTGTTGGCAGTTATATCAGCGACCACATCATCGGCTTGACCTAACTCATGACCATGGACACCAACAAGGGCGCCTTCCTCAGCAAAAACTTTCGCCGTTCCTGCTCCAGTTCCGCGGTAAGAGCCTGAGACCAAAACCACCTTGTCTTCTAGCCCCAATTTCACAACGAACCTCCCATTCTCTAGTCAATCGTTGTCGCTGTAGCAGTCGCTACATCAAGCAACCGGTCATCATTACCGACATCGATGATTCTTATCCTGCTCGTCACGCTGTTTTGGTCAATTCGTAAAGGCTCGGCCTCTACTTTGAACGGTCCGGTCTTAGCTTGCGCGAGATAGTGGACATCAGCACTTATGCATCGTGCCGGCGTTGAGAACGTAAGGCGAGCCAAGTGCGCAGCCATCGCATCAACCAAGACCGCAACTGCACCACCCTGAATTGACCCGAAAGAATTGTGGATACGAGAGTGGAGGGGCAGCTCAATAAGAGGTTCATCTGGCTTGGTGTAGATGCGGAGGTAGTCGTCAAGCATCGGTCGTGGATGCTCTTCGTTATCTTCGGCGTAATCCACTATCTGTCCCTTGCCGGTACCCACGCTTGGATTGTCAGTGCGTGCGGGTAGCCGGGCGTAGGTGCAGGTCGCTCTCGCTATTTCGCCGGATAGATCATGTATGGCGGTTTCTGTAACGACGTTGTTTCGGCCAATTCGCAACGGACGACATTCAGCCGTTACTTCTGTTCCTTCCGCCTTTCGACTGAGCACTGTGCCTAATTGCAACGTAGCTACCCAGTCGGGAGCAACTTGCATCACACCGTGATGGCCTGCGACTGAGTCGACCAGGGTGGCGATGGCGCCTAATCGAAGCCAGCCTCCTTGATCGAGAAGATCAGGAAGAATTGGCATCGTGGCACTGATGTTGCCGCCATCATCCACTGTGTGACACAGCCGTAGATGTCGGAGGATATGTCGCGTTGGAGGATACGACCGAGCCAATTCAGCCTCCCTTCGATGCTAGAAGCCGTTCTAGTTCGTTCCACAGTTCATCAACGGCAGCTGCCAACGAGACGAGATCTCCGCCATTAGCGATGATGAACTGCGCCACCGAACGGCGTTCTTCGTCCGATGCTTGCGATTCGATACGCGCTAACGCATCTTCTCGTGAAACACCTCGATGAGTTTCTAAGCGATTAAGGCGATCGGGCATTGGTGCCTCGACAACCACAACAACTTCGTAGGGGTGTGTGTTGGCATATCCCAGTCGGCTCTCAACAAGAACGGCCAGGTCATAGACAACGATGGCGTTTGGTTCTCTAATCGTTTCGACGCGGCGGTCGAGTAACTCGTTGATCGCTGGGTGGGAAATTTCTTCAAGCGCTGTTAATTGCTCTTCATCATCGAAAACAATTGAAGCTAAAGCGGCTCGGTCGATACCTCCATCGGAGCCCAAAACGCTGTCTCCGAACCGAGCCACAACCGAAGATACCGCCGTACCTCCTGGCTCAATGATCTGTCGGCCGAGCGCGTCAACGTCAATTACTTCAGCTCCGAGAGCGGAAAGGAATTCGGCGACAGTGGACTTTCCTGCGCCCATGCCGCCAGTCACACCGACGATCAGCATCTTCTAGATGGCGTTAGCCGCCGACACGCCCTTCGGGTGCGTCAGTTGGAGGTCCAGCGAAGGCTTGAGCAATTTCCATCCATTCCGCGGCGAGATCTCCTCGGATCTCGAGGTCCGCTTCTTGAGGGCGACGTCGTTGGGTGACGACAAGACAAAATTGGTATGAGTCGGCGATGACCACGTCTTCGCATTCCTCAGGTCCCCACGTCCACAGATCACCACTGGGAGAGGTCAGTTCTACTCGGACTGGTCCTTGGGGAAGTTCGAGCCCTCTATTGGCATAACTCCAGCCTCTTGTCGTTATCCCAATATGGGCGACATGGCGCAGACGCTCCGTTTGTGGGTACTCCGCCCCAAAGGTGTCCGCAACATCATGACTGTGAGACCACGTTTCCATTAACCGGGCGGTCGCAAATGAAAGGGCACTCATATCAGGCCCAAACCACGGGATTCGGTCTTTGGGGCCCAGGTCACGGAATGCTCCGGTCATTCGATTGCGCTCACCCTCGAACCACTCCCACAGTTCGACGCCGGTCAGAGCGTGCACATCAACACCATCGAAGCTATGGAGGTCACCGTCGCCTCGAAGCATCTTTTGTTTGATGTCCTCAAAGGCTGTCGCATCAAGAACAGCGAGACTTGCCGCTACATCTGCCATCCCCAAGTGGATGATTGTCTCGTGCGTGTCCCAGCCATCAGCAGGTGTCAGCAAGCGCCACTCATCCTCTGTCAGTCCCTCAACCACTTCGCGTAGCGCCTGTGTTTCGGCATCAAGATCGTCGCAAATTCCCCTCATTGTTGGGACCCTACACCGACGCGGCTGTTCGCTTCTGATTGAACGGCTATGGCGGCTACCGTGAACACCACAACCACGACCTCGGAGGGCCAGTGAGTCAGCCTCTTTGGAGCCCCACCAATGTTCGTCGCGAGTCCACCAACTTATGGGCTTTCGCTGAACAGGTCGGCGTCTCACTCCAAAACGAGAGTTACCAAGACCTGCACCGTTGGTCTATTCAGTCAAGCGGAGAATTTTGGAGAGCGGTGTGGAACTTCGCCGCTGGGATAGGTGACCTCGGAGACATTGATCTCGAAAGGGGTGACGGCCCGGAGTCGCGTTTCTTTCCTAACGCCAGCTTTAACTTGGCTGAAAATTACCTGAAGCGCAGTGATGATGCCGTGGCTATCAGCTATCGCGGCGAGAACGTTGTCGAACGAAATCTGACCTTTGGCCAGTTACGTACCGAAGTTGGTCGGGTTCAACTCGCTCTGCGCTCAGAAGGTGTTCAACCAGGTGATCGGGTAGCAACACTTTTGCCGAACGGCCCCGAAGCCGTCATCGTCTTCTTGGCTGCGGCAAGCATTGGCGCCATCTATTCGTCGACAAGCCCAGATTTCGGTGCAGACGGAGTGCTCGACCGTTTCGGTCAGATCGAACCGAAGGTACTTGTAGCTACTGACAGCTATTTCTATTCAGGGGTGCGCCATGATGTCACCGACAAGGTCGCCGAGATTGCACGAGGGCTCAACTCTTTGAAGCGCGTTGTGCTGGTCCCATATGGTGACCGCGAGCTAAGCCCGTCGTTGATTCCTAACTCGATTGGGTTCCATGAATGGGTGACGGGGCCAGCAAACACGGAACTGGATTTTGCGCGTTTAGGTTTCGATCATCCGATCTATGTGCTGTATTCCTCAGGCACGACAGGAAAACCGAAGTGCATCGTCCACAGAGCTGGCGGAGTACTACTGAAGCACTGGTCTGAACACCTTCTTCATTGCGATCTTCGCACCGGCGACCGACTCATGTATTTCACTACTACTGGCTGGATGATGTGGAATTGGCTGGTCGCCGGACTGGCTTGTGGCGTTTCACTAGTTCTCTATGACGGTTCCCCATTTTTTCCTGGCCCGTCGCGATTATTCGATATCGCCGATGAGCTAAGTCCGCGCCTGTTCGGAGTCAGCGCAAAATATATTGAGGCTGCGATGAAAGAAGGACTGAGGCCCGTCGATACACACCGGCTCGCAAGCATCGAAACCGTCACCTCGACAGGTTCACCGCTCGCACCTGAGGGATTTGATTGGGTTTACGAAAGTCTGAAGTCTGAAGTACACCTCGCGTCTTTTTCGGGGGGTACAGATATCTGCGGCTGTTTCGTGATTGGCGACCCGACGGGGCCTGTGTACAGAGGAGAAATTCAGGTGCCAGCGTTGGGTATGGACGTGGCAGTTTTCGATGATGCGGGACGTCCACTTTCTGAAGGGGAACAAGGCGAGTTGGTGTGTCGCAACGCTTTTCCCTCCATGCCTCTCGAATTTTGGGATGACCCCGGGGGACGCAAATATCACGACGCCTATTTCGCTCGCTTTTCTGGTGTCTGGCACCACGGAGACTTCGCTGAGTGGACCACCAACGGAGGAATGGTTATTTCAGGAAGGTCCGACGCAACGTTGAATCCGGGTGGAGTTCGGATTGGAACAGCGGAAATTTATCGCCAGGTGGACCTGATCGATGAAGTGCTCGAAAGCATCGTGATCGGACAACACATTGAATCAGACACGCGAGTGGTTCTTTTCGTTCGACTTCGCGACGGTCTACATCTGAGCGATGAATTGAAGGAACGCATCCGAAGTCAAATCCGGGTTGGAGCATCGCCACGTCACGTTCCAGCAGTAGTCGCCCAGGTGCCCAGCATTCCACGAACTCGTAGCGGCAAGCTTGTTGAGCTTGCCGTTCGCGACGCTGTTCATGGTGAAGCGGTGAAAAACGTCGAAGCAATCGACGATCCTGAAGCATTGGATCATTTCCGTGACCATCCAGCTCTGAGGTAAGCAGCCACAAGGGGGCTGCACACTCCCCCAAATCAGCCCTTTACGTTGTTGCTGTCGCGTCAACTCAACGCGGATGTTGCAATAGCTGCAATGTCCTCAGGCCTATCGAACTCTGCTTGATGCCCTGCTTCTTCGACACGATGAACACCAACAACGTTGGGAAGAATTTGCTCCCATTTGTTTAGATATGAGGCGGGGATAATGGCATCTTTCGCGCCGTGCACCAATGTCACGGGATTTTTGACTAAATGGAGTCGTTCACTGATACCGAATTCAGGTATTGGCCATATGAGTTGAGCGGAGGCGGATCGTGTGAGATAACGGTCAACGCCATGTTCGACGAGTAGATCGGCAGGCATTTCTTCTAGGTCGTCGAAGAAGCTGGCCGATGCTGTCGGATCCGCGGTCAACATTCTGCGTTGGTTACTCAAAGTAGTGGCGAAGGGGTCAGCGACTGGGTCTTGAGGGTCCCACAATCCAAAGGGAGCGATCAGCACCATCGCGTCGAAAGCCTCAGGTCGAATCGTTGCAAGTTCAAGAGCAATCATCGCGCCCACGCTTGACGCAATAACCGGGTGTCCGGTAACACCAGCTAGATCAATCAACTCACTGGCTGCGACGACCCAATCGTGCAAATTTCTGAGTCCCCGCGGTTCGCTGGAACCAGTGAAACCCGGAAGACTTGGCGCCGTTACGCTCCAGCCGTTATTTGCCAACGCATTGAGGAAAGCATGTTGACCCGGATTACCTAGCATTCCGTGTAGGTAGGTCACCGGGCTGCCTCCGCCACAGGACACAAGAGCTAAGTGGCCTTCTCGAAATGGCAGCGTTTCAGCCGCGTAGGCGCTCAACTCGCTGATACCTCAGGTACGTCTCGGAGGGCGGGTTGAGCGAGTGGTTGAGGCCACCAGAGATCCTCATATTCATCCTCGAAAAGGTCACAGACTTCAGGCATCACTTTGGTGGCATACATTTCTGTGTTGTAACGCACTAGGTCTTTGTTCATGTTTCCGAAATGACAGAAGGTCATGAGGTGGCCAATGTGCATCGTGGTGGCTAATTCATGCACTTGCTCCGCTACCTGAGTCGGATTCCCAAGGATCACGTAGCCCTTCTCGACCATTTCTTCAAAGCTCAGCCCTTTGGGATATCCGCCTCCAGCACTTGACTTTTTTGCTTCGGCGCGAGCCGTAGCTTCTCTAGCCGCGCGCTCTACCATGCCTTCTACTCCCGCCCGGACAGTGTTCGGGGTTTTGTAGCCAGGAGGGTCGGCAAAGCCTGCGTAGACGTGCAAGCACGTGTTGAAGAAATATTCGGCGGGTTCACGGTAGAGATCCCATGCTTCTTTTTCTGTGTCGGCTACGGCAATGAACTGAGCGAACCCCCCTTGGAAAGGGTTTGCTTCTTTACCGGTCTCTTGAACTTTTTTCCAGAAACCTTGCATCGTTTTCAGGCCAGCTTTGTATCCGAAGTAACTGAGATAGCAATAAACAAGATCTTCTTGTGCGCACCAATCCCACGTATCGACTGAGCCACCTCCAGGGATCCATATCGGTGGATGCGGTTGTTGGACCGGACGGGGCCACACATTGACGTATCGGAGTTTGTTGTACTTACCGTTAAAGGAAAATACTTCGTCTCGTGTCCACGCTTGCCGAATGAGATCTACCCCTTCGTGGTAGCGCTCGCGAATGGTTGCCGGATTCTGCCCGTAGGCAAAGATTGTGTCCATAGGGGAACCGACAGGAAACCCGGCGACCATACGTCCTCCGGTGATGGCGTCCAGCATCGCTATTTCTTCGGCAACTCTCAAGGGTGGGTTATACAGCGCGACGGAGTCCCCTAAAACCACGATGTTGGTATCGGGACAATTGCGGCTCAGGGCAGCGGCGATGATGTTGGGGCTCGGCATCAAGCCATATCCATTTGAGTGGTGCTCGTTCACACCTACAGCGTCGAACCCGCAATCAGCCGCGAACTCGAGTTCATCCAGGTATTCGTTGTAAATGCGATTACCGACCTCTGGGTCGTAAAGAGCAGGGTCAATGTCGACCCACACGGATCGATGCTCCTCTGGGAAGTCCGGTGGCAATTCTGGGTACGGCATGAGGTGGAAAAAAATGCTCTTCACGGTGGCTCCCTAGAAGCAGTGGTTCCAAACGTAAATGTAGCCCTAACATCACTTTCTTGGTCCCTTACCCGCCGAGATGGCATCCTGATCGAGTGCCCAACGCGACAGTCAGCCTGCGTCTCGAATCGATTTTTCGTTGAACATCGAGCGAAACAACGAAAAACGTGGGATTCCAGCGGCGGCCCTCGCGATGGTGGGATGGGCGGCGTCGGGGGTTATTGCTAAAGGAATCTCAGAGCTAGGCCCTCTTGCCGTGGTTTTTTGGCGAATGTGGATTTACGCCCTGATCGTTCTCATTTTTTTGAAGCTCCGCGGGACTCCTCTCCGAAAAGAGTCGGTACGCGTGTCTTGGCGCGGGGGCATTTCTTTGGGCGCTGACATCATGTTTTTCTTCACAGCATTACGGTTGACCACTGTCGCGAACGCGACAGTTATTGGCTCGTGTCAACCACTAATCATGCTCCTCATCGTCGGACGCGTCTTCGGAGAGCGTCCGAAACGCCATGACTGGATTTTGGCGCTTGTCGCCATTTGTGGGGTGGGAATAGTCATGTTTGGTTCGACGGGTGTTCCTGGCTGGAGCCCCCGGGGTGACCTCTTGGCGGTGGCCACGGTTTTGGCATGGACGGGATACTTCGTCTTTTCAAAATTAAGTAGCCAACACATTGAATCTTCCCAATACACCGGTGCCACAGCGTTGATCTGTGCACTGTTTGCAACCCCGTTCGCTTTGGCTTCCGGTCAAGTGTTTGATATGCCTTCGACGAACGCGTGGATATGGCTAGTTGTCCTTTCGGTGGGCCCCGGGTTCACTTCCCACATGTTGATGAATTGGGCGTTAGTGCAGATACCCGCGTGGTTGGGGTCGACGCTGACTCTGGCTATCCCTGTCACGGCAACGTTAATGGCCTGGGCTTTTCTTGGCGAAGAGATAGTTGCTCTTCAGCTTGTGGGAATGGCGGTTGTGCTTTTCGCCCTGGGCGGCATCGTTCTTGGCCAACCCAAGTCGACTAGGCACGACATCGACTGAGGTCATCGACCCTTCCATTCCGGCCGACGCTTTTCGGCGAAGGCTTTGGGTCCTTCCCGCGCGTCTTCGCTTTCCATCATCGATCTGACAGCTGGGTACTCGGCGTAAAAGGCATCCCCAAGCGAAAGATTCAGTCCTCGCATCGAGGACTGTTTGGTAGCTCTGATTGAAAGCGGAGCGCCGAGCATGATGTCATCAATCAGCTGATCTACTGCGCCGTCAAGCTCTTCATAGGGGACTACTTCGTTGACGATCCCAATCGCCTGTGCTCGCCCGGCTGTCATCGACTTGCCTGTGAGGAGGTACTCCATCGCTAGCTTTAGGGGAACTTGTCGCGGTAAACGATGAACTCCCCCACCCCCGGCATAAATGCCACGTCGTGGTTCGGGCAACCCAAATTCGACATGTTCGGCCGCGACCACCAGGTCGCATGCCATTGCGACTTCAAAGCCACCGCCGAGTGCGATTCCGTTCACGCGAGCTATGAGCGGTTTGGGGTAGTCAAACCGCTCAATCAACTTGGTTACTTGGCCCATCAGTCGTGAATCGGCCTCTTTTTCAGCTTCAGAGGAATGTTGAATCTGTGACAGGTACTTAAGATCGCGTCCCGCGCAGAAGGCTTTATCTCCAATCCCGGTCACCACGACAATCCAAACGTCGTCGTCCTCGGCGGCGTGATCAAGTAGATCGCTCCATTCTTTATGAGCGGGGGTGTTGATCGCGTTTCGGACTTCTGGACGGTTAATAGTTATTCGGGCTACATGTGGCCGAGACATTCCGTAAAGGAAATATTGAGGGGTCCAATCAAGCTGCTGCATGAGTCGATCGTAGGCAGCTATGCACTAGCTAGGTCGGACGTGCTGGACTGGGGGTATGAGTACAGAACAAACACGATCATTAATTGAGCGCTTTTACAGTGCACTGACCAACGGAGATCGCGAGGACATCAGAGCTTGCCTGAGTAGCGATGTGGTCTGGAGGCTTCCAAAGACGGCAGGAGAAACAGGGACCGGAGGCGCAGACCAAGACGGCTGCGTTCGCGGCCGAGAAGCCGTCGCAGCTGAACTCGGAGGTCGCACAATCAAAGAAACTTTTGATACCTCGAAACCGTTTGCCCTTGAGATTCGAAGCATGATCGTCGACGGCGAACTGGCTGCCGTTCAACAGCGACTCACCGCCACCACTAAAGCGAAAGGGGCGGCGTACGACAATCAATATTGTTGGGTGTACTCATGCTCAGCTGGCGAGATCAGTCATATCGAGGAGTACGCCGACACCCTTTATGCGGCCCGAACAATGGGCTGGAAACTTGAAGGTGAAGAGCAGTGATCGAGCAACATCTCAGTATCGACACCGGTGAAGGCGAGATGGCAACGTTTGTTGTTCGCCCTGAATCGGATGAAGTTCAGCCTGTCATCTTGTTTCTTATGGACGCGCCAGGGAAACGTGAGGAACTTCACGACATGGCACGCCGAATCGCTGCCACTGGCTACTACGTCATGTTGCCCAATCTCTATTACCGAGATACTCCGTCGTTCACTATTCATCGAGAAGATCCGGCGAGCGCGAAATATATGGCCCAGTTGATGGGAAATCTGTCAAATGCGATGGTGGCGCGAGACGCAGCTGCGTTGCTCGCTCACGCAACAGCAGACCCGTCAGCCGATGCACAGACCGTCGGCACCACGGGCTATTGCATGAGTGGACCTTTTGCTTTGTGGTTGGCTGCGGAATATCCGGAAACGGTGAAAGCGGCCGCTTCGGTACATGGAGTTCGGCTCGCCACCGATGCTCATGATTCGCCCCACGCAAGAGCAAGTGACATCACCGGTGAGATACTTCTGTTGGCCGCTGAGTTTGATGACTGGGTCGATCGACCTCATTTTGATCGCATAGTCACCGCGTTGAACGACGCTGAAGTGACCCACCAGTCCGAATGGATAGAAGGTGTTCATCACGGGTTCGTGTTTCCGCAACGACCAAAATACGACAAGATCGCCGCTGAGCGTCATTGGGAATTGCTGCATTCGATGTTTGACCGGACTCTAAAGTCACGCTCATGACAGTTACGTCAGCATCATGTGTCCGGCTAGCCGTCGCCGACCCGCCCGAAGTCTCAGCAGCCAATCCTGTTCACGATGAGAGTGCTACGGGATACGGATACGCCGGAGGAATTGTCGCGGGCATCCACACCTACGGGTGGATGGTTCCCGCGATTCTCGATGCTCTCGGCGCAGGCTGGCTCTCTCATGGTTGGTCCGAATTCCGACTTCCTCGACCTGTTTACGCTGGAGACGAACTACTTACTGAAGTGAAGCCAGCTCTCGATGACCCGACCATCGGCGTGATGACTCAAACAGTCGTCTCTGATGGACGCGTCACTATTGAGGGAAAGGTTGGCCTTGGCGACGCGTCATGGAAAAACGATTTCGTGTTACCACACGGTCGCTCGCCTGTGCCTGAAGCTGACCATCGGCCATTTCTCGGTCTCGACGAAATTCCTAGCGACCTTGATTACCCAGCAATGTCAGTTCCTTTCGACGCAAGTGATGCAAGAACTTGGATGAGTGAAAGGATCCATGACGACGATCCATTGTGGGTTGCGGGAGACATGCCATTGGCGCACCCGTCCTGGGTTTTGGGTCAGATGACACCGTTGATTAGACATTCCTACCGGATGCCGGCAGGCGTTCATGCTTCAGGACGGGTGCAGCATTTAAGCCCGTTTAAAGCAGACGGTGCGGTAACGGTAGCCGGCCGTTGGGGTGACGTGGAGGTGCGAAAAAGTAAACCTTGGTCGACGAGTGATGCAGTTTTTATCGATTCGGGAGGCACGGAAGTTGCTTTGGTGAGGCAGGTCGCTGTGATCCTTCCTTTACTTCCTCGTCACTGAGTAAGAACACCAAGGGCAAGATGTTGTAGAACGGGCATGCCAAAGCGTCTCTCGAGGGGGATCGGAAATGTCCGTGGAAAAGCTCCTTATTGCTAATCGCGGTGAGATAGCCATACGTATCGCTCGAGCTGCGGATGAACTCGATATCGACACGGTGGCCATTCACAGCGAAGACGACGGATCGTCGTTACATACTCGAGCAACGAACGAATCGATAGAGCTGAACAACCGCGGAGTTGCCGCTTATCTCGATATTGATCAGATCGTCGATACGGCTCTCGCCGCGGGTTGCGACGCGGTCCACCCCGGTTACGGCTTTTTGGCCGAGAACGCCGACTTTGCGCGAGCGTTAGAAGCCGCTGGAATCGTTTTCGTTGGGCCATCTTCTAAACAGCTCGCTCTCTTCGGTGACAAACTCTCCGCCCGAGCCCTAGCCGCCGAGCTCGATGTGCCCCTCGTCCCCGCCACGGAGGGAGCGGCGACGCTCAAAGAAGTCGAAGCTTTTCTTTCCGAGCACCGCGCAATCATGATTAAGGCTGTTGCCGGGGGCGGAGGTCGCGGCATGCGCGCCGTTCTACAGGGCGATGACGTAGCCGCTGTGTTTGAACGCTGTCAAAGCGAAGCACAATCCGCTTTTGGTAACGGCGACCTTTACGCAGAACAACTTATAGAGCGTGCTCGTCACATCGAAGTTCAAATCATTGGTGACGGAACATCAGTGGTTCATTTAGGTGAACGGGAATGCACTCTGCAACGACAGAACCAGAAGATCATTGAAGTCGCGCCATCTCCCTCTATCCAGAGCGCAACACGAGACTTGTTGACGAACTCTGCGGTCCGCATGGCTTCTCACGCTAATTATCAAGGGTTGGGTACCTGGGAATTTCTAGTTGAAGCCGAGAACCCGTCCGCAGTTGCATTTATCGAAACCAACGCTCGGCTGCAGGTTGAGCACACAGTGACTGAAGAGGTGACTGGAATCGATCTCGTTCGAAATCAAATTCTCATAGCAGGAGGCGCTTCGCTCGTCGACTTGGGTCTTTCGCAAGATGAGTTGCCCACTGCGCGGGGATATGCAATCCAATGTCGGGTGAATACCGAAACAATGACCGAAGAGGGGTTCGCAAAACCCACCGGAGGCACAATTACCAAGTTCGAAACTCCGAGCGGACCCGGCATTCGGACCGATGCGTACGGGTATCAGGGTTATTCGACCAATCCCAGCTTTGATTCTCTCCTCGCAAAAATCATCGGACACTCCCCCACCAACAACTATGGGGATGCCATAAAAAGAGTCAGGAGAGCTCTTTCTGAGTTCAGAGTCGAAGGTGTTCTCACCAACATTCCTTACCTGCTGGCTTTATTGGATCGGCCTGAAGTTCAATCCAATGAAATCACCACAGGTTTCATCAACGAATATGGCGCTGAGCTAGTTCACGCTGCTGAACAAGTGGAACTCAACCGTGTTTCGCAAACTTCTTCCGATCTTTTAGAACCGTCATTGGCAGGGGTAAAGGTCAGCAGTGACCCCCTGGCGGTACTCACACACGGCGACATCGATGGAAGGGAACCTCCTTCGATGTCTGGTTCGCTGGACAGTTCCTCCGCTAAGGGCCCAGACGGCACTCGACCAGTCGAGGCGCCGCTTCAAGGCACCATCATCTCGATTGGCGTGTCACCAGATGACGAAGTCGCTGAGGGGCAGCCAGTTGCGGTAATGGAAGCGATGAAGATGGAGCACGTGATTGTGTCAAACGTGACTGGCATTGTTCGAGCTTTGGGCGTCAGTCAAGGTGACACCGTGTATGAGGGTCACCCATTGCTGTTTATCGAAGAAGCGGATCTGGACATCGAAGCCAGCGAAGCTGAAGCGGCGGTTGATCTTGACTTAATCCGTCCAGACCTGCAAGAGGTCTTCGATCGCCACTACAGGGGAACCGATGAAGCCAAACCGTCGGCAGTGTCAAAGCGACATGGTCGAGGACATCGCACAGCGCGCGAAAATCTTTCGCGACTGGTTGATGAAAATACTTTCGTTGAATACGGCCCGCTAATGGTTGCTGCTCAGCGCAGGCGACGAAGTCTGGACGATTTGATCGACAACACTCAAGGCGACGGTATGGTCGCAGGAGTTGGGAGTGTCAACGGTGATCTCTTCGACGAACAAACTTCACAAACCATGGTCATGTCATATGACTACATGGTTTTAGCGGGTACTCAGGGGCTTCAAAATCATCGAAAGAAAGATCGGCTCTTCGAGATTGCTGAGGACAACAAGCTTCCAACAGTGCTGCTAGCCGAGGGCGGGGGCGGCCGGCCAGGTGACACTGACACAATGGGTGGCGCTGGCTTGGACTGTTGGGCGTTCACCTACTTCGCCAAACTTTCCGGTCTGGTTCCACTCGTCGGGATCACGAACGGCCGATGTTTCGCCGGCAACGCCGTTTTGCTTGGATGCTGCGACGTGATTATCGCAACGAAAGGGTCAAATATTGGCATAGGCGGCCCCGCAATGATCGAAGGTGGCGGCCTTGGGGTGTTTCGCCCCGAGGAAGTGGGTCCCGTTGAGGTCCAATACCCCAACGGAGTGATCGACGTTCTCGTCGAAGACGAAGACGAAGCAATGGACGTCGCCAAGAAATATTTGTCATATTTTCAAGGTCCGATCGAGACATGGGCAGCACCTGATCAACGTTTGTTGAGGCACATTGTTCCCGAGAACCGCCTGCGCGCGTATGACGTCCGTGAAGTCATCGAAACGATGTGCGATGTCGACTCTGTTCTAGAAATTCGTAAAGGATGGGGGCCGGGGTGTGTCACTTCGCTCGCTCGAATCGAAGGCCGGCCGATAGGCATTATCGCAAACAACAACCATCATCTAGGTGGAGCTATCGACGCCGATGTAGGGGACAAAGGCAGTCGATTTATGCAACTCTGCGATGCGCACGACATCCCACTCATGTTTTTGTGCGACACGCCAGGCATCATGGTCGGCCCCCAAGCTGAATACGACGCAACAGTTCGTCACGCCAGCCGGATGTTCGTTACATCGGCAAGCGTCACCGTTCCCTTCATGACCGTCGTTTTGCGGAAAGGCTACGGATTAGGGGCCCAGGCAATGGCAGGTGGAAGTTTCAAAGCCCCACTGTTTTGCGTTTCGTGGCCAACCGGCGAATTCGGTGGAATGGGGTTGGAAGGCTTCGTCAAGCTCGGATATCGCAAAGAGCTCGAGGCGATAGAGGACCCCGAAGAGCGGATCGCGTATTACGAACAGATGGTGGCAAAGCTGTACGAGAACGGCAAAGCCGTCAGCACAGCAACTTTCTTCGAACTTGATGACGTCATTGATCCAGCAGAGACCCGCACTTGGGTATCGATGGCACTGCGATCAGCTCCTAAGCCAGCGCGGCGAGAGGGCAAGAAACGGCCAATGATCGATACCTGGTAGCTGCTCGTTCGCCCGCCAGCGACATGGGCGAATCATTGGTGTTATTCCAGAAGTTCCGCCACCGCGAGTTCTGCTATCTGGTCGGGGTCGTAGCCTGCGCATTCCATCAAAATCTCGAAGGTGTGTTCACCAAAGATTGGACCGGCATGTGTGACCTGAGCCGGGGTGCGCGACATGTGAAAGCGGGTTCCGTCAACAAAGAAAGGTTCGTGGCTTGCGTGGGCGACTTCGACGAAACAACCGCGATGGGTCATTTGTTCGTCGGCAACTAGTTCAGGCGAGTTTTGGACAATGTGGGCTGCTACCTCAAGAGTTTGGAGTCTCTCCATGAGTTCAATGCCTTCTTGTTCGACAGTCCACGCGGAAATGACCGAGTCGAGTTCGTCGTGTTGAGCGTGTCGCTCATCGGCGGTGAGGTCTGCGAGATCACCGCGGTTCATCTCCTGTGCCAAAGACTGCCATTGGTCGTCGTCTTTGCATGAGATCGCTATCCAGTTGTCGTTGCCGCTTGTGGGGTATCCGCCCTGTGGGGCAAAAACAATGTCCCGGTTACCGGCTCGTTCCCAAATGTTTCCGTTGACTGAATATTCGAGGAGTGCCGGGGCCATAAGGTGCAACGCTGCTTCGGCTTGGGAAAGGTCTATGTATTGACCCTGCCCTGTTCGCCTTTTGTGTTCAAGTGCTCCCATAACGGATGCGACGAGCCAACGAGGTGATGTGTAGTCGGTGTAGGCGCTGTAAGGACCAGTCGGTGCGCGATCAGTCCACCCAACTGGGTAAAAGAAGCCTGATATTGCGGCGGCCATGGTCCCGAAACCAGCCAACATTGCCAGAGGACCTGTCTGACCCATCAGACAACTTGAGGCCATAATGATGTCGGGTCGCCGCTTCTGAATCTGTTGGTAGTCGAGATCCCAAGCGGTCATTGCCTTGGGAGAGAACGATTCGAGCACCACATCCGCCCAGTCAATGAGATCCCATATGACGTCCACGGCTCCCGGTTTCGCCATATCGAGGGTGAGCCCTCGTTTTCCGGCGTTCATGTTGTGATAAATCCCTGATTTGTCAGGGTCAGCAACATCAGCCGGAAATGGCGAGATGCTTCTGACGGCATCAAGTTTGTTCGAAGATTCCACTCTTACGATCTCAGCGCCGTAGTCGGCCAGTACTCGTGAAGCAGCGGGCCCTGCCATGGCCCACATGAAATCCAAAACTTTTACCCCTTCAAGTGGAAGCGCTGTCGAGGCAATCGGCTCGGTTATGGCGACATCAGCGCCGCGGTCGGGTTCACTTAGCACCTGCACGGTGTGGTCACCTAGGCGCGGGGCTTCAGCCAGTACCTTCAACGGAGTTTCAGCGAACTTAGCGAAGGCTCCTGGGTAATCGACCATGGAGCCGTCACCATGTTCGACCGTCTCCCAATAGCCACGAAAGTCAAGTTGTTCGCTGTTGACAACCTCTTCGGTCGTAGTCACCGGAGTAATTAGGACGCGACGTTTCATTGCCGCCTCCAAAAGTTCAGCTTTGGTCTTAGTAGCAAAGAATTCGGTGAGGATGTCTTTAACTCGTTGGTACTCCTCCTTCGATTCTCGGCCGTCGAGGAGCATCAGCGCATATTCGACCCAATCTTTGTCTCGGGTGGCCTCGTCACAGAAACCTTCCTCGTAGATCCAAGTCATAAGGTTGGTGGTGAAGGGGCCGAAGGCGGGTCCAAACAAGAAGCTGACCGACGCATAGCCGTCTAGACACGGCCACATGATTTGGATGCGAATCCCTCCAAGTTCCACTCCACCAGCAAGCCTGGTGGGCGGTGTTGCTCCCAACGGGGTCGCTAAAGAGTTCGACTGGGTGCATTGGTTCATGGAGTGCTGAGCTGATACATCAATGTGCTGTCCCAGTCCAGATGTCGACTGTCGCTCAAATAGAGCTATCAGCGCCGCACCGGCGGCCTCCGACGCCGCGTTACCGAACGCTTGGGGCAGAGTACCTCCGGCTCGCAGCGGAGACCGGTCGTCGTCACCGGTCAACACCATGTTTCCAGCGGCTGCCTGAAGCGTAAGGTCGCTGTGTTCCCAGTTCGCTTTGGGGCCATCGCCGCCAAACGCGGTAATGGAAACATCAATCATATGGGGATTGAGTTCAGCGATCTCTGAAGGTGTAAGCCCCAGTGACGCCATGACTCCGGGATCAAACGAGTCGAACATGACGTCTGCCCCCGCTATAAGACGTCGAAGTTCGCTAATGCCGTCAGGTGTGTCTAAATCCAAGACGACGCTTTTTTTGCCGCGGTTATAGGCCCAGTGATGAAGTGAGTGTTCGCCGTCATCGATTCCTTCGGCAAATGGTGCAAGTTGGCGGGCATGCGACCCTGAAGGCGGCTCAATCGCGATGACCTCAGCTCCCATCTGGGCAAGGATGAACGCAGCAAGGTGACCGCGTTCGTCGGTCAAATCGAGCACTCGGTATTCACTGAGCATGTCTCCCCCTCGAACTCCCAGTAGCCACTTGGGACGTTAGCGCCCCCGCGGGGGCCCACCTGACTACGGTGCATGCATGTCCTTACCTCCGCACCGCGTTGACTATTTGCCGATGGTCGACCGGCCCAACATCAGTTGGCCCAATGGAGCTCGCGTCGCGTTGTGGGTCGCCCCCAACGTTGAACACTATGAGTACCTACCGCCGCGCGACCCGCGTCGTAATCCCTGGCCTCGGTCTCCCCATCCTGACGTTCAAGGCTATTCCCACCGTGACTACGGAAACCGGGTTGGGTTTTGGCGAATGCTTGAGGTGCTCGATCAGCACAATGTTCGCTGTACAGCTTCGACAAACCTCGCCGTTTTTGAACATTATCCCGACGTGGGCAAATCGATGGCCGACCGAGGTTGGGAAATCATGAGCCACGGTATTTACAACACTCGCTACCTCTCTTCGATGAGCGAGCAAGATGAACGGGAGTTTTACCAAGATTGCATCGACACGCTGCATCAACACACCGGTCAGAGGCTGCGCGGCATGCTGGGACCCGCGGTTTCAAACAACCTTCACACCCCCGACCTGATGGCTGAAGCCGGTCTTACGTATCACGCTGATTGGCTCCACGACGATCAACCTGTCCCGATCAGGGTTAATGATGGCTGTCTAGTTTCAGTTCCCTACAGCATCGAGTTAAACGATGTTCCGGTGTTTCTTCATCACCACGACACATCTGACTTCGTCGAAATGGTGAAAGCGCAATTCGACACGCTGTATGAAGAAGGAGCAGCCTCGGGGCGGGTTATGGCTCTGGCGCTTCATCCTTATTTGATGGGTATGCCTCATCGAATCGATGGTCTCGATGAGATGCTCGATTATGTGTTGGGTCACGAGTTGGTGTGGCAAGCCACGGCGTCGGAGATAGCTGACCACTTCATAGAACATCATTACGAAGATTTTGTTGACCATGCGGTGTCACTGCAGGCGGCCAACGATGCCCGCTGATCGCTCACCGGGCATGGACCACCCTCATTATCCGTATTCACCGCTGCCAAGCCGAAATGCCCTTAAGTGGCCAAATGGAAAGCCTCTTGCAGTGGGGGCCTTGGTGCTGTTGGAACATTACGAGTGGGATCCACCACAGGACGCTTACAGCCTCAGAAATGCCAGCGGCGGACTCATCAAATTGCCAGCTCCCGATTACGTTCAATTGACTCACCGGGAGTACGGCCACCGTGTAGGGATTTTCCGCCTACTCGACACATTGGAACGTTACGAAATGCCAGTCACCGTCGCGGTGGACGCGCTTACGGCGCTGCATTATCCGTGGCTCATGAAACACCTCGGTGAACGCAGTTGTGAGATCGTCGGACACGGCGTATCAGCCAGCAGACTTATTACATCGAAGATGGATCCTGGCGTTGAAGCTGGAGTGATCACCAACGCTCTTGACACGCTTGAACAAGTGACCGGGGTTCGCCCCATCGGATGGTTTTCGCCCGAGGGTGTCGAGTCGGCTCAAACACCAGAACTATTAGCAGCGGCTGGAATCCAATACGTATGTGATTGGCCCAATGACGAGCAGCCGTACACCATGACGACTCCGAACGGAAATTTGACGTCTCTTCCATTGTTCCTCGAGATTGACGATGAGTTTGCTCTTTGGAATCGGCGAGCAAGCCTCGACAGCTGGGAAAACATGATTGTTTCGGCGGCTCATCGACTCCACAGCGATGGTCGCCGTTCAGCTCGTCACATGATGTTTACGTTGAGGCCTTGGCTCACAGGTCAACCATTTCGCATTCGCACATTTGACCGGGCGTTAGGTCAGGTAATGAACCTCGAAGGGGTGTGGCCAATCAGCGGGAGCGAACTCGTTGCCGCCTTCAACAACGCCGATAGCTAGGTTATTGCCGCCAGGCGCCTGGTTGGGGCTGAGGCAAACCAAGATGGTCGCGTAGTGTGTTGCCCGAATATTCAGTGCGGAAAAGACCTCTTCGCTGAAGTTCCGGCACCACGAGCTCGACAAAGTCTTCAAAAGCGCCAGGCATATGTGTCCCCGCTATCACGAAACCATCACATGCTGGAGTCGTGAACCACTCTTCGAAATAATCAGCTAGTTCATTAGGGCCACCGACGACCGGATGGGCGAGGCGTCCGCGCCCAGAAACTGTTACAAAATCGCGAACGGTCGGACTGTCTTTACCGGTTGCTTCGATGACCTGGTTTCGAATTCCCTGAATACCTGTCATCGCCGCAACATCTTCGGGAGAAAGTGGTTCGTCGAGTTCTTTGTCGGAGAAGTCGAAATTCAACCCCTCCGAGAGCAGCGAAAGGTCATCCACGAGGTTCGGGAGGAGATCATAAGCCGCTCGTCTGTCCTCGGCTTCGGACAGTGTCCGACCGACTACCGGGAAAGTCAAGTTCGCTATTTTGACCTGCTCGGGGTCGCGGCCTGCGGCAACGACGGCAGACTTAACGGCTTTGTAATTTTCGGTCGCCCTGGAAAGATTCGGGTTTGCCATGAACAGGAGCTCGCCCCAGCGTGAGGCGAATTCGATACCTCTGCCGCTTTGACCCGCCTGGATAATTACCGGGTGGCCTTGAGGGGTGCGGGGCACGGTAAACGGTCCACGTGAGCGATAGTGCTCACCGTCATGGTCGAGTCGGTGGACCTTGTCGCCGTGTGCATATATACCGGAAGCGCGGTCGGCGACGATTGCATCGGCTTCCCAGGTATCCCAATGCCCGTGAACAACCTCCATGAATTCATCTGCTCGGTCGTATCGAACATCGTGGGGAGGGGCTTCTAGGAGCCCCATATTGCGCGCCTCGTTGTCGTTGACCGACGTCACGACGTTCCATGCCGCTCTTCCTCCAGTCATATGGTCGAGCGTTGAGAACACCCGAGCGACGTGGAAGGGTGGGAAATAGGTGGTTGAGTACGTCGCTCCTAAACCAAGCTGGGAGGTAGCCATCCCCATTGTGGTTAGAACAGTTACAGCATCGAGCTTCACACACCGGATCCCTTGTTCAACGGTGTGACGATGATCCCCGCCATACATATCGGGCATGGCCAGACGATCGTCGAAGAACCCGAGATCAAAGAGCCCACTTTCTAAGACTTTCGCTATATGTCGATAAAAGTCAACGTTGGTGACATCGTGGCGCGCTAGGGGGTGTCGCCATGCTGCCGGAATAGTTGTGCAGTTTTGTGCCTGAAGAAACCCAATGAGAGATATCTGACGGGTTGAGTTCACGACAGACGGGACTTGACCAAGTCCGCGATAACTCGTCCTTCTGCCCTACCGGCAACTTCTGCGTTAACCGCCTTCATGGCCTGACCCATATCTGCCATCGTCGCGTAGCCACCTTCGGCTAACTCGCGTTCAACTATTTCCACTAACGCGTTTTCGGATAGTTGTTGTGGGAGGTATTGCTCTAGAACCAAGAGTTCAGCTCGTTCGTCCGCTGCTTTTTCTGCTCGATCACCCTGCTCGAATGCTTCTGCTGCTTCAACCCTGCGCTTAGCTTGAGCCGCGATTACTTTCTGAATCTGTTGATCATCGAGCGTGGTCGCTGTAGCACCTGCTACCTCTGCTTCCTGAACGGCTGCGACAACTGATCTCAGTGTTGAAACCGTGAGTTTGTCCTTGGCTTTCATAGCCGC
>DCYM01000243.1 GCA_002331465.1 Candidatus Neomicrothrix sp. UBA2110 | reverse complement strand
GGAGTAGCGGTTACCCGATATCCACCTGGGATGATTGAGGCGCTTGAGGTTTTCGAGAATCAACACCATTTGCCCGAAGTTGACCCCATCACAGCACCGCTATGGCTGGTCGACCCGTCAAGCGCGGGAGAGCAAACGAGTATTCAAGCTCGGATCGCCTCGCTCCGCGAGATGTGATTTCCAGACCATGCGACGCGGAATTGCATTTGGCTTCTGCGCGGCACTTCTAGTCTCCTGCGCCCCTGATTTACGTGATGACGTCAAGGGAGTCACTAACAACTCGGCAGTAACGACATCTGCGATCGCTACAACCACCACATCGATCAACGAGCATCTCCGCCAACCTGAGGGTGATGAGCCCCAAACAACAACTACGACTTCAACCGCGTCATCTCCCACCACCACCAGGTTTCAATCCTCAGACAATCAACAACAAACAGAAGTGTCCCGAGCGCCTTATAGGGGGACACCAATACCCGAAGCCACCCTTGCGGCACCGCGTTTGGCCTTGAAGATTGATAATGCACCAACCGCAATGCCCCAACAAGGGATTCAAGAAGCCGACCTTGTCTTCGAAGAACTAGTCGAAGGGGGACTGACGAGGTTTCTAGCGATCTTTCATACACAAGTGCCTGAGATGGCCGGGCCCGTGCGCTCCGGTCGCTCAACCGACATCCCACTCTTGATGCCGTTCGACGGAGCACTATTTGGATGGAGCGGAGCAAACTGGGCGTTTCGTAAGTTGCTTGACTCAGTGGCAGTGACTGACGTTGGGGTGTACCGCAAGCCATCTGATTACTGGCGGCGAACGGATCGGACCACGCCTAGCAACTTGTGGGCGCGTAGCGAGAAACTACTTCGACATGCACCCGACGACCTCCCTCCCGCAGAACCGATATGGCCCTTTCGCGCTCTTGGTCAGCCAGTCACTTCAGAAGCTGAACCCACCGACGGTGTCGATATCACCTGGGGTTCGACCGACGTGTCCTTTAGATGGGCCGCTGCACTCGGCGGGTGGCAACGATTCCAGAACGGTGAGCAACACCTAGTCGCTGACGACGAAGGTGATCTAGTTGCCCTGGTTCCTGAGAATGTTGTCGTTCAGTTCACGAAGTACGTCCTAAGCAACGAAATCGATTCGAATGGTGCACGAATTCCGATTGCTCAGTTAACTGAAGGAAAAGGACGGGCATGGATACTTACCGATGGCAAAGTCATCGAGGGCCGCTGGAACAAACCCAATATCACGGTCCACACTCAATTCACTGATGCCACAGGGAGCACGGTAGCTATGGCACCGGGATCAACGTGGATTTTGCTCGTCCCAAGAGATGCTGCCACTTTGATCAACGAGAGCGACTAGATAGACCTGACTTGTTCGGCAGTCTGCGGGCTTAGACTGTGAGGATGGCTGAAAGTAACAGCGGTTCAAACTCTCAAATCGGCACCGTGCGTGTTAAAAGAGGATTAGCTGACATGCTTCGGGGCGGCGTGATTATGGATGTGGTTACCCCAGCCGAAGCAAAAATTGCAGAAGACGCTGGCGCCGTAGCGGTGATGGCCCTAGAGAGAGTCCCTGCCGACATACGACGCGATGGCGGAGTCGCTCGAATGAGCGACCCTTCAATGATTGAAGCGATACAAGAGACAGTCACAATTCCCGTAATGGCTAAAGCTCGGATTGGTCACTTCGCTGAAGCTCAGGTGCTTGAGTCGCTTGGGGTCGACTACGTCGACGAATCGGAAGTGCTGACCCCAGCTGATGAAGCTCACCACATTGACAAATGGGCGTTCACTGTTCCGTTCGTGTGCGGCGCTACCAACCTGGGTGAAGCATTGCGCCGAATTTCCGAAGGTGCATGCCTGATCCGGTCAAAAGGCGAGGCTGGAACAGGAAACATTGTCGAAGCAGTCCGTCACTTGCGTTCAATCTTGGGGGATATTCGTAAACTCACCCAAGCTGACGCAGCTGAATTGTTTGACTGGGCGAAACGTTTGCAAGCTCCGCTGGGTCTCGTACAAGAGGTTGCTGAGACTGGGACGTTGCCTGTGCCGATGTTTTGCGCTGGCGGTATCGCTACTCCTGCCGATGCCTCTCTAGTGATGCAGCTCGGAGCCCAATCGGTTTTTGTCGGCTCGGGGATCTTCAAAAGCGAAGACCCGGCACCTCGAGCTAAAGCCATCGTCGAAGCAACCACGCACTACCGGGACCCAGCAATGGTCGCGAAAGTGAGCCGAGGGTTGGGAGACGCGATGCCCGGTCTAGAACTCGGCGAGCTTGACACAAAGCTCTCCGAACGCGGCTGGTAGACGGCCAAGTTGTCGCCGCTCGTCGGGGTTTTGGCCTTACAAGGCGCCTCAGGGGAGCACACTGATGCGCTGCGAAAGTTGGGGGTCCGCGCCCTAGAAGTACGGATGCCAGAAGACCTTGAGGCCATTGACGCCATAATCCTGCCAGGCGGCGAGTCAACAACTATTTCCATGCTCTTGGAATCGAGCGGAACCTTTGAGCCGTTACAAGAACTTCTTTCTCAAGGCCTTCCCGCTTTTGGCACGTGTGCCGGCATGATCATGTTGTCCAACAAAGTCTTAGATGGTCGAACTGATCAACGAAGTTTTGACCGGATAGATATTTCCGTACGCCGCAATGCCTTTGGACGCCAGATCGCGAGCTTCGAAACCGATATTGATGTGATTGGACTCGGGGAGCCCTTCCCGGCGGTGTTCATTCGCGCACCGGGCGTAGCGACAGTCGGTCCTGAAGTTGAGGTTCTAGCAACGGTCAAACTTGATGAGCAGCCCGAAATACCAGTCCTTTGTCGTCAAAACAACGTCTTGGTTTCTAGCTTCCACCCGGAGCTAACGGACGACCTTCGCCTGCACCAAATGTTTCTTAGCGAGCTATAAGGACGGCAGCGAAATGCGGTCCGTAGATACGAACCTTCGCATCATGCAATCTCGGTGGCACAATATGACCCGGAGGTATCTAAGTGTCCGGGCATTCCAAATGGGCGACCATCAAACACAAAAAAGGTGCTGCTGACAAAGCTCGAGGCAAGCTCTTCGCGAAGCTCATCCGTCAGGTCGAAGTAGCAGCTCGCGAAGGGGGAGGCGATCTAGATTCGAACGCCAACCTTCGCACGATGTACCAGAAGGCACGCGACAACTCCGTGCCGCTTGACACTATCGAACGGGCGATCAAACGTGGGACGGGTGAACTCGAAGGGGTTAGCTACGAACAAGTCACCTACGAAGGATACGCGCCACATGGCATAGCGATGTTCGTTGACGTCTTGACTGACAACCGAAATCGAACAGGGGCGGAGATCCGCAGCGTCTTTACTCGAGCCGGAGGATCTCTAGCTGAACCGGGCGCGGTTGCATGGCAATTTGACCGCAAAGGAGTGGTGTTGGTACCAGGCAGTCTCGATGAGGACGACGTGATGTTGGCCGCACTAGAAGCTGGAGCCGAAGACGTTGTGGTTGAGGGTGAACTATGGAGGGTGACAACCGATCCTTCCAACACCATTGCGGTTCGAGAGGCGCTCGAAGAATCTGGTATCGAAATATCTTCCACCGATCTCATCTATTTGCCTCAAAATGTCATTGAGCTTTCCTCAAGCAACGATGCCCGCCAGGTCATGGCCGTAATGGATGCCCTAGACGACCATGATGACGTCCAGGGCGTTTACGCGAACTTTGACGTGCCAGATGAAGTTCTTGCGGAGCTTACGGAAGACTGATCGGCACCCCCCGGGTAGTGCGGTAGAATCGAACCTGTGTTCGTTCTGGGAATTGACCCTGGCCTATCCCGATGTGGGTATGGCGTTGTGGAGCAGGTGGGCAATAAGCCCGAAGCGGTAGCTATTGGTGTGATCCGTACTCCCCCCAAAGCCGCGACGGCTAACCGCTTGGCAGCTGTGCATAGAGAATTTCAAGAATTAATTGAGGAACATTGCCCGGATGTGGTGGCGATAGAACGAGTTTTTTTTCAGGTGAACGCGCGCACTGCCATGAGTGTTGCTCAAGTAAGCGGTCTTGCTATGGCGGTAGGTGCGGCAGCGGGCGCCGAAGTTGTCGAATACACCCCAAACCAAGTGAAAGAAGCTGTGGCAGGTTGGGGAAACGCGACCAAAGAACAGATGCAGCGTATGGTTCAATCTCTGCTCTCCTTACCTGATCTTCCAACACCCCCAGACGCAGCTGATGCCGCAGCTGTGGCACTTTGCCACCTCGCTCACGCATCAACTCGTCGGCTCGAAAAGGTTTTTAAGGTCTGATGATCGGCTCGCTTCGTGGTTCGCTTATAGACAAAGACCCTGAAGGAGAAGTCGTAGTAGAAGTCGGCGGACTTGGGTACCGAGTCACCGTAAACCTTGGAACTCTCGTGGAACTACCAGAAATAGGCGCCGAGGTATTTGTGCATGTTCATCACCACATCCGAGAAGGTGACCAACAGCTGTACGGATTCGCGACGCTGGCTGAACGCAAGTGCTTCGAATCTGTAATCGGGGCCCATGGAGTGGGTCCGGCGCTGGCGATGGCGGTTTTGGCCACCTTGCCCCCCGACGAACTGCGCCACGCTGTGGCTAGCGATGACGTGGAAGCCTTGTGTTTAGTGCCCGGGGTTGGAAAAAAAACGGCGCAGAGAATGGTTTTGGAGTTGAAGAATCGCCTTGAGATATACGAGCTTGATAACAGCGAACTAACGATCGACAACCGGACTGTTTCTACCGCTCTAAGCGATATCCGCGACGCCTTAGCGCAAATGGGTTTCGCAACCGAAGAAGTGCGGCGCGCGGTGGAGGGCCTCGAAGGAGATGACACTTCGATCATGCTTCGTTCCGCCTTACAGCGTTTGGCGACCAAATGACTGAGAATGATTGGGGCCGAGAAGAGGGATTTCGCCGCACCGAAAGCGAGAATCGGGATGAAATTCTCCGAGCTGACACTGTGGGAGAAGAGCAAGACGAAGTTGGGTTGAGACCTCGACTGTTGGAAGAGTTCGTTGGTCAATCTGAGCTTAAAGATCACCTGAGGGTCGTTCTAGACGCGGCTCGCGCTCGAGAGCAAACACCGGATCACGTGCTCTTTGCGGGCCCTCCCGGGCTTGGGAAAACAACCCTCGCCGGAATTGTGGCGGCGGAACTCGGGGTCGTTATGCACGTGACCTCAGGTCCAGCCATCGAACGGGCTGGCGATCTCGCCGCGATCCTCACGAATTTAGGCGACCGCGACGTCTTATTTATCGATGAGATTCACCGTCTACCCAAACAGGTTGAAGAAGTTCTATATCCGGCGATGGAGGACTTTCAGCTAGATGTCGTGCTCGGCAAAGGGCCAGCGGCTCGGTCTATTCGCTTCGATCTACCAGCTTTTACTTTGGTGGGCGCCACAACCAGAACTGGATTAATTGCAGGGCCTCTGCGAGATCGTTTCGGCTTAGTGGAGCGTCTCGATTATTACGCCCCGGTCGAGCTTCAAGCCATCGTTGAAAGGGCGGCAGGCATTCTTTCCGTCTCGGTTGATTCTGATGGCGCAGCTGAGATTGCTAGCAGAAGCCGGGGGACCCCGCGAATAGCGAACCGGCTACTACGTCGCGTCCGCGATTATGCAGAGGTGCGTGCTGACGGTGTCATTGATGTCGAAGTAGCACGCGATGGACTAGCCCTGTTCGGTGTAGATGAACTTGGGCTTGACAAAGTTGACCGGTCGATTCTCGAATCGATTGCTGTGCTGCACGAAGGCGGCCCAGTGGGGTTATCCACTCTTTGCATCAGCGTGGGAGAACAACCTGAAACTCTTGAAGATGTCTATGAACCGTTCTTGATACAGCAAGGACTGCTCCAACGTACGCCGCGGGGTCGGGTGGTCACGAGAGCAGCATTCACCCACCTAGCAGTCGATCCCCCAGACCGTTTTTCGACAAGGCGCTCGTTATTCGAATAATGATGGCTTCGATCAGGTGAACTCAGACCGTCTTTGGTATGCCGCATACGGATCAAATGTTCTTCGAGCACGATTCCTTCTTTATCTCAGAGGCGGAAGTTACCAAGAGGGTCACCGAGAACATGTGGGAGCCCGTGACCGCCAAGAACCCGGCCGCGAGTCGCCAGTAATACACGGTCCCTGGCATTTGCATTTCGGATTGTCTTCTTCGCGATGGGGCGGGGGTGTCGCCTTCTTGGACCCCGACAACGACCAAGGTGCAAGTGTTCGTTGTTGGAATATCACACAGGAACAATTTGTGGACGTTGCCGCTCAAGAGAATGGGATGCTTCCCGGGGACCTCGAGATAAATATCGACAAAGTGGTGGCAGAGAAACAGGCCGAGATTGGCACCTCCTGGTACGCCCGCGTCGTTTGTCTCGGTGAATATCGAGGTCAACCAGTGATGACATTCACGAGCTCTCAGCCACCAAAACCGAGCCCGCCAGGGGAGGCATATCTGAAGGTGATTCTGGAAGGCTTCTTAGAAGCAGAGCCAACGCTGCTTGGTCAACATGTTGACCGGCTTTTGCGAGCTGAGGGTGTCGCTCCGCAATGGAGTCGGGAAACTCTAGTAGGACTAGTAAATCGAGCCACCTAACATCAACGACATCATGAGTGCTGAGCGTGGTGTTCAGAACATGAAGGAATTTGATTACGAGCTCCCTGAGCGCGCTATTGGCCAATACCCCGCCGATCCGCGCGACAGCGCGAAACTGTTGGTAGACCGGGGAAGCCTGCACGAACCCGAGCACCTCACCGTCGCCAACTTGCCCGAACAGTTAGGTCCTGGCGATCTGGTAGTTATCAATGAAACCCGAGTTATTCCAGCGCGGCTTCCGCTACGAAAGGTCAGCGGCGGTGCCGTTGAGGTGCTGTTACTTGAGCCAACTCAACAAGGGTGGACGGCGTTAGTTCGACCGGGACGTCGAGTGAAGAACGGAACCGAGTTGCGCAGTGATCGAGACCCAGACCTACAGGTCACCGTTGGAGAAAAGATCGGTGAGGACGGCCAAAGGGAAGTCATAGTTATTCACGACGGCCAAATCGTGATGGGCCCCCTTGATTGTCAT
This sequence comes from Candidatus Neomicrothrix sp. UBA2110, assembly GCA_002331465.1. Classification (GTDB taxonomy): domain Bacteria; phylum Actinomycetota; class Acidimicrobiia; order Acidimicrobiales; family Poriferisodalaceae; genus UBA2110. The sequence continues at coordinate 8,063 of DCYM01000243.1, read as the reverse complement.
CGCCTATCTCTCGCCGGTGAACCTCCCCTGCCGCCGTACATTGTTTCGACCGGGCATTCACCGGAGAGATACCAGACCATTTACGCCAACTCGCCAGGTTCGGTCGCAGCACCGACTGCCGGCCTTCATTTAACGGCCGCCGTGATGAAGAGATTCCATGAACGCGGCGTTGAACTAAGAACAGTAGATCTGGTGGTCGGAATAGATACCTTCCGTCCAGTGACGGTTGATAACCCATCCGATCATGTGATGCACAGCGAGGCCTATAAGGTGCCGGAAAACACCTGGGAGGCCTGCCAAAACGCGAGGCGAGTAGTCGCCATCGGCACCACCACCGCTCGTTCACTCGAATCCGCGGCAAGGGGCCCACTAGCAGGACGGACTGATCTCTTTCTTCGGCGAGGCATGCCATTCGAAGTCGTTGACCTCCTGATGACCAACTTCCATCTCCCGCGCTCAACCCTGCTGATAATGATCGACGCGTTCCTAGGACCTCGTTGGAGAGATCTATATAGCGGAGCTCTTCGGGAGGGCTACCGCTTTCTTTCATTCGGCGACGCAATGCTGCTGGACCGTGCCTCGACATAACCGCTACCTCTGACATGCTGTAAAGACTGTGTCGCTGACTTATGAGTTACTTGCCTCCGATCATCGAGCTCGACGCGGTCGCATTAGTACCCCCCGCGGTTTTATCGAGACACCTGTTTTTATGCCCGTGGGAACGAGGGGGGCGGTGGTCCACTTAGATCAAAGCGACTATTCAGAGCTAGGTATCGAAGTGGTCTTAGGAAACACCTATCACCTGATGTTGCGTCCGGGTGCAGAAACAATCGATGCGTTAGGAGGCATTCACGCGTTTACCTCCTGGGACGGCCACATGTTGACTGATTCGGGTGGATTTCAGGTGATGTCGCTTAATGACAACGTTGAGGTTGACGACGACGGGGTCACTTTCACTTCGATTTACGACGGCCAAAAATTACGGTTCACCCCAGAAGACGCCGTTCGGACGCAAGAACAACTGGGCGCCGATATCCAGATGGCTCTCGATGTCTGTCCCGCCCTGCCGGCACCAGAGAGCGACGTGTTTCGCGCTATGCAACGGACCCACGAATGGGCCGCGCGAGCAAAGGCAGTACATCAACGAGACGGTCAGGCTTTATTCGGAATTGTTCAGGGAGGAATCGACCCTGTTCTACGCGGTCGAAGCGCCAAGGTACTGGCCTCTCTGGAATTTGCTGGCTATGGAATTGGCGGACTCTCAGTAGGGGAGAGTCATCGTGAGATGATGCCAGCGTTATCCGCAGCCATTGCAGAATTGCCCGAAGACCGGCCGCGCTACCTAATGGGTGTTGGCGACCCAGTGCGGATTGTCGACGCAATTAGCGTCGGAGTCGACATGTTTGACTGTGTATTGCCAACCAGACTGGCGCGTCATGGCACAGTCCTCACCAGCCAAGGGAAACTCAACCTTAAGAACGCGAAACACGCCCGAGATGATCAACCTCTCGACCCGCTAAACCCCATGTCGAATGGCTTCAGTCGGGCTTATCTGAGGCATTTAATGATGGTTAAAGAACCAACCGCCGCGCGTATCGCCACTTTGCACAACCTCTGGTTTTTACTTGACCTGGTGGAACGGGCCCGTACAGCGATCGAAGAAGGCAGATATGAGGCGTTTCGACTTGAAACGCTGAAAACTTGGGCATAAAGGAACGATTGCAACAAATGGCTACATGAGGATTCATGGAGTCCGGAGGTGAGCACAGTACGCTGGCGTCCCGGTCCGCTAATTATCTAACCCGGAGTCACCTTCTATGGCCCTGTTACTGCCAATTCTTGTCTTTGTTGGGATGTATTTGTTAATACTTCGGCCTCAGCAAAAACGGATGAAACAACGAGAGGCGTTGGTTCGCGCCGCCGGAATCGGAGATGAAGTAGCAACCGTTGGGGGAGTTATCGGAATCATCGTGGCTGAAGAAGATGAACAAACTGTGGCCTTAGAGGTCGATACTGACGTTGAGCTACGCGTACAACGACGATCCATCGGCGAAATCATTTCCAAGGCCGACGAAGGCTCCGACGAAGCTAGCGACGAAGCTAGCGACGAAGACTGACGCCTGAGCTCTAACTGACCTGGATCTATCACGTGCGCCGTTCTCATCTTGTTTCGTTAATTCTGGTTGTGGTCTTCACAGCCGCGTCGCTCGCGGGGGTTCTGTCAGCTGGTTGGGCCCCTGTCTTGGGAGTTCAGTTGCAAGGCGGTGTTGAAGTCGTGCTTCGACCAGCTGACGAGGTCTCTGACGAACAGTTCGAACGAGCAATAGAAATCATTCGAAACAGAGTCGACGCCATAGGCGTCGCCGAGCCGGACATCACTCGGCAAGGCACGCAAGTTGTCATTCAGTTGCCTGGTGTAAAAGACAAACAACGTGCCGTCGATCTCATAGGCCAGACGGCTGAGCTTCGCTTTAGGCCGGTACTTCAAATGTTCGACCCGACCGATCCGGAACAACTCTCGGCTATCGAAGAAGCCATGAACCAGGGACAAGATGGCGATATTGGCAACGAAAATTCTGTCGGGACGACTGAGTCGGAGATACCGGATAGCCGAGCGTCTCTGTCTGATGTTTTAACCCCACCTCAAGAAGACGACGTGTCAGCAATGGTCGCCCTCCTAGGCTCTAGTGGCCAAACCGGTTTTGTCTTGGCCCCCGCAGCTCTCACCGGAGAGGTGATTGAAGAGGCTGCGGCAACGTTTCAAGGACAATGGATAGTTAACGTTTCGTTCAATGACGAAGGAGCGATGCTGTTCGACCAAATGGCGGCAGCTAACTACGGACGGCAAGTCGCAATTGTGCTCGATGGTGTTGTGGAATCAGCGCCCACGATCAATGCAGAGGAGTTCAACGGGCAGGCTGTGATCTCGGGCTCGTTCGATGAAGCAGAGGCAAAGAACTTGGCGCTGGTGCTTAAATTCGGTGCTCTTCCTGTGGAATTCGAACGTGACGATGTGCGAACTGTCTCTGCGACCCTTGGTGAGGGAACTCTTCGCGCTGGCATCATTGCTGGTCTGGTTGGCTTAGCTCTGGTCGGTGCCTACATGTTGCTCTACTACCGGCTCCTCGGTCTTGTCGCCATTTGTAGTTTGGCGACAAGTGGGGCAATTCTTTGGTCAATAGTCGCTTGGTTGGGCGAAAGCCGAGGTCTAGCACTTACTTTGGCTGGAGCGACTGGCATCGTCGTTTCGATTGGTGTCCAAGTTGACTCGAACATCGTTTATTACGAAAGAATTAAGGAAGAAGTTCGGAGAGGCCGAGCGGTCCGATCAGCCGCCGACCGCAGCTTCAGGGCCGCATTCTCGACCATTATTTGGGCTGACCTCGCATCGCTAATCGGCGCTGGAGTCTTGTATCAACTCACAACCGGAACTGTCCGCGGATTCGCGCTTTACTTGGGGATCACTACGCTCATTGACCTCTTCGTGTCGTTCTTCTTTATGCGACCGTTAGTGATTCTGGTCGCTCGGCGCCTCGTAGGTGAGCGCCCCGGTCGCCTCGGGCTCAGCAACATGGCTGGAGGAGTCATACGATGAACTTTTCGCTTAAAGCCATGTACCGCGGCGAAAATTCTTGGGATTTTCTGCGAGTCTCCCGCCGCGTGCTGATGGGCTCAGCAATCGCCGTTCTCATATGCGTTGCCGCAATCTTCGTTCGTGGGCTAAACCTTGGAATCGAATTCGAAGGTGGCGGAGTTTGGGAAATCCCCGCACTGTCAGAAGTAACAACTGATGACATACGCGATGCCGCGTCTGACGTTGGTATGGGAGATGCCCGAGTTCAGCGCATCAGCGGAGGTGAAGCTATCTTCCGCGTACGCGGGGAACTAGCAGCAAGCGAGAGCGCCGAATCCGTCGTCTCGGAACTTGCAAAAGCTGCCGGCGTTGACTCGGAGACCATCAGCACCCGGACCGTCAGTCCCTCATTCGGCGACGAAGTGGCCGGCAAAGCTCGCCGTGCCTTGGTCGTGTTCTTAATTCTTATAGCGCTTTATTTGACGCTGCGTTTCGAGTGGAAAATGGCTCTCGGCGCGCTGATCGCTGTAGCCCACGACATTGCTTTCACCGTAGGCGTTTACGCCATATTCCAGTTTGAGATCAGCCCAGCAACGGTCGTGGCGTTCCTAACAATCATGGGCTATTCGTTGTACGACACGATTGTTGTGTTTGACCGCCTAAAGGACAACGAGCGATCACTATCAGCGAAAAGCCGAATGACGTATCCCGATTTGGCGAATGTTTCTTTAAATCAGGTAGTCATGCGCTCAGTGAATACGAGCATCACATCCGTTTTGCCGGTGCTGTCGCTTCTCATTGTCGGGTCGTTCATCCTGGGAGCTTCCAGCCTCCAAGAATTCGCGGTTGCCTTGTTGATCGGTCTGTTAGTTGGCTCCTATAGTTCGCTGTTCGTCGCCATGCCTATCGTTTCGGAACTTAAGAATCGTGAAAGTCACTGGGCAGAGCAAGAGCGAAGCGCCGAAGTTCTCGGGACGTCGAATGCGATAGAAGATGCAGCGGCAGTACTCGCAGCGGACCGCTACGACAGAAGCTCACCACCTCGACCTCGCAAGAAAGGTCGAAAACGCTGAACGAATCAGCCACAATCTCAGATGAAAAAAGAATTCGACGCCGAATCACTCAAGAGTCTTGTGGCCCACTTCCAAGACTTCCCTCATCCCGGCGTTAGTTTCTGTGACATATCGCCTGTGTTGGCTGAGCCGGGAGCCTTGTCAGCTGCCACACAGGCAATGGCATCAACCTTCCATCAATTATCGATCAGTAAAGTCGCTGGAATCGAGTCACGCGGGTTCCTATTCGGCCCGTCCATTGCTCACATTTTAGGAGTCGGGTTCTGCCCCATTCGAAAGGCAGGAAAGTTGCCCGGTGACACCATTGGCGAGAGCTACGGCTTGGAATACGGCAGCGACACCTTAGAGATTCAAGTGGACGCGGTCGTCAGCGGGGATCGCGTTCTTCTAGTTGACGACGTGCTCGCGACCGGCGGAACTCTGGCCGCGGCAACACAGCTTGTTCAAACGGCAGGGGCAGTCGTAGCGGGCGCTACGGTACTGATTGAACTGGATTTTCTGAGCGGCCGCGACCAACTAGGTGCATTACCCGTAGCTGCCGTGATTCACTATTAATGACATGCATTCCGACCGGCCCTTGATTTCCTAATGGCTACCGTCACCAGAGTCTTGCCGTGGCGACGCTCGGCAGCCCCTGTCCACACTGAAATTCAGGGTGTAGTTGATCGCTATCGGGCTCGTTGGCCAAAAAGCACCCCCGACCTTTTCCTTCGAGCCTATGAGACTGCTGATCAGGCTCACCAGGGCCAGCGCCGAAAATCCGGAGAAGCATACATTCTGCACCCCGTGGCAGTTGCATCAGTAGTGGCTGAAATGGGGTTAGACGACGTATCTATAGCCGCAGCTCTGCTACACGACGCGGTCGAAGACACAGCGGTCGAGCTAATCCAGATACAAAGCGAATTTGGGCAGGACGTCGCAACAATTGTCGACGGGGTAACGAAACTCGACCGAGTGCGATTCGCCACCAAAGAGGCCCAACAAGCCGCGACCCTTCGCAAGATGCTGGTCGCGATGGCTAGCGACCTTCGAGTGCTCCTGATCAAGCTGGCAGACCGCTTGCACAATATGCGCACCATTGGAGCACTCCGACCCGCAAAACAAGAACAAATTGCGCGTGAAACCCTCGACGTCTATGCGCCGATCGCCCATCGACTCGGTATGCAAGAAGTTCGAAACGAACTTGAAGATTTGGCGTTCGCAGCGCTTTACCCTAAGCGCTACGCAGAAATCGACCGACTCATCGCCGAACGAACCCCGGCGCAAGAGACGTATGTCGACGGTGTTTTAGCGGAGATTCGCGAACGGCTGGCCAGAACGTCCATCGAAGGTGACGTGACAGGACGCAGAAAACATCACTGGGCCGTCTACGAAAAAATGATCGTAAAAGGCAGATCATTTGATGAAATCTTCGATTTGGTAGGAATCAGAGTTGTCGTCCCGGCTATCCGAGACGCGTACGGAGCGCTCGGATCAATACACAGCACGTGGAAGCCGGTTTCGGGCCGCTTCAAAGATTATATAGCGATGCCAAAATTCAACCTATATCAATCTCTGCATACAACGGTCGTAGGACCCGCAGGGGTCAGCGTTGAAGTCCAGATACGTACCAAAGAGATGCACGGTAGAGCAGAACATGGCGTCGCATCCCACTGGCGTTACAAGGACCCATCTGAGGGCTCCGCAGCTGACATGTCATGGCTCAACGACATCGTTGACTGGCAAGCAGAGACAGATGATCCCGAAGAGTTCATGCGTACTCTGGCGGTCGATTTAGAGCAAGACGAGGTGTACGTATTCACCCCCAAAGGTGATGTTCTAACCCTGGCAACACAAGCGACACCAATCGATTTTGCTTATGCCGTCCACACCGATATTGGAGACTCAACGATCGGCGCCAAGATAGATGGAAGGCTGGTACCTCTCGACCGTCAGCTGCAATCGGGCGATACTGTAGAAGTCTTCACCTCGAAGCTCGAAGGAGCTGGACCAGCGCGCGACTGGCTCCATATAGCGACCACACCCAAGGCCAGAACCAGCATCAAACAATGGTTTGCGCGGACAGATCGCGAAGAAATGCTTGACCTGGGGCGAGAGCAACTGATCTCAGCTTTACACGACGAAGGCCTTCGAGCCCAGCTACTTATCGATAGCGATGAACTCCTCCAAGTAACTCAACAGTTCAACCGCAGCGATCTCGACGCACTTTTCGAAGCGATCGGAAAAGGCGACCTGAGAGCCCCTTCAATAGCTAAACGCTTAACCGCTAACTTACGGGGATCTGACAGCGACCAGCGTCTACCCGCAAAACCTGCACAGCATCGTGGTTCTCGCCGGCGACGAACTCGCGGAGTGCATGTGGAGGGCTTGGGCGACTCGCTGGTGCGTCTAGCCGGATGCTGCAATCCCGTCCCGGGTGACGAAATTCTTGGGTTTATCACTAAGGGGAGAGGAATCTCGGTACATCGCGACGATTGCGTTAACGCGAGTGAACTAGTTGGCGCTTCTGGAGCACGACAAATTGAAGTTGATTGGGATACAGCTTTCAGTGGCCAGTTCCGGACCACGATCGAAGCGCGAGCCCTTGACCGAGACCGCCTATTAGTTGACGTGGTTTCTGTGATCTCAGATCACCATACGAGCATCTCGACTGCCCACACATTTACAAGCGATGACCAAGTGTCGGTCCTGCAATTCGAGGTCGAAGTGGGTGACCCAATCCTGCTGGAGCAGTTACTTGCTGCCGTAAGAAATATTGATGGGGTATTTGACGCCCACCGAGTTGGCCCGAACAGTGCGAGGCCCCCTTCCTGACGCTCAATCTAGATCGATAAGTGCCGGGGACTTTGTATCCGAACCATCTACGATGGGAGATTCATCGGGCAGCTATCTCATCGCACCCCCCGACGCTCCCCAGGAAGATTCATGTCGAAGAAGGCAAATACCTTCCGAACTCCAATCGGAACACGAGATCTGATGCCGTCGGACTCTGCGCGTTGGGAGGCTGTAGCCAACGTGTTTACCGGCGTCGCATCGCGGGCAGGATTCTCCTTGGTCGATACACCTATTTTTGAGGACATCGGGGTCTTCTCACGAATTGGTGAAGGTACTGACGTAGTCGGTAAAGAGATGTATGAGTTTCGCGACCGAAGCGATCGACCAATGGCGTTGCGGCCCGAAGGAACTGCTGCGGTCTGTCGCGCCTTTGCCCAACACCGCCCCGCAGTGCCGTGGAAGGTGTATTACCGAGGCCCATATTTTCGATATGAAGCACCGCAAGCCGGAAGGTTTCGCCAGTTCCACCAGTTCGGTATTGAAAGCATCGGATCTGACGACCCAGACATCGACGTCGAGGTGATCGCTCTCGCATCGGAAGTCTTACGAAGCGTTGGCCTTCAACGTGTCCTTTTGATCGT
>DCYM01000013.1:5393-6067 GCA_002331465.1 Candidatus Neomicrothrix sp. UBA2110 | reverse complement strand
GAGTTAGGGCATCCCAACCACGCATATGTAGCGGCAGTGCTCAACGGCGATATCGACAACTATGCAGACCTCATCGAACTTCACGATCTTGAAGTCGCGCCAGAAATTACAACAGACGCCAAGATCGTCCCGGCGCTCCTTGGCAGAAAGCTGGCGACGGGTTCTGAAAACATCGAGTCTTTTCGAACCACCGTCTCGGCGTTCGAAGGTTCAATGGCTATCGCAAGTCACTGCGCAGATGAGCCACAAAAGTTGTCACTAGCGTTACGCGGAAGCGGCCAAGCCATCTACGTGGGTATCGCTGACAACGCATACGTAGTGGCTAGCGAGCCCTACGGTGTGGTTGAAGACACTGCTCAATGGTTACGCATGGATGGTGAAACTCCCGCAGATCCCGAACAGCCCATCTCGACAGCTGGACAGATCCTCGAACTTGATGGATCACTTGCCGGGACCATCGAAGGGATCACCCGCCTCGCCTACGACGGCACGGAACTCCCCATCCTTCAAGATGAGATCGCAAGGGCAGACATCACAACTCGTGATATCGATCGAGGTGACGCACCCCACTACCTACTCAAAGAAATCGAAGAAGCACCGCAATCAGTCCACAAAACCCTCCGCGGACGCATTACCGAAGTTGAGGGGAAACTGCAGGTGCGTCTTGGGTCCGA
>DCYM01000013.1:4768-4977 GCA_002331465.1 Candidatus Neomicrothrix sp. UBA2110 | reverse complement strand
GCTGCCGTTGCAGCACGCGCCATCCCTCAATTTCTTGCTCCACTGATAAAGAAATCGGAACTCGTCGTCGAGGCTCAACTCGCTACCGAACTTAGCGGGTTCTCTATGGCCGACGACATGTCGGACACCTTGGTCATTGCTGTCAGCCAGTCAGGCACCACCACCGACACCAATCGCACCGTTGACCTCGTCCGCCAGCGGGGAGGCCA
>DCYM01000013.1:0-4417 GCA_002331465.1 Candidatus Neomicrothrix sp. UBA2110 | reverse complement strand
ATCGTCAACCGTCGAGGCAGCGACCTGACAGATAGAGCCGACGGTGTTCTGTACACATCTGATGGTCGAGACGTTGAAATGTCCGTCGCATCCACCAAGGCGTTTTATGCCCAAGTGGTTGCCGCAGTACTGCTCAGTAGCGCCCTGGCAGACCTCATTGACGCAGATCGAGACCGAACTGGCATCGTTGAGGCACTCCGCAGGCTCCCCGACGCAATGCGACAAGTAATAGCTACTCGCCCCGCCATAGCCGAAGCTGCTCAACGACACGCACCACAAAAACGTTATTGGGCTGTCGTGGGAAACGGGCCGAACCGAATCGCAGCAAACGAAATCAGAATTAAGCTGTCAGAGCTTTGCTACAAGGCCATCCCTGAAGACGGAACTGAAGACAAAAAACACATAGATCTGTCCTCAGAACCGCTCATCTTTGTTTGCGCAACTGGACTCAGCGGATCAAACCTGGACGACGTCGCCAAAGAAGTCGCGATCTACCGAGCCCACAAAGCAACCGCCATCGTCGTCGCAAACGAAAATGAAGCTCGTTTCGGAGCCGCAACCGAACTTCTAACAGTCCCTCATCTCCACACGTCACTTGATTTCATTCTGGCAACCGTCGTCGGTCATATCTTCGGCTACGAAGCAGCCCTCGCAATTGACGCCCAGGCACTGCCGCTAAGAGAAATGCGGGTCAGTCTTGAAAACACCATCGCGGATGGAGTACTCGTTGACGGCGCTTTTGAAGAACTGCAAGAAGAACTTCTTGCACCAGGTCATCGTTTTCTCGATGGTCTACGCAGCGGCGCCTACGACGGACATCTTGAGGCCAGCACAGCTGCAAAGCTTGTCACCATTTTGAGATACGGCACTGGAGTAGCGTCCCTCGACAGTTATCAGATGGAAATTGGCAAAGTAGGACGACCAGGAGTCGTTGTTGACGACCTCAACGCAGCACTCACGAAAGCCATCGACGAGCTCACCCGACCCGTAGATGCAATCAAACATCAAGCCAAGACCGTCACGGTAGGGGTCTCACGCTCCGATGAAAGCTTGTTGATGTCTGATCTAGCCAAGGCGACTCTCAGCGCGGGCACACCACGAGACCGGCTCTCGTATCGGGAACTGCGAACATTGGCTGCTTTGGATCCGGCCGTGATGGAAATCACAGGTTGGACTCGATACCGAATTGAAGGTGAGGTCGAACGCGACGCCACCGTCCAGGTAGTTGATCGCGGAGGAATTGCGACAGGTATTACATCTAGAACCGACGCCAACCCAACGTTGAGAGGTGGCAAACATCGCGCAGCCTTCGAACGAGAAATCATGGTCGGCGTTGGCAGCGACGGGCGAAGCGTTATTCACATACCCGAAGTCAAAGACAACCAAACAACGGGCCTAACACTTCTCCACTGTCGGTTTCATGAACGACTCCCCACAACAACCATTCGCGCCGTCATGCAGGGGTACCGAGGGAGATATGGCGCTCTCAAAGACGCCGTTACGGAGTCACGCCCCACCTTTCGTGATGACATCCTCGCGACGTTGGACGTGGTGGAACTACTCACCCGTCCCGTCTACTCACTCGCGGAGCATTGGACATGACGCTTGGTATCGGTATCGACGTAGTTGATGTTCAACGATTTCGAAAAGTCCTCCAGAGGCGAGAAAAAATTAGCAGCCGGCTGTTCACCGACAACGAACTTTCCTACTGCCACACAGTCGTTGACCCCGCGGAGCGACTGGCCGTTCGCTTCGCCGCTAAAGAAGCAGTGATGAAAGCCCTCGGGGTTGGGTTAGGGAGCGTACGGTTCCGCGAAATAGAAGTCACTAAAGACCCGTCAGGGCGTCCCAGCCTCGTGCTCCACGGGGCTGCCGCACAACTCGCAGCCGACACAGGCGTTCGCCAATGGCACATCTCACTCAGCCACACTTCTTCGGTGGCTGAGGCGTTCGTCATCGCGGAGTAACTCATCGTGTTACCGGTCGTCACCCCAGCAGAAATGAGCGACATTGATGCTGACGCCCCAGAACCCAAACAAGTTCTGATTCAACGAGCCGGATACGCGGCAGCAAACGCCGCTATTGCGATATTGGGAGGTGGCTACGGGCGTCGCGTCAGCATCATTGCGGGAAAAGGAAACAATGGCGAAGATGGCCGAATCGTGGCACAAGTGCTCACACGACGGGGAGTTCGTTGCGCCCTTCGCGATCCGGGCTCCGCACTTTTGGACGAATGTGATCTTGTGATTGACGCTGCCTACGGCACAGGGTTTCGTGATAGCTGGGACCCGCCCCCACAGCCAAAAAGCCCGGTACTGGCCATAGATATTCCATCGGGTGTTGACGGTCTCACCGGTCAAGACTTTGGGTCACTCCAAGCACAACACACAGTGACCTTTGGGGCATTAAAACCGGGTCTTTTGCTCGAACCGGGGGTGAGTCGCGCCGGAGAGGTACATGTATCCGATTTAGGGTTGGATGTCACTCGGTGCCGCGCAGCGTTTCTCACCGACCAAGACCTCCAAGATCCCCTGACCCAACGAACCCCAACCGACCACAAATGGTCAAACTCCCTGAGAATCATCGGCGGATCGCCGGGCATGACCGGAGCAGTGCAACTAGCAACCCATGGAGCGTTGCGTGCAGGAGCAGGAATGACCGTCGTCTCTTCGCCCACGGTTGGCCCATCGGAACTCAACCTTCCCACTGAAGCGGTAGCAAGGCCTATCTCATCGGTCAACTGGACTTCACAAGTCCTCGCCGACCTTGAACGTTTCCACGCCCTGCTAATCGGGCCCGGGCTAGGTGCCGACCCCGAAACTCTCGCAGCGACCGCCGAACTTATAGAACGCGCACCGATACCGGTGGTAGTAGACGCCGATGCGTTGACGGCTATCGCCGCCCACCCCAACTGCATAAACGGTCGCTCAGCCCCCACCATCCTCACCCCACATGACGGAGAGTTCAAAACCCTCACGGGTGCTCAACCGGGACTCGACAGGTGTTCCTCGGTCCGCTCCGCAGCGCGACGCTCCATCGTTTTGCTCAAAGGACCAACCACGCTGGTCGCGAACCCAGACGGCGAACTGATTTTCGTCAGAAGCGGTGACCAGCGACTGGCCACCGCCGGCAGCGGTGACGTGCTAGCTGGAATCATCGGAGCTCTCATCGGGTATGCCCCAACACATCTCGCCGTTGCAGCCGCTGCTCACTGGCATGGACGAGCAGCTGCACTCGGGCAATCAGGGATGATTGCCAGCGACCTTCCCTCCCTGCTTCAGCCAGCTCGATCGGCGATGCTTTCACCATGACTGACAGCAGCCGACCCACATGGTGCGACATCGACCTCGCAGCTCTTGAACGTAACTACTCGGCGATAAAACAGGTTGTTGGGGCAAGCAAGATGATGCCAGTCATCAAAGCTGATGCCTACGGTCACGGTCTCACCCAAATAGGAACCCGCCTTCAAGAGATCGGTGCGCCGTGTCTGGCAGTTGCCTATGTCGAAGAAGGTCTCGCCCTGAGAGCTGGCGGGATCACAGTGCCGATCCAGGTTCTTGGAGGGGCAGTAACCCGACAAATTCCCTTGTTTCTTGAACACGGCCTTACGTTCACCGCCCCTTCAGTAGACAAATTGTTGCAAATCTCAGACGCCGCCGAAGCCGCAAACACAACAGCGAAAGTTCACTTGAAAATTGATACTGGAATGGAGCGAATAGGTGTCCACCACTACAACGCTGACACCCTTTTCGAAGCCGCGCTTAGCTGCACATCCCTAGAAGTAGAGGGAGTCTTCAGCCACATCGCCTCAGCTGACGACACCGACTTGGAGTCTGCTCGGATACAACTCGAACGTTTCCTCGAAGCGCTCGACTTTTACGATCGTCGCAGCCTCCCCACCCCAACACGTCATATAGCGAACTCCGCTGCCATCGTTGCCCTCCCAGAGGCACACCTCGACCTTGTCCGACCTGGGCTATTGCTCTACGGAATTGAACCAACAGACCAAACATCGAAAACGATCACCGTTGAGCCGCTGCTCTCGTGGCGCAGCGAAGTCATTTATTTCAAGGTCGTAGAAGCCGGAAGCCCAGTGAGCTACGGCGGAACATGGGCACCTGAACACTCAACACGAGTGGTGACGCTCCCCGTCGGTTACGCCGACGGGTACCGCCGGGCCCTCTCAAATCGGGCCCAAGTTCTGATTAAAGGAAACCGTCATAACGTCGTGGGACGCGTATGCATGGACCAAACAATGATCGATATCGGTACCGCGAGCGCATATAACGGCGACCAAGTAGTCCTCGTAGGGTCCGACGGAAACCAGCAAATAACGATCCGAGATCTCGCACTGTGGTCTGACACCGTTCCCTATGAGATCTTGACCTCCATTACGGCGAGAGTTCCACGCCGGTGG
>DCYM01000019.1:11642-30420 GCA_002331465.1 Candidatus Neomicrothrix sp. UBA2110 | reverse complement strand
TATCAATACGTCTTCTTGGTCTAGTCGCCGCGCTCGGCCTTCAATCACCTGAATATCGTCAAGATCATTAGCGATGAGTCGGTGCCGTTCGTCCAGAAGCGCCACATCCAAACCGAGGGGACCGGCTTCTTCTATTAAGCCGCGAACTGCCTGCTCCGCGGAAGTGATGATCGATGGCGGAGCGATCCAATCGCCGAGAACCGGGTTGATGGATTTACCCGTTAGACGTTCAAGTTTGTCTGTTCGCACCCAACCTCGTTCAGCAATGACTCGTTCTACGGAAAGATCAGGTCGTGCCTCTGCCGCCTTGAGTTGAGGGTCGACGTCGAGTACTTGTCCACCACCCACCGTTTCATCTCGCCCTGATTCGCGTAACACAAACCTGTCACCCGGCAAAAGGGGAAGCTCTTCGGGAAGAAAGATTCGCACTGACCCCAAAGCCCCGGGTGCAATACGATTTGGACCTAACACTCTGAGACGCACGGGCCATTCTCCCGATCCGATGTATAGCGAGAAGGCTCCCCGACGCGACACCTCATGGTCGAGGTCGGGTAGGACTTGAAGCTCAGCATCAAATTTCCTTGTTCGATGCCACTGATTGTCGAACGTGAGAGCGATTCCACGTCCGAGAACCTGATGCTCAACATTTGCAAGATTAAGCGCGACTCGATGACCAGGGTCGATCTTGGTGCGTGTTTCGCCTTGGGTTTGTATACCTCGAATGCGCGCTTTCTTTGCTCCCGGCACGAGAGATACCTCATCGTCGACGCGTAGTCGTCCGCCGGTCAACGTCCCGGTGACGACGCTCCCTGCACCAGCAGCAGCAAATGACCTATCTATCCATAATCGAGGTCTCTTAGTATTTGAGGCCGTGGGTGCCAACTCGGTCATGGCATCCAACGCGTCGCGTAGGGCGTTTATCCCAGTTCCGTCCACACTGTCCACGGCGACGATGTCTGCGCCCTCTAGGAAACTTCCCTCAGTTTTTTCTTCAACGTCCATATGGGCGAGTTGGGCCAGTTCGTCGTCAACGAGTCCGATCTGAGTCAACGCCACAACGCCGTGTCGTATTCCCAATAGTTCAAGAATTCGAAGATGTTCTTCAGATTGAGGTTTCCACCCCTCGGTGGCTGCAACGACGAAGACGCAGGCATCGACTCCGCCGACACCCGCAAGCATGTTTTTTATGAATCGGATGTGGCCGGGTACATCAACAAACGAAATCTTGCGACCCGATGGCAGAGTCGTGAACGCGAAACCTAAATCGATTGTCAACCCGCGTTTCTTTTCCTCCGCGAGCCGATCGGGGTCGGTACCGGTCAGAGCCCGAACCAGAGTTGATTTGCCATGGTCGACGTGGCCTGCAGTGGCGACTACGTGCATCAGCTAGATCGACGAAGCAACGGCAGCTACGACCAAAGAATCATCACCTGGATCTACGGTCCGCAGATCGATGACGGTGGTTTGGTCGTGTACACGAGCGATCACTGGGGTGTTGGCGTCGCGCAGACGTCGAGATATGTCACCATCGATTTCAACTCCGGCTGACGGAATTTGTTCTCCAGGAAGTGACCCCCCTCCGGTCATTGCCATGGTGTGAACGGTACGCCCAATGGACATCGCGTCTGCTCGTGACAACAACTCAGTCACTGGCGTCTGTGCCATCCGCCAGAAAGGTATGGAATCACCGTCGCGACGCAAATAGGCGAGTGCCGTTTGCTGTAGAGCATTTAACACGAGCGCTCCTGGACGAAACGCACGCATCAGGGGATGGTTTGCGCATGCTTCTACGAGATCGCTTCGCCCTGCGATGACACCGGCTTGGGGACCGCCAAATAGCTTGTCGCATGAGAAAGTCACTAGATCAGCACCCGATTCGAGCGTTTGTTTGACCGCGGGTTCCTCACCTAACCAAGACGGACGCCCCTCCTGCAGCCAAGAACATGCGTCGTCGATAAGCCCGGATCCAAGATCTACGACCACTGGTACTCCCAGTGTTGCCAATGACTTCACAGAGGTTTCCTCAGTAAAGCCGCTAATGCGGTAGTTCGATGGATGAACCTTCATTAAGAGAGCTGCTTGATGTACCTGATGGGCAGTTCTGTAGTCGTCAAGTCGCGTGCGGTTTGTAGTTCCCACTTCCACTAATCGCGCCCCTGACTCCGCCATCACATCTGGTACTCGAAATCCGCCCCCGATCTCTACGAGTTCGCCACGCGAAACTGCCACAGCGCGATCTCGAGCAAGCGCGGCGAGAACCAGAGTGACTGCTGCAGAGCAGTTATTTACGATCACCGCAGCTTGGGCGCCGGTAAGTCGACAAATCAAGTCCGCTGCATGGTGATTGCGAGAACCCCGGGTACCTGTCTCTAAATCGAATTCTAAGTTCGTTGCTTTTGCTGGTTGGCTGTAGGCGAGCGGAGCGCGACCCAGATTCGTGTGCAGTAACACCCCTGTCGCGTTGATCGCAGGCCCTAATAACGCTCTTTGAAGCCTTACTGCCTCATCTCGAGCCGAGTCGGGTTGTCCGTTGCTAATCGCTGTTCGAGCGGCGTCGACGAGCAGGGGAGGAGGTAGGTCGATATCGCTAAGTGATCGCGCTAAGGAGTCAACAGAAGGCGGACGCACGCTAACGAGGATAGGTCCGCGACGGTTCGGTTCGCCTTATCGACCGTGGCTAGGATCAAAGAAGTGGGCCTACTCTTCTTTCTTTTTGTGGTTGTCCCGATCCTCGAACTCATGGTCATCATCCAAGTCGGACAATCTCTCGGAGCTTGGAATACGGTGGGTTTGCTCGTTATCGACAGTCTCGTAGGCGCCTGGTTGGTCAAACATCAAGGACTGGGTTTGATCCGAAAATCCAGAGAGCGTTTGCAAAATGGTGAGATGCCCGGCGATGAGATTTCTGCGGGCATAGCGGTACTCTTTGCTGGAGCGTTGATGCTGACGCCGGGGTTTGTTACCGATGCCTTCGGTCTGTTGCTACTGATTCCGCCAGTTCGGAATTTGTTGATTGGCTCGATACGACGTCGTTTCCGTTCGCGTTTGTCCCCCGACTTCGCGTCACCTGATCTGCCTTCTTGGAACCCGACTGATCCCGCAGAGGGCCAACACCTCCCTGGAGAAGACGAACTTTGAATTCACCCATTGGAGTGCGACAAGCTGCCACCGTCATGTTGATTCGCGACGGGGAGCATGGACTCGAAACCTTCATGCTCCGACGCAACCCCAAGAGCGAGTTTGTGCCAGGCCAGTTTGTTTTCCCTGGAGGAGCACTCGACATTAACGATCAGGCAAGCAGAGAACTCGAATTGATCTCTGTTGGTCTCGGCGACGTCGAAGCCTCGAAACGACTTGGTCTTGAAAGCGGAGGTTTGGCTTACTGGGTTGCGGCAATACGCGAATGTTTTGAGGAAGCAGGGGCTCTGCTCGCTGAAATCGACGGCAGACAGTTAGCGCTAGTTGATCTCAAGGTCCGCGACCGATTCCAAAGGCATCGCGAAGCGATTTACTCTGGAGAACTCACCATCGCGGACATGTGCCGCGTTGAGGGCCTGTCACTCAACCTTGATGGTCTGAGATACGTGAGTCACTGGATTACGCCTGTTGGGCCACCCAAGAGGTTCGATACGCGATTTTTTGTTGCGCGTTCACCTGAAGGCCAACGGCCAGCGCACGATGGTGGAGAAACTGTTGAAAGTTGCTGGATCGCCCCTAAAGAAGCAATGGAACTTCACCAAGTAGGCAAGTTTGAAATGATTCTTCCCACCGTGGCCAACCTGGAGCCGCTAGCGGAGATGAGGTCAGTTGATGAGGTCATGAACTGGGCCGATCAGCTTTCTGATATTCCGGAGATCTTGCCGGCGATTGTTGTGGCTTCGGATGGTTTACCGTCGGTATTGCTGCCTTGGGAAGGGGGCTACGAGGACGCAATATCTCAACCGCCACCGGACGGATCAACCCGATAACGGTGGACTTCAGCCACTTTTGAGATTGACCGGTACTTCGGCTATCGACGAGGCTGAGCACTCCTCCATATTCACCGGAGGAAAAATTTCGTTGACGATCTGTGAAGCAATGTTTTGGAACGCTTCACCGGCTGGCCCACCATCCAACGCGACGGGTCGACCGTTGTCACCTCCGCTGGATACAGCGGGCTCAAGAGGGATTGAACCCAACAATGGGACGTTGATCTCGTCCGCTAATCGTTGGCCACCCCCTTCACCGAAAAGAGCCCACGATTTTCCGTCGGGAGTCACGAATGCAGACATATTTTCGATGACCCCAAGCACCGGCATGTGGCTGCGTCTAGCCATATCGGCCACTCGGACGGCGACCTTCTGGGCGTTGAGAGCCGGAGTGGTTATCACAAGCATTTGGGCTTGCGGCAACAAACGAGCCAAAGCCATTTGTACGTCCCCAGTGCCGGGTGGCATGTCGATGAGTAGGTAATCCAGTTCACCCCAGTCAACGTCGTGAAGAAATTGCTCGAGTGCCTTTGCGAGCATCAAGCCTCTCCACATAAGCGCTGTTTCCTCTGTATCAACCATCAGCCCCGTGGAAACCAACTTGATTAACCCGCTGCCTTCACGGCGCTCTACGGGAACAATCTTTCCTTTGTCCTCACCTGAATTTGCGGGGCGAGCACTGAGCCGAGAGTCGACTCCAAGCATTCTGGGAATGCTGAAACCCCAGATATCGGCGTCGAGCACTCCAACGGTGAACCCTTGCGACGCGAACGCTGACGCCAAGTTGACCGTTACCGATGACTTGCCGACGCCACCCTTGCCTGATGCCACCGAGATCACTCGTGTTCTTGCCGGTATCTGGGTAGGGGCCGCAGACGCTCGAGCATGAGAGCGAGCTCGATCCATTGCGCGGCTGCGCTCTTCTGGAGTCAATTCGTCCCAATGCAGTTGGACGTTGTCTATGCCAGATAGCGAAGTGACTCGAGATTCACAGTCATGTTTTATGGTTGCCCGCAAGGGACACCCAGCAGTGGTTAACGCGATCGTTACGTGGGCCGTTTGATCCTGCAGATATGCGGATCTGACCATGCCCAGATCCACGATGTTGTCGTGGAGTTCAGGGTCCATCACTTCACGCAAAACAGCGAGGATTCGTTCGTCGTTGGTTGATCCTTCGCTCACCTCCCTAAGGTTAGTAATCGTGTCACCTGTGTTCCACTAGTAACTGGTGACTACAATGGGGTGGGTCAGACTCGGAGGTTGTCTTATGATTACTGTTACTGACTTTGCTGCAGAAAAAGTGAAGGAATTGATTGAAGCCGAAGGCGAAGCTGATCTAGCTCTTCGAGTGGCAGTGCGCCCCGGAGGCTGTTCGGGCTATAGCTACGAGATGTTTTTTGACAGCGAGACCGAAGCTGATGACATGTCGTCATTCTTCGGTGAGGTGCGAGTGGTTTCCGATCCGATGAGCGCGCAACTTCTCGACGGAGCCACCTTGGACTTCAAAGATGGCTTGATGGGTTCCGGTTTCGCTATTGACAACCCGAACGCACAGCGAACCTGTGGGTGCGGCAGCTCGTTTAGCTGAACCTTAGATAGCTGTTTAGTTAGCTACACCAGGGATAAAAGGTCACGTAGTTCGGCGTTATCCCATATGTGATCGAGGCGCCTGAGGACCATGCCGAGTTCGTCAATGAGAAACATAAACGGCTCGTAGCTGACACCTGCAGCTTCGACCATGGGAGATAGAGGACCCAGATTGTCCGACGAAGGGTTCGCATACACTTCCGCGTGGATTACGTCGAGCCCTTTCATGCCGTTATCAACATGATCGATCAGGTTCTCAAGGACAGGTCCGCACATCCATTTTGTTCCGCAGAATGCGGGAGTACTGACGATGAGCAACGTCGCGTCTTGGGAAGCTAAGGAATCATTAAGCGAGATTGTGTGAAATGGGCAAACGGGAGAACGGGTGCAAATTGGATTTACCCCGCTGGAGTTTGCAGCCGTCGGAGTTTGGACTGAAGGAAAACGGTCCCCTGGCCAGATAATGGTGCTGTTAGATCGTTGCCCTGGAATGGCATATCCGATGTAGCTTCCTTGTTTGCCTAAATCGAACTGGAACTCGTGCACGCCTGGCGTTTGGAACGGAACGATGACGGGGTAGTAGGGCATGGCCACGCCATCGACGTGGCGGCCGACCGTCGTTTGATGGATCGAGCGACCATCAGCATCAACCACGTCCACGTCGATAAATTCTGGTGAGAGACCCCCAAGGTTGCCATCTTCGTCGGAGAACGACCAGATAGTTCGTTGAGGTCCTTGGCGGCTGACGATCGTCTGATCAGAGAACCATTTTGAGGCTGCCCGAACACCGGTGTCTTGTTTTCGTTGCCCTCCGCATGCAGCTAGAAGGGCGGCAGCGGAAAAACCGCCGGCCGCTAGCGTGAAAAAACCTCGTCTGGAGATCGTATGGGGGTTCCACATATGGTGATCCACTCCTTGGAACGTAGTCTGAACTGTGGGCTCCATCTGGAGTGTTGGGGCTTATCGCCGTCGGAGGTATTCACATCGAACGAATCATTAGGTTTCAACTCGATGGCCAAGACGTTGACGTCGATGACGATGGCGGGAGCTTGCTGGGGGCTCTTCGTGACCATCTGGGAGTTCGATCGGTAAAGGATGGCTGCAGTCCGCAGGGCCAGTGCGGTTGTTGCACCGTCCTGATTGATGACTCTCCCCGGGTTGCTTGCGTGACTCCACTTAGACGAGTAGCCGGTAGGACCGTCACCACAGTGGATGGACTGACCGAGCAAGAACAGCGCCGATGGTCCGATGCATTCGTCGCGCATGGAGCTGCTCAATGTGGGTTCTGTACTCCGGGCATTGTGTGCCGTTTCGTTGGGCATGAACGCAAAGGAGCTGACCTAAGTCTCAGAGAAACTGTGGATCGGGCGCTTTCGGCGCACTTGTGTCGATGTACCGGCTGGCAAACCATCCGAGAAGCCGCGGCAGAGGTCGCAGTAAACTTTCCCGGTCGCGACCTTGACGCTGCTAGCCAACAAGCAACTATCGAGACAGGCACGCCTCAAACCATTGGTCCTCAAGTAATTCTTGGCCAAGGTGGTTTCGCGGATGACATCACGCCTCCGCACTCGTTGGTAGCAGTCCGAAGCGGTACCGGTTGGGTCACCGCGACGAGCCTTCACCAGGCGCGAGAGAACGCCGGAAAGATTCAAGGACGGCGCACAACCCTTGAGGCGCTCCCTCCGCTGGAGGTACCTGACGGTGATTGGGCTGCGACACTTCGAACCAGATGGGTTGAGCCGGCGTATCTTGAAACTGACGCCTCGTGGTGTTCGCCTGACGGCGAGTCGGCTGATCCGATCGCGAACGGAGGCGCCTTCGGCGGCAAAACAGGCAGTGATGTTGGCGACGTCGCCCGAGCTCTTGCTCGTGAGCACGGAGTACCCATCCGAGTTTTATGGTCGCGTGAAGACACTGTCCGATACGGATTCAAACGACCACCAATTGCTGCAGGTTTGCGTCGCGACGGCAGTGGCATAGTGCGGGTAGCTAACACTCCGGGAATCGCTGAGGTCATTCACAGGGTCTTGCCTGACTGCGAGATCGAAGAAATAGTTGTTCCTGGACCCCCTACCTCGTTATCTCTTCGAGGCGCTGGTTGGGCGGAAGCCGAGATGCTGCGAGCCTCCCTTGATGGTGAAGCCGGGTGGGTGGAATCTCC
The DNA here is from genome assembly GCA_002331465.1 of Candidatus Neomicrothrix sp. UBA2110. GTDB lineage: Bacteria > Actinomycetota > Acidimicrobiia > Acidimicrobiales > Poriferisodalaceae > UBA2110. The sequence goes on along the minus strand of DCYM01000019.1, from coordinate 22,704 downwards.
GTCCGGGGGACGAGCAAAAGCCGAAATAATCGACGGCTCCATTTGCATCGAAGTGGACGGTGGACAACCACTCGATTGGGTAATGCTCCGGAGTTACTGCATCGGCGCTGCACATATGGGATACAGCTGGGTTACCTCAGAGAGTCTTGCTGTGGACACGCAAGGCGAAGTGCACGACTTAACGATTCGTTCATTTGGGGTGCTCCGATCCTCCGATAGCCCAAATATTGAGGTCAATTCAGTTGGCCAAGGAGAAGTTCGCCCTGTGGGAGACGCAGTATTTGCTGCCGTTGCAGCTGCTACCTGGTTGCATAGAGGCTGTCCCATTGATTTACCCACCGGATAACGATCCCTACAAGGACTAGCTTTCCCCTGATGGAGGTAATCAGTGTCTAAACCCGTTGCCCACTACTCGGCGTCGTATCGCGCAGGTGATTTGTTGTTCGTGTCGGGCCAAGTCGGCATTGCCGACGGTTCATTAGCTGAGGGAGTTGAGAATCAGACAGCTCAAGCTCTCAGCAACGTCAAAGCTGTGCTGGCGCAAAACGACTTAACACTGGAGCACGTAGTGAAGTGCACCGTGTTTATGACCGATATCGAAAATTTCGGAGTGGTGAATGCCACATATGCCGAGATATTTGGTGATCACCGCCCGTCGCGCTCAGCTATCGCAGTGAAAGCGCTGCCCCTGGGTGCGCTCGTCGAAATCGAGGCGATAGCTCACCTGGCAACGTCTTGAGGTCGTAATGGCCTGCGAGTAAGGGCTGTTAGTCGACAAAGTGGACCATGTGTCGGTAACTACCACTGCTCCATGGTCTCAGGATTTGGTGCCGACGTCGGATTCTGTGTTGCCCTCACCATGACTGTCACTGACGGAACCCACTCCGTGGAAATAGACGTCACCCTTGACGTCAGGTAAGCCCCAGCTAGTTCAGTCCTCTTTCATGTCAGCCCATCGTTCTATTGATCGTTCGACCAGTGATGCGACCACCATTGTCCGCCATGAAACCAATGAAATCGGCGCTCTGACCCAATTCTGCTGAAGCAGCCAAATACCCATCAACGGAATCGGTGTAGAAAATATTGAGGTAGGAGCCAGTTTGGTCCCCAGCAGCGATCGCTCGCACACTCCGCATTCCGTTCACACCGTGATTCGACGCAACGCCCCACACCATGTCACTTAACCGCTCATTCTGAGCTGGGTCATGGTTGGTCGATACCGCCGAGACACCAACCGAATATGCGCCTTCGCCATCTCCAAATTCCCCCAGGACCTGTCCTATATTCAGCGCCATCGGTGTCCAACCAGCTGCACCGAAAACGGCCTGAGCTTCGGGGTCGTCGTAGAGAGCTGCTCGTCCAGCAATGCTTGCGTCAACCGAATCCCACGTCGAAGTAGCGATACCTGCACCGGCGAGGTCACCGGTCAGAATCATTGATGAAGTAACACGAGACGAACCTAGAGCCCCCAGTTTCTCTTTCACCAGTGGCGCCAAATTTCCAATGTGACTCCAATCAGCAGAACCGATGGAAAAGACCATGTAGGACATAAATCCAACTTTCAAAGGGCCCAGCCCCCACAGCCAGACAGCGAAATGATTCTTGCACAAGCAGATCAGGAGGAACCCAGTGACTGATTTCTTGTCCTTAGACACGCTCAATTTTGTTGTCGAAAGTCGCGACTATGAATTCGCACTGGCTACCATCAACCACATGGTTGGAGGCATTGTCATGGCGGTGTTGTTGCTGCTTAGCCCGTTCATAATCACCATCAGCCTCGTCGCGATTGCCGCTCTCCTTGGCAATGCTCTCAAAGAGGATGCAGAGACACGACATGAAGGCAGCAGCCTCGTGGAGACGAACCGGTAGCTTTCTACTTGTCGCGACCTAGCGGCGTCGAGCTTGGCCGAACCGGTAACCGACGCTTCGAACGGTGTGAATCAGGCTGGCGTATTCTTCACCAAATTTTGCGCGCAGTCGGCGGACATGAACGTCAACAGTGCGCGCCCCACCGTAATATTCATAACCCCAGACCCTGCTCAGCAGAATTTCTCGGGTGAAAACCCTGCCCGGGGTGGTTGCTAAAAAGCGGAGCAACTCATACTCCATGAAGGTCAAATCAAGAGGCCGACCGTCAAGCACTGCTTCGTAGGTTTCTAGATCCAAAACTAACGGCCCGTGCTCAATGCGCTCTCCTGTGTGGCCTTGGTTGGAGGAGGCGAGCATGTGTCTTACCCGGGCTTCAAGCTCACGTGGGTGAAACGGATCGAGACAGAAATCGTCGAAGAGTTCATCGCGCATGTCGAGCTCTTGTAGTTCGCTTCCGCGAATTAGTAGAAGGAGGGGAGATACTGGAACGTCGCGTTTACGAAGGGCTCGCAGCATCGCCCAGCCCTCATCACCTGTATTTCCCATTTGGAGAATTGCTCCGCCCCACCCTTCGTCGGGTTCGAGATTCTCCACGTCGTTTGGTTCAGCCAATCCCTTCCAAACGAAACCGCTCAGATCAAGAAGCTGAGCTAATTCCGGAGCAGGATCCGCCGGATACAACGCTAGGACCGTCATCACAAACTTGAGTAGTACCGGTCGAGTTCGAAAGGTGTTACTTGTGCTTTGTAGTCGTTCCATTCCCGTCGTTTGTTGCGAAGGAACCAACTAAAGAGGTGATCGCCAAGGGTGTCGGCAACGAGATCACTCTTCTCCATTTCGTCTAACGCTTCAGCCAACGATTGGGGAAGTTGAGCTTGGTCGATTAAACCCCCATGCTCGGTGAAACCGGTCATTGATGGCGGTGCTTCAAGAGGTAATTCGTATCCCTGTTCTATACCTTTCATCCCAGCAGCAAGAATTACTGCAAATGCCAGATAGGGATTACAGGCCGGGTCGGGTGATCGGTATTCAATACGGGTGGTGTCGTCGACGCCGCCTGTTCGAGCAGTTGGAACGCGGATCAAAGCGGCGCGGTTCGAGCGAGCCCACGAAACGTTCACAGGGGCTTCATAGCCGGTCACTAGCCGCTTGTAACTGTTCACTAACTGGTTGGTAACAGCGGTGATCTCTCGAGCGTGGTGAAGAAGTCCGGCGATAAACCCTCGCGCGACTTCCGATAACCCATCGGGACTCTCGGGGTCGTAGAACGCATTTACTCCATTTCGAAATAACGACAGATGGGTGTGCATGCCCGAGCCCTGCACTCCGGTAAGAGGTTTTGGCATGAATGTCGCGTGGACCCCATGCTCAAGGGCGATTTCTCTGACTATGAGCCTGAAAGTCATGACGTTGTCGGCCATAGTCAACGCATCGGTGTAACGCAGGTCGATTTCATGTTGGCTTGGAGCATCCTCGTGAAATGAGTACTCCACGGGAATACCCATCGCCTCCAAGGTCGTGAGCGTTTGACGTCGAATGTTGCTCGCTACGTCCGCAGTCGTCAGATCGAAGTAGCTGCCGTGGTCAAGTGGTACCGGATCCCCGGTTCTCTCAGGTTCAAATAGGAAGTATTCCATTTCCGGTGCCGTGAAAAATGTGAAGCCTTCTTTGTGAGCGCGTTCCAGTGAGCGACGCAAAACCTGCCGCGAGTCGCCAGGAAATGGGCTTCCGTCGGTCCGTTCAATGTCGCAGAACATGCGTGCCGCGTTTTCGTCGTTGCCGCTCCACCGCATTAGTTCAAAAGTTGCTGGGTCCGGTCGGGCGACCATGTCTTCTTCGCGCACGCGGCTGAAGCCGTCGATTGACGAACCATCGAAAATCATGCCGTCTTCGAATGCGGTCTCCAATTCAGCGGGCGAGATAGCGAAGGATTTCAACTGCCCTTGGACGTCAGTGAACCAGAGGCGGACTAAACGGATGCCTCGTTCCTCAACCCGTCGTAGTACGTAGTCTTGCGGTCGCTCCATGTTGGCGTCATCTTTCCTTGTCCGACGCTAGCGTCACATGCATCTAAGTCCATTCTTGACTCGGCGTGCACGCGATTGAAAGCTCAGAGCATTCCGTTTACATGACGTTCACAATTGGACTAGGGGGCTAGAACTAAGCTTCTGTGGACTAATCTTTGATTCGTCACGCTGAAAAGGGTGTGACATGGGGTTCGTAATTGTTAGCTTGCGTTCCGTCCCCGCCCCTCTATCAGGAGCAACCAAAGTGGCGTATAGGGCCGAATACATATGGATTGATGGCACAGAGCCGACTGCAGAGGTCCGATCCAAGACGAAAGTTCTTGCTGACGGTGACGACCCAGGTATTTGGGGTTTTGATGGATCAAGCACAAACCAGGCAACGGGTGACAACTCTGATGTTGTTCTCCAGCCGGTGTTCCAGTGTCCTGATCCGATACGCGGTGGGAACGACATCCTCGTTCTTTGCGAAACTCTCTTAACATCGGATATGTCACCGCATCCGACCAACACTCGTGCCGCGGCACGCACCGCGCTGGAGCAGTACAGCGACCAAGAGCCTTGGTTCGGACTCGAGCAGGAATACACAATGCTCGATCCGATTACTGGATGGCCAGCCGGCTTCCCAGTTGGAGGTTTCCCAGCGCCGCAGGGCCCCTATTACTGCGGAGTTGGTGCTGTAAAAATTCGCGGACGCGACCTTGTTGAACAACACACAACGTGGTGTATTGAAGCTGGGCTGGCTATCTCCGGTACCAATGCAGAGGTCATGCCCGGACAGTGGGAATTCCAAATTGGACCCGTCGATACTGTTGCCGTGGGCGACCACATGTGGATGGCCCGCTACTTGCTGTACCGCGCTGGCGAACTTCACGGTTTGGAAATCAGTATCGAAGCCAAACCAATGAAGGGTGACTGGAACGGAGCAGGGATGCACACCAACTTCTCGACCAACGCCATGCGAGAAAATTATGAAGCCGTCGAAGCTGCAGCACAATCGATGGGGGTACCCGGCAAAACTGAAGAACATCTCGCTGGTTATGGAATCGGCATCGAAGAACGTTTAACAGGTGAACACGAAACGCAGCGCTTCGACCAATTCAGCTATGGAGTGTCAGACCGAGGAGCGTCGATTCGCATACCTTGGCAGGTCGCTCAGGATGGCAAGGGATATATCGAAGACCGCCGTCCCAACGCCAACGCAGACCCTTATGTTGTGGCGACGTTGTTGACGAACACCTGTTGTGCAGCTTTAGCCTGACCAACATCGTCTTAAGAGATTTGGGTCGGGCCGGTGGGCCCACCCAAATAGTTTTCGCCCTAACGACCGCTCGGCTTCTAGCCTCATGACATGGCTTCGATCAGAGTTGGTCTAGCGCAACTCAACCTGCGAGTGGGTGACTTTGACTCCAACGTCACCGCCATTACAGATGCCTATGATCGATCAGTTGCCTCAGATGCCGACCTAGTCGTTTTTAGCGAACTGGCTGTCTGTGCTTACCCTCCCGAAGACCTATTACTGAAGCAACGATTTATTGACGACGCCCTGAAAGCGGTCGAGACGGTCGCCCGTCACACCTCGGAGGCGGTGGCAATAGTTGGTTTCCCTGAGCAAACACATCTGGGGCTTTATAACTCTGCTGCGGTATGTCACCGAGGCCAAGTTCGTGGTGTTTACCGCAAACGACTTCTTCCTAACTACTCGGTTTTTGACGAAAAACGCTATTTCGCCGCAGGTACGTCCGACGGGCCTCTTTTCGAGATAGCAGGAACACTTGTCGGTATTTGCGTATGTGAGGACCTCTGGCTTCCCGATGGCCCCTTTGATGGCCAAATCGAATCCGGAGCCGCTCTGGGCGTATCGATCAATGGGTCGCCTTACCAGCGCGGAAAAAACGCGGACCGAGCCGCCGCAGTCATTGAGGCAGCTGACAAGCACAAGGTGCCGATCGTTTACGTCAATCAGGTAGGCGGTCAGGACGAACTCATCTTTGACGGATCTTCATTTGTTGCTGACGCGAACGGCAAGATTGTCGCCCGTTTGCCGCAGTTCGAAGAAGCTGTCGCCGTTGTCGATGTTGAGGTTCCTTCAAGTGGGAGGGGTGCACTCCCGGTGATAGCGACCTCGCTAGAAACTCGAAATCGAAAACCTTTAACGAAGTCACCTATTGCTGAAACAAACGATGACGTTGGTGAAGTCTGGAATGCGCTGGTTTTGGCTACACGCGACTATGTCAACAAGAACGGGTTTAGTGAGGCCGTTGTCGGACTGTCAGGAGGAGTGGATTCGAGCCTGGTAGCAGCGATCGCTGTTGACGCGCTTGGATCCCAAGGAGTTCATGGCGTGTCCATGCCGTCCCGTTACTCAAGCGCCGGTTCCCAAGACGACGCGGCCGAACTGGCACTCAATTTTGGTGTGGACTTCAATACCATCCCCATTGAACCGGCTCACACAGCATTGCTCGAAATGCTCGACCCATTATTTCGCGATGACGCTGTTGACTTGACGGAGGAAAATCTGCAAAGTCGCATTCGCGGTGTTCTACTTATGGCGCTATCAAATAAAAAGGGGTGGCTCGTCCTTACTACGGGAAACAAGAGCGAAACATCCGTCGGATACTCCACCCTTTATGGCGACACAGCTGGAGGTTTCGCAGTCTTAAAGGATTGCCCCAAACTTCTCGTGTACGAGCTTTGTCGGTGGCGTAACAACCAAACGACCGCTCCTTGGATTCCCGAAGCATCAATTTCGAAACCACCATCAGCGGAGCTGCGACCTGAACAGACCGACGAGCAGTCTCTTCCACCCTATGAACTGTTAGACCCTCTGCTGGAGGCCTACATCGAACACGACCGCGCTGTAGCAGACCTCATTTCGGATGGTTATGACTCTGCGATGGTTGAACGAATTACACGTCTTGTAGATCTAGCGGAGTACAAACGACGCCAATCGCCGCCGGGTCCACGTATTTCCGCTAAAGCATTCGGTAAAGACCGTCGTCTACCGATCACTAACCGGTACCGGTGATGGTTTATCGATAAAAAAAATTGCTCAACTTTCTCTGTGAACTAAACGGACGGTAAGATTTCGGTACTCCAGCACTTAGGGTGAACTTTGAACTTCAGCAGCACGCTGCTTGGATTGCCGAAAGAGCGTCAATGACAGATACAAAGCGGCCGCGCGAGCCGTTCGCCCCGTGGGATCGGCGTAGCTTGCCGGGGTTATTCGATGTCGACGAGACCGCAAAGCGGATCGGGCACTACAAATGGGTCGAAATTAAGCTGTTCGAGGCCCTTGGCGGCTGGGTGGCGACGGTGCCCGAGCTTGACATAAAGCTACGTCTGGGAACCCACTGCTATCACCACGCATGGCACGCCGAACTATTCGACAAGCGCTTGCCCGAGTTGCGGGAAATGCAAACGGAACGCCTCACTATCCCTCCGAACGACCACATGGTCGAGTTCTTCGAGGCCATGACTGAGCCAGAAGCCGCTCATCTGACTATCGAGAAACTTGTTGGTGTATACCGGGTTCTCATCCCACACAAAATTGCTGCCTACACCTATCACCGCAACGGCACGTCTGAAATAACCGATATGCCGACAATTCGAATTTTGGACTTTATTCTTCAAGATGAATTCAGTGATTGGCGCGAAGGTGAAATGCTGATTCAGTCGATGATTGAATCACCAGAAGAACTTGAGCGAGCCATGAGTCATCAAACCAAGCTTGAAAAAATCATGCTGGCGGCCGGCGGTATTGTCGGTCCCGGCTCAATCGGAGACCCATACGCCGAAGTTGTGGAGGAAAACTGATGCGCAAAATCTTTCCTGCAGAGGAGCTTGCACGCGACTCTCGATTCATCCGTCAGACAAATGAGCAACGAATGGGCGATCCGCGTGGCGCACGCATCGCTGGGGGCAACACAAGTGGAAACTTGGCGAAGCTCACTCCAGATTTGCCCAACGGCCCAGATCGGGCCCGGGCACTCATGCATGGAATATTCGTTGGTGAAATTCAGGCCTTAGAGGGTGCCGGTCGCACCTGCTGGGACTTCGAACTAGGTGATGAAGTACCACTTGCCTTGAAGCTAGACATGGCTCGTCAGTGTTGGGACGAAGCCCGGCACTGCGAAATTTCGGTTTCTCTTGCCGAGCACATGGGAACCGAACTTGGCGAGTATGCAGAAAATGCTCTTTTGTATGAGGCCGCCTGCAATCCCGATCCAGTCCTGCGGTTGACAGGCGTCAACCGCGCTCTTGAGGGCTTAGCGATCGACGTTTTCAACACGATGAAAGAGTTCGGGAATATGGCCGGCGATCCGGTTCTCGAGTTCTGCGAAGACTGGATGCTCGCTGACGAGGTGACCCATGTGAAGATGGGCTCCGATTGGCTGCGCCGTCTGACAGAAAACGATAAAGACCGACTCGATAAGGCACTTGAATTTCAAAAAGTTGTTGATCGACTGTTTTCCTTTAACGGATTCCGCGGTGAAGATGACGACAGCCCAATCCAATTAACTCGCCGTTTCCGCGAGCTTGCCGGCTTCAGCGATGAGGAAATCGACGAAATTGCTGACATGTCTCGTGATGCTCGGTTTGAGGCGACCGCCTAATGGTTCAGGTCTCGGTTAAACCCGAGTCCTTCGAGATGGTTTTCTACGACGTAGCGGTGATTGGCGAAGTTGTAGCCGAAGTCGCCGAGCGCCTTGGAGTTGACGAAGCGATCACCCTCGACATCGATGAGAACTCCCCCCTCGGACGCAGCAAGATATTGAGCTATGACCCCATCGGGCTTTGGGTCGACGGTGGAGCGCTGGAGAACACCCAACGGCCCCGTAACTTTGGGCAAGCCAGAAGTCGCGACACCATCGGCCGTTTACTACTTAGGATTCTCGACCGCAGGTCCGGCCGATTCGATGACGCTCCTACCGACGACGAACTTGACTTAAGCCAGTTTGCTGCGTGGGACGTGCACAACGTTGGGCGTCTCGAACGTATCGGCCTTGGAGGCCAGAGAAAGCGTCGTCTGTACCAGTTCCGAAACAGACATGGATTTACTGACCTAGCCGACGCCGCGTTTGAAGAACTGTGGGGCTCAAGCGAGCTCAGTTGGGCCGAAATCGAGCGCATATCTGTGGGCTGTCGTACCTAGCGTCACAAGACCAATTCAATCCTTCAGCGATGCCACCTGGCTGGCTATCCACGGATAGGTTTCTGCCAATCCCGCAGCCAGATCGAAACGTGGCTGATAGCCGAGGGATTCAATACGGTCATTAGAGAAGTTGCGGTTTTGGACCCCCACGGGGCCAGGCACCCAGACCGGAGTGATGTCTTTGTCAGCAGCGTCGGCAACCAAATCAACTAACTGTTTCACCGAAACGTATTGCCGAGTACCGATGTTGGTCGGTTCGCGAACGTCGCTATCCACCAGACAACGAACACCATCCACCAGATCGTCGATGTAGACGAAGCTCCGAACTGCAGATCCGTCTCCCCAAACTTCGATGGTTCCATCAACGGACTCAATGATTTTTCTACTGAGGGCTGCTGGGGCCTTTTCTCGGCCTCCATTCCATGTGCCCTCAGGGCCGTAACAGTTTTGAAAACGAGCGATCCGCGGCTCGAAACCATGTTCCCTTGCGTAGGAAGCCACGGCGCGTTCGGCGTAAAGTTTCTCCCAGCCGTATTCGTTGTCTGGCGCCGCGGGATAGGCATCGTCTTCCGTTAGCTCGGGTTCACCCAACTCCATGTCGCGATAGACACACACCGAACTTGCCAAGAAATAGCGTTCGATTCCGGCGCTTGCTGCAGCCTCAACCACGTTGAGATTGATCAGCATGCTGTTATGCATGATCTGAGCCTCGGCTTGATGGATGAATCCCATTCCTCCCATATCGGCAGCGAGTTGGTAGACCTCGTCGATGCCGCCGCTCAACGCTGCAGTTGCAGACTGTGGCTCGCGCAAGTCGGCGACCACGAATTCATGCGCTGACGAAACGTTCCATACGGGGTGTTTGATATCGACGCCCCGTACCCAATAGCCATCGTTTACCAACCGCCGAACTAGATGACTTCCGATAAAGCCGCCGGCGCCACAAACAACTGCTCGCTTCGTCACGTGGTCCTTTCAGTTCAAGTCGTGGGCGCTAACGCCCTCCAAGAGATCAACATCTGGACGGTGGGCCAGGATCCCTGAACACGATTCAGCCATTTCGACCATAACAGCGGAGTCGAAATGCGCTCGGGCAGCTTCCTCAGAATCCCACTTCTCGATTATCACGAAATGATTGGGGTCAGAAAAAGAGACACAAAGATCCACATTGCGGCACTCAAATTGATTTCGAGTCATCACTACGTACTTTGAAAGGACCGGGAGTAATAGCTCGACATCGTTTGCATCAAAAGTCAGTTGAACGAGAGCAATTTCAAGGTCATCGTCTGTGATCGCTGTTGGTTCGGTCATGTTGTGCTCGTCGTGCGTGTCGGAAATCGCGATTCCAGCCGGTAGTTTCCAGGCAAGCGATTAAGCTCAATGCTTTGGGTCTGTGAAATAAATCGTGTCGGCAACGTGACGAGCGTACCGGCGGACGGTGCCCCTGCGGGGTCGTCTCACCGGTCAGGGGAAAGAGGTCAGCAGGTGGCCAAGAATCGGGTCGAGCGGGACGAAGAAGATCTCGTCCGTCTGTACCTCACCGACATCGGTCAGTATCCGCTCCTGACAAAAGATGACGAGGTGCGACTCGCCCAGGAAATTGAAGCTGGTGCTGAAGCCAGAGCAATACTCGAAGCCGATCAGCTGGAAGACGGCTCTCCCATAACGCCCCCTAAGAAGCGTGAACTTCGTCGAGCTGACCGTAAAGGGGAAAGAGCTGAACGCACATTCGTTCAATCCAACCTTCGCCTAGTGGTTTCGATTGCAAAGAAATATCAGGCTTCAGGGTTGCCGCTGCTGGATCTGATTCAAGAGGGAAACCTCGGACTCATGCACGCTGTCGAGAAGTTCGATTGGCGTAAAGGCTTTAAGTTTTCTACCTATGCGACATGGTGGATTCGCCAGGCCATCACTCGCGGTATCGCCAATACGGGCCGGACCATCAGACTTCCGGTGCACGCAGGTGACACCCTCGCGCGGCTTCAAAAAGCTCGGTCGCGTTTGGAACTTAAAT
>DCYM01000019.1:4364-11273 GCA_002331465.1 Candidatus Neomicrothrix sp. UBA2110 | reverse complement strand
GTAGAAGTCGACATGCCTGAAGACAAAGTGTCTGAAGCACTTCGATTCGCTGCAGAGCCGCTGTCTCTCTCGGAACCCTTGCGTGAAGACGGCGATGCCGAGTTAGGTGACGTCGTCGAAGATAGAAATGCTGAAGACCCTGAAGAAGCGGCTGCAGTTTCGCGGCTCCCCGATGAGATCGCCAAACTTCTTGGCCCTCTCGACGAACGAGAGAGGGAAATCCTAAAGCTCAGGTTTGGGCTTGACCGCGGCGAACCTCGAACTCTCGAAGAAGTGGGCGAGCACTTCAACCTGACCCGCGAGAGAATCCGGCAGATTGAAGCGCGGGCAATGTCCAAACTTCGGCATCCAAGTAGTGACACCGGGGCCCGAGACCTCCTCGGAGTTTGAAATCCCGGTCCCGATAGTTTTCGCACCTAGGGTCCGGGTTTAGTTTTCAGCGAGTTTCCGAGCGGCGATTGCCACCAAGGCGCCGACGGCAATTGCCAGCAAGAGCTTCTTCACGTTGGTTCCTTTCCATCATTTGGGTTTGCAGTGTGTTGGACTAGTGGGTTGGACAGACTTGGCGGAGGTGGACGGGAATCGAACCCGCCGGACGGGGATCACCCATCCCACCCGCTTTGAAGGCGGGGGAGCCCACCAGGCGCTCGGACACCTCCGACGTCAGTCTGCCTCGCGCGAGGGCACATTGAAAAGGAGAAACCGAGAATCGGACCTAAAGATTGTGTCCGAACTGAAGTAGCGCCGAGTCATATTCGTGACCTCAAGGGCGCAGTTAAACTTTTTTTGCTTCTGGCGCTAAACAGGTGTTCAATAACACGCGTGTAATTACGGCGACGTCATCATGGCGAGTCGAGCGAATCAGGGCGGAAATATATGGCGTTCGTAGACGAAAGCAGCAGCCAAACCGAAGAAAGTGGTTGGTGGGATTACGCAAACTGTTTAGGCGTTGATCCAGATCTCTTTTTCCCCGAGCGGGGGGCGAGCACTAAAGAAGCTAAAGAAGTCTGCCGAGGGTGCATCGTTCGTGAGGACTGTCTTGAGTATGCATTGAGCCACGGCGAGAAATTCGGCATTTGGGGTGGTATGAGCGAACGAGAACGTCGCCGCCTGCGCCGGCAACGAGCCCTTGCCCGTCGCGCCGCTGCTGAACGAGCAAGCTAGACACCGAATTCTTGGTGATCTCCATACAGGGAATCAGTGCGCTGGTAGCCTCACCTTTGTGAATCTCGGCGGGTCAGAACTGATCATCATCCTGGTCATCGTCCTGGTGCTTTTCGGTGGTGCCAAACTCCCGAAGCTGGCGCGATCTCTGGGGCAAGCACAAAAAGAGTTCAAGGACGGCATAAAAGACGGAGAGGCACCTTCTTCTGAAGACGGTGCCGGCGAATAGCTACCCGCCTCTCGATCAAGAGATCTGAAGAGAAGACTCCCGCAACAAGACTTGACGTCTTGCCTTTAAGACCCGACGTCTTTGACGTTCAGACGCTCCGCCCCACACTCCGTGCTCGACCCGATTCGCCAGCGCGTATTCAAGACACGGCGACTGCGACGGGCAGCCCTCACACAATTTTTTTGCCCGTTCAACGCCCACACCATCACTAGGAAAGAAAATAGACGGATCTCGATCAGCGCAGTTACCTCTGCTCATCCAACTTGTGTCAGTGGAAATGTGACTCATGGGCTTTGCTCCGTCGGTCGTCGCGAGGATGATTTCTCGCGCCTTGCTATGACTATGACTCCCAACCAGGGCAAACGGTTCCAAATGTTTGACGTTCTTATGAAAATTTTATTCTGAAAAGAAACGGAGGACATTGCTGTGACGCTTGTTGGAGCTAATGGTTCCCGAAGCCGGCGCCGGTACAGTGATGCGGTCGCTGTCGAAGGAGCATCGGTGACCGACTTCCGAATTGATGAAGAACTCCCTCCCCCCGAGACCGGCGTGCGAATCGTCTACCTCGGTCCGGTTTCCCCGCATTGGGATACTCAGGGACTTTTTGGTGAACAAGCAGTGGTGGATGAATTTCGGCGCCGAACAGTGGCGCGACTCCAGCTTCTTCCGCCTCACGATCCCCAGTTCCGACGTAATCGCGAACGGGTGAACCGCGACGCAGAACGAGAAAACTTGCACCTCGAATGGGATCTGGGTGTCCCCGAAGACGAAGAAGAGTAATTCAGACCTGATGAGGGTCCTGATAACCAACGACGACGGAGTCGCTTCTGAGGGTCTATGGGCCTTAGCTCGACGTGTGGTTGATGCTGGCTACGAAGCGGTTGTCGCAGCCCCTGTCTCGGACATGACGGGCATGGGTGGCGCAATAGGCGGAGACCTCAACGGTGGAGAATTAGAGGCAAAACAAATTCAACGAGAAGACCTTGGCCCAACTGAATGTTGGGCCGTGAGCGGACCCCCAGCGTTGTGCGTGGTCATGACCCAACTCGGAGCATTCGGTGACCCCGTCGCCATGGTCGTGTCAGGTGTCAATCCCGGTTTGAATTGTGGACGCGCAGCGTTGCACAGCGGAACCGTGGGAGCGGCGTTGACTGCCGCTAACAACGGAGCTCACGGCATCGCCTTCAGCTTGGATGTCACAGCTGGACCCATGAACTGGGACAGTTCAGTGCATCTGCTCCCAGAACTCATTGAGCGTCTCAGTCTGATCGAACGTGGGCGACGAGTTGTAAATGTCAACGTCCCCAACGCTCCCCTTGACGAGATCGCAGGCGTGCGAGTAACTGAGTTGGCCAAATGGGGTGATGCTGCGGGTCGCTTGATATCGACGAGTGAACATTCCTGGTTATTTGAACGTCAATCCGGAGATCCGCAACGACGCATTCCAGGTACCGATAATGCTGCTGTGCGCGACGGATTCATAGCTGTATCGGAACTAATCGGGATACGGACGCAAGAATCGGACCTAGACCTCGGGGATTTACCTCTATAAAACTGGGCACCCCGAGGTATCTCCTCACCTTTCGTTTCACTAATTGGCAGCAGACCATAAGGAGTCTTAATTGTTGTTGCGTGGGCTTTGATCGGTGAAACATTGGCAAATCCACTTTCTTAGTGCCTCTGGCCATTACGTTTCAGTCCGTGGACCGTCCCCCCGGTAGCCCTGAGCGATCCATGCCGACCGGCGCCCGTGCTGCGCTTGTTGTTGCATTGATTTATCTTTTCCTTGTTGGCGTTTCTTCACTTGAAGCAGGCATCAAGATAATGGGTGCCGACACCCAAGAACGCTTGTTTTCAGCGGTCAGTAATCCAATTGCCGGTCTCTGTGTCGGAATTTTGGGGACGGTGCTTGTCCAGTCATCATCGGCCAGCACATCGGTAATAGTCGGTCTTGTGGCATCTGGCGCACTTGGCGTAGACCAGGCAGTCCCCATGATCATGGGCGCCAACATTGGGACCACCGTTACCAACACCCTCGTTTCCCTTGGACACGTCCGTCAATCAGCCGAATTTAGGCGTGCGTTTGCCGCAGCTACAGTCCACGACTTTTTCAACGTCCTCGCGGTCGCAATTCTTCTTCCTGTTGAACTGATTTTTAGGCCAATTTCGGGAATTGCTAAATGGGTGAGCGAACTGCTCGTGGGTTCGGGCGGAACGGAATGGAAAAGTCCCGTCAAAAAGTGGGTCAAAGGACCGGTCGAGTGGCTGAAAGATCTCTGGGATCAACTGGGAGCATCGGGCAACGTCAAAGGCGCCCTAATGGTCGCAACAGGCCTCATCATTGTTCTCATTGCTCTCGCGTTCGTCACAAAAAACATGAAGGCCCTCGTAGCTGCCCGCATTGAGCGCTCCCTTAACGCAATTCTTGGCAAAGCTGGAGGTCTTGTAGCTCTTGCCGTAGGGATGGTCGTCACAGTCGCAGTCCAGTCCTCCAGCATCACCACATCGATCTTGATTCCGCTGTCCGCAGCAGGGGTATTGACGTTACGAAATATTTACCCGGTCACACTGGGGGCGAACGTAGGCACCACCATCACTGCTTTGTTGGCAGCGTTGGCGGCATCGAGCGCTGACTCGTTAACGATCGCGTTGACTCACACCACGTTTAACATCGCGGGCATCTTGCTTTTGTATGTACTCCCGTTCGCCAGGGAAATTCCTGTTTCCGCAGCGACCCTAATGGCGGACCTCGCGGTTCGGCGGAGAGTCCTTGCTGTGTGCTACGTCGTAGTCTTATTCATAGTTGCACCTCTTTTAGGTGTAGCCATCCTTCGTTAGGGGCGATTCTTATGGTGCTTTCGTTTTTCCGAGGTGGTGATAGCGGACTGGATCATGTCGTCACTAGATCAGTTGCGATGGTTACCGATGCCCGCCATTCGTTTGACCTTGCCTGTACCGCACTGATGAGCGGTGCGGATCCCCGTTTGATCGCAGACGATGTGCGAGAAACAGATCTACGTATCAATGCCAATGAGCAACAACTGCGCGGCGAGCTTGCTGTACACATCAGTGTTCACGGCCCCAACGACATCGGCGAAGTCATTGGGCTCATACTTTTGCTGAAGAAGATTGAACGCGTCGGGGATCACGCAAAGAACATCCTTGACCTCGCTGAAAGCGGTGTTTCCTTTGTCAATGAATCCGATATTGATGGATTGCTTGAAGAACGCCGGATCGTCTCAGGGTTCTTTACCGAAGCAAGTGAAATTTTGGCTGAACACGATGGAATACCGCAAAGCTTCCGCGAACGGGTTGACGCGATGACCTCCCAAATCCAACTACGCATCGATGGCTACATGACGTCGGAACAACCTGGCCACCAAGTCGTACCCCGAGCCGTGTACCACCGATATCTCAAACGAATCGTGGCCAACTTAAATAGTGCTGTCTTCGCAGCAACTGAGCCCGTCAGAGTCGCGGGTAACTCTGACTAAGTCCACCAGATTTAGTTTGCTTGGGAGTGCCCCATTTAACTGGGCCCTAGGGTGACACCGTGGAAGAGGCACCAGATTTCCCAACGCCGGTTTCTGACCCCAGCGATGGTGGAATCAGTGATCACAACACATCACCCAAAAACCGCGCTCCCCTCGGCCCATTCGCCCGTCTAGCCAGAGTGCAACTGGTCTCAGCGGCCGGCGACGCGCTCTTCACAATCGCTCTCGCGGGCTCCCTGTTTTTTAATCTTGACCCTGCAGCGGCGCGACCCAAGGTGGCGTTGTATCTCATCTTGACCATCGCCCCATTTGCAATCGTTGGGCCTCTCATTGGGCCACTCATAGATCGATTACGCGGTGGGCGGCGTGCAATGGTGATCGTGAGTGGCATGGGACGAGCTGTCCTAGCGTTCCTCATGATTCGGCACCTGAATTCTCTGCTGCTTTTCCCCGAAGCATTTGGCGCATTGGTTTTGGGAAAGACTTACCACGTCGCAAAAAGCGCGATTGTGCCTGGTCTCGTTCGTGGGCACGAAGACCTCGTGGAAGCTAACTCAAAATTGGTGTTGCTTAGCGGTATCGGCGGAGCTGTAGCCGCGGGCCCCGGACTGCTTCTTAGCTTGATCGGATCAGAATGGGTTTTGGGAGTCGCGATGATCGTCTTCGGCGCGGTGGTACCCCTGGGGGCACGGCTCCCGCGCACCTCAATTGCATCTGAACCCATGCAACAAGACGAACGCAGCGATCTACGCAGGGGAGGAATCGTTCTAGCGGCTTCGGCGATGGCGGTACTTCGAGGTATGACGGGCTTCACGTTGTTCCTTGTTGCGTTCTGGTTGCGTCGCGAAGACGCCTCGGTTATCTGGTTCGGATTGATGGTGGCTGCAAGTGCCATAGGCGCTCTCATTGGCGCGGTAGCCGCACCGTTCCTTCGCCGATTTGTGCGCGAGGAATACCTGCTCGGCGGAGTTCTTACAATCGCCGCCGGCGTTGGCTTTTTAGCCACCTTTCCAGGTGATCGCATGGCCGTATTGGCGTTCGTCGCGAGCGTTGGCCTTGCAGCCGGCCTAGGCAAACTTTCCTTCGACGCCATCGTTCAACGAGACGCACCGACCGTCAACCAAGGACGCTCCTTCGCGCGATTCGAAACGCGATTCCAACTTTGTTGGGTCATAGGGGCGTTGATTCCCGTCGTGGCTCCTAACGGAGTTTTGCCATTACGCGCAGGGCTAATCATCCTCGCTCTTTCCAGCGCATCGGCAGCGTTTCTCTATCTCGGTGGGCTCGTTGCTCTAAGAAAAGGCAAACGAACCCCATCTCGCGTCATTGCCGACCAGGTGTGGACCGAAGCCAGATACAACAAACTTAGTGAACGGCTACCGACATGGGTAAGTCGGATTTTGCCCAATCCCTCAGACCGAAAGACTGATCAATCTTGATCTAGCTCAGGTAAATCAATCCGAGCTAACCACAAACCAGGTGCCGTGATCTCGTTCGGAGTCGGCAGTGCCCTTTCGTCGTTCCATAGACGCATGAGAGCATCATCGCCAGCTCGGTCGATCACCCCAGCGATGAACGCCTCTCCACGGTCAACGAGCTCTGAGGTGATCTCAACCCCAAACAACTTTTCAACAAAGCGGTCGCTACCGCTTGCAGTAACTCGCCGCCGACGGAAGACCTCAGTGAGGGACTCATAAGAACTCAGCAAACCCGTCCCGACTTTTTCGATCACGTAGTCGACGTACCCAACCGTCACAGCTAACAATGATTCGAGCTCGGGAACAACGGCAGCTTGCGCATCAGATCTCAACGCTCCCAGCATTGTCTCAGGGTCACCCAAAGCATTCTGCAAGGTCTGCTGCAACTCCGCAGGATCCCCACTCCCGATATCTAAATCAGCGAACCGGTCCTCAAAAGCGCGAGAGTCGGTTTGGAAACCATCAATGTATTTGTTCAGCAACCGGTCAAATGCTCCCTTTACATGGGGAACCGAAAGAACAGAATGCATCGCTATTTCATAGA
>DCYM01000019.1:0-4026 GCA_002331465.1 Candidatus Neomicrothrix sp. UBA2110 | reverse complement strand
GCATACCCAAAGTTGCACGTCTTCAATCGGAAGCGACCACTCGGTAGAAAATTCTTCGACGTTGCCGACCAGAATCAAAATTTGGTGATCAGGTCGAGGTATAGGAAGCACGTAATTGCCAAACGCCCGCGTAGCCAGATGGCCAGCCATTGAACCAGCGCTCATCGCCATCATCATGGGGTTAAGCGCTCGCATTAAACCGTCAAGAATTTGAGCTTCAGCAGCTGCCAATTCGCCTGGGAGGGGGCCGGTCGCGAGCCGTTCGGCTAGACGGTCCATTAATGGGCGATACGCCTCTAAAGCTGCCCACGCCCACTGTGCTCGAGTCGCAGGCACCACCGCGGCGGGTTGGCCCGAAACTCCAGGCTCAAGCGATGTGACATTGGCAACATGCAATTCGGCAACGCGTGCCAGCTCAACAAGCCTCACCCTTTGAATGGGGTCTACGTTGGGTTCGGAAACTCCCTCCGTGGCGATTTGTTGGGCGAACTGGCGAGCCACGTCCCACGCGATCGGGCCCTGCCCTTTGAAGAGCTTGCCAAGATCACCTAAGAATGGGAGCCCCCCGAAAGGGTCGTCTTTGTCAAAAGGATCGTCACTAGCCACGTCTGCATGGTAGGCCGGTGCTTGTGCAGCTTCACCCCAGCCCGCCCAATAAGCATTCGAGAGAAGAAAGAATTAGTTGATGACGGTCGTGGCTGTCTCTGGGCCAGAAGGAGCGCTGAGAACTCGAATATCTGAAGCTTTAGAACAAGTTTTTGATGAAGTTGTCAACGTCACCTTCGATATTGATCAGGTTTCTCTCGATGAGGTGGAGTGGATCGTTCACCTAGCGTTCTCGGACGACTCAGACCAACGAGAGTTGATTGGGTTACTCGACATTGCCGGTGAACGCGACGTCTCGCGGTTAGTTCTCGTGTCGAGCGCGATGGTCTACGGTGCTTGGCCCAACAACGCGGTTCCGTTATCCGAAGATGCAGCTGTTCGTCCCAATCCCGAGTCAGCGTTCGCTGTCCACCAGGCCGATGCGGAGCGCACGGCACTTGACTGGGCTGACAGAGACCCGGAGCGGCAGGTGACCATACTGCGACCAACAGCAGTGGCTTCCCCTAGCGCGAGTGGCCTGATGGGCGAAGCTTTAATTGCGGCCGCACCGATACGAACCCGACGAGATGACCCTCCACAACAATTCGTTCACCTAGATGATTTAGCGACCGCGGTAGCAACCGTCGTTCAACTCGACGAGTCCGGGGTGTTCAACGTCGCCCCCGACGGATGGCTCACCGCGCGTGAAGTTCAAGAACTTCTTGGTGCGCGCCCGATCATTCGCCTCCCCATTCCCTTGCCAGGGCGACTTGATCGATACATAGCGCGCCGAGTAGGCCATCAGGCCCCTACAGGGCTGCTTCCCTACACCCGATACTCGTGGGTGGTTGCGAACGATCGTCTACGGGCCACGGGGTGGGTTCCGCGTTATGGCAATGACCAAGTTTTTGTCGCAACGGACGCTGGAATGCCATGGGATTCAATGAACGCCAAACAGCGCCAATCCGTGTCGTTGTTTGTTGGCACAGCGTCACTACTCGGGCTCATATATGGAGTTATTTCTTGGATACGACGAGTTGCATTACGAGATGACGTTTAACGCAACTCTCCGACCTCAACCGTCACGGTGATGAGTTGGTTGTCCCGCCAGACCCTTAAGGTTGCCAGTTCGCCCGGTTCAAGCATCCGAGCATCGACAACTAGCGCCCCCATATCGGGAACAGGTTGCCCGTCGAGCTCAACAATGACATCTCCGGCCTCTACTCCGCCGATGTTGGATGGGCCCGACGGGTCGACAGATTTCACAAGAACGCCTGCGGAGTGAGTTGGGGGCAAAGATTTCTCTAGAGCGTCTTGACCTCGGATACCTAAACGTCCATGCCGTGGGTGTCCCCACCGAATGATGTCGTTGGCCACTTCATAGGCAATCTCGATCGGTGTTGCGAATCCCAAACCCTCAGCTCCGACTTCGCTTACAGCGATGACGGTCGTTATCCCCACCACTGCCCCTCGAGCATCGACGAGCGCTCCCCCTGACGATCCGGGAGAGATTGGAGCGTCCGTTTGCACGAGTTCGTACAACCAGTCACCTTGAGGCGATTGCAATCGGCGATTGGTTGCGCTGATAACTCCGACGGTCACCGTGGGTCCGCCGAGCAAACTAAGAGGCGAACCAATAGCGATTGCTGTTTCGCCGGCGCGAAGTTGATCAGTATTCCCAAGAGTCGCTGGGCTATATCGGGTATCTGTCTTAATCATCGGTTGAAGAACTGCAATGTCAGTCCGGGGATCAGCGCCCACCAAGACAACCTCCAACGTTTTTCCCTCTGACAAAACCACGCGGAAAATGTCGCCGTCCTTCACAACGTGAGCATTAGTTATGAGGTGACCGTCATCGCGAAATATGACTCCCGAACCTGAACTGATCACGCGGTTGTGCCGCAAAACCTCGACTCGCACCACGCTGGGTGTCACTTTTGCCGCAATGTCAGCGACACTCCAAGACCCGTTCTCAGCTGCTGGCGTAACCGCGGAAACGTTTGCTGTTGTTATTTCTCGCTCAATAATTCGTTCCACTACTTGGGTCGAAGGTTGAAAGATGAGGCCAATGACCAGTGCAGCCACTGCGGCTCCGACGACAGCACCAACTAATCCCGCACCCATAAGACGCCGGTTATTGGAGGATCGATGCTGCGATCCGGCATCTGGAGCGAGGTACTGAAGTTCACTTGGGTGCATCCAGATGCGATCATCGGGATGTAACGGATACCTGCTGGTGGGGCTTTGCTCAATGCTGGTGTCTGGGTCATCGGGGATTTGCGACCAGTCAAAGGAACCCATCGACCCGAGGTCTGGCGAGCCGAACACATCAGAAGTCCCTCCCTCATCGGAGGGTTCTGCCGGGTCTTGCCCGGGATCATTGGTTCGGTCCACACCCCAAAACGTACCCACGGATACGCTCTTGTTGTCCGCGCCCCCGCTAGCTCGACAGGGACGAGAGTCCTTCTCGGCGTACCATAATCATGTGCGCGCTCCGCAGAACTCTGACGCTTGGCTTGTCCTCACACCTGAGGAGCTCTCTGTCGGCGAGTTCTACGACTGGTGTGTGCAACCATCGTGCGGCGCAGTGGTGGTGTTCTCGGGAACGGTTCGTGATCACGCCAAAGGCCGAGAAGGGGTTTCCCTTCTCGAATATGAGGCCTACGAGCAGCACGTCGAACCGCGATTGGAAGCCATCGCCGTTGAGATGCGCAACAAATGGCCGGATCTATCCCGAGTCGTGTTAGCTCACCGAACCGGAGCGCTCAGCGTTGGTGAAAGCTCGGTCGTAGTAGCTGTGTCTTCACCACATCGGCCCGACGCATTTGAGGCCGCGCGTTTTGGCATCGACACCCTCAAAGCCACGATCCCCATCTGGAAGCGCGAAGTTTGGAAAGACGGCGAAGATTGGGCTCTCTCCTCTCAAGACATCACTGACGTCAGGTCAACAAATGCGGTAGGTAAGGACTAGTTGTGACTCCGTTGGCATTTCTTGCTCTGGCTGCTCTGATCACGTTAGTTGGGGTCTTATTCATTGCTCTCAGCGGGCGTAAGCGCACCCCCTGGCGCGCGAGCATCGATGATTTTCGTCAGCGTCTAGACGCCCTTGCTCCTCCAACGAATGACGCTGTAGACGCGGCGGATAGCGATGGGTCGCGGGGCGAGGGGAGGACTTCCGCTGGCACGTGATCTAGCGATTGACCTCGGCACCGCAAACACTTTGGTGTACGAACGTGGGCGCGGCATCGTTCTCAACGAGCCGTCAGTTATCGCGATGAACGAGAGAACCGGCGACGTTCTTGCCGTTGGCCGAGAAGCCTGGCAGATGATCGGTCGGACCCCTTCATACATTGTCGCGGTTCGTCCCCTCCGAAAAGGCGCTATCACCGATTTCGACACAACTCAGCGAATGATTCGGCTGATCCTTCAACAAGTGGGCGT
>DCYM01000261.1:5555-6889 GCA_002331465.1 Candidatus Neomicrothrix sp. UBA2110 | reverse complement strand
AGGCCCATCATGCCGTTGTGCAGCATCGCACGCAGGTCGCGTTGGGGTCGGAACACTTCGATGCCAGCCATCAACACGATGAGCAGCGTCATTATTTCCATTTCGCCGGCCTGCACTCGATATGCACCTAACGCCAATGCTGCGGCTGCTCCTAGCGCTAACCCAGTATCGGTGATGCCGCGAGTTAAGGAGTTAGTGGCAAGCACCCACATGGTGCTCTTGAATACGTCGTGGGCACGTTCTGCCAGTGTGCGGCCTCGTTCTTCGCTTTGGCCGAAAGCTTTTAGTGTCGCTAGACCCTGTAGAGAGTCCAAGAAGTCAGCAGCAAAACGACTGTATGCCTGTTGACGTTGCAAGCTTCGAGCCGCGTCCCAACGGTGAAACGCGGAGGGCGCTACCAAAGTCACCAGTGCGAAACCAATCAGAATGGCAGCGACTGGCAAGTCGAGAGGGGCCAACATGACGAAAATCACCAGAGGAGTGATCGAGGCGACAAATAGCTGCGGGAGATATTCACCAAACCAAACTTCTAACTGTTCAACACCTTCAACCAGTGACAACAAAACTTCACCCGTGCGTACGTCCCCAAATTGAGCTGGCCCCAACCGCAAAACGTGTTCATGGAGTTGGCTACGAAGTACCAGTTGCACTCTGGCAGCGGTGCGATGTGCAAGCATTTTGCGCCAATGTTCAAGCACGCCGCGCGCGATCATGACAAGCGCCACAGCCATCGCGGGGCCCGCTAACTCGTTGAGATTCGCGCCACTAAATACTTTGGCTAGCAACCACCCAAGCAAACCAAGTCGAACTATGCCAGTGACTGAAGCCACGACACCAATGACTACGGCTTGCGCGACAGCGCCTCGTGCCCCCTTAGTTAGTGCCCAAAGTCTGGAATCAAAGAACATCCGCCGGTCATCCGCTCAGTAAGCCCGGGTGAGAACAGCCGTCTCGACGCCGATCGAAGCGCCAGTGTAGGCCCCATTTCGACACCAACTTAAGCTGACACAGCTTTAATGCGCGGTGACTCAAGGCGTCGTGCAGCGAGCGCCATATTTCACCGGGTACCCACCTGGCTTTCGAAGTCATATGTGTCCATCTGTTTTTATTCATTTATGACCCGCTCATGCGGTTGTTGCGATCTCCATTCAGTGTCTATTCCCACGCGATGTCGATGTGTTGGTCCAGACTCTTCGTCGAATTCTGGGTTTTACGGTTTAAGGTCACCCGGTCGCTGAGCTCGACACATTTGGTCATCCGCCCTAGAGAACTAACTGCAACACTTAGTTCATGACTGAACTTCTTGATCGCCATCGCCGTGTGATGGGTGACGG
>DCYM01000261.1:0-5221 GCA_002331465.1 Candidatus Neomicrothrix sp. UBA2110 | reverse complement strand
GCTCCGCTCTTCTACGACGAGCCACTCCAGTTAGTAAAAGGGGAGGGAGTCTGGCTCGAGAGCGCAGACGGTCGCCGTTATCTCGATTTGTATAACAACGTCCCATGCGTCGGCCATGCCAACCCCCGGGTGGTCGCGAAACTCGCTGAACAGGCTGCGACGCTCAATGTGCACAGCCGGTATTTACATGATGGAGTTGTTGACTACGTCGAGCGGTTAATTGGCCTGCACCACGACGGAATCGAGTCAGCCATCCTGGGTTGTAGCGGCACCGAAGCTACTGAGATGGCGCTTACCTTGATTCGGGGTGCGACTGGCAAGAGAGGCATCATCTGCACCGACGCCACGTACCACGGCAACTCGTCACTCGTCGGACGATTGTCATGGCTTCCAGTCGGCACTGAGCGCAGCGGTATCAAGTCAATATCGACACCGCAGCTCTTTCGGCCATTGGACCCTGGTCTATCGGAGGTCGCTTTGTTGCAACTCCATCTTGACGAACTAACCGCCACCATTGCTTCGTTCGCTGGCGAGGGAGGGTTCGCTGGCCTGATGCTGTGCTCTATCTTGGCGAACGAGGGTCTCCCAAATCCTCCCACCGGCTGGTTCGCTGAGGCTGTTGGTTTAGTGCATGACGCTGGTGGCTTAGTGATCGCCGACGAGGTCCAGGCCGGGTTCGCTCGGAGCGGTTCGTGGTGGGGTTACGAGACGAGCGGCTTCGTCCCCGACGTTGTTTGTATGGGTAAGCCGATGGGAAACGGATTCCCGTTATCGGCTATGGCATCAAGTCATGACCTCATTACTGAATTTCGACGGCGACAGCGGTACTTCAACACCTTTGCTTCGTCACCGCTCCAAGCTGTCGCGGGAACCGCGGTAATTGATGAAATCACTAACCGAGGGTTGGTGGGCCAGGTCGGTGAGGTCGGTGATCGCCTCAAAGCCTCACTGACTGCTCTTCAACAAGATCACCCGAGAATGGGCGATGTGCGAGGCACGGGTTTGTTTATCGGTATCGACTGGGTTCATCCCGAAAGTAACGAACCTGACGTCGATGGGGCAGGTCAGATGGTGGAGGCGTTGAAGTCTCGTGGCATGTTGCTCGGCAAGGCGGGGCAGCATGGCAATGTTTTAAAGATTCGTCCACCACTCGTGTTCGACCACGACAATGCCGCCACTTTTCTTAGCGTTTTCAGGGACATTCTCGCAGATGCCCACTCGTGAAGAATTCATAAAGGCAGCTACCGCTGCGGCGCCGGCTTGGGGGCTCAATCCCACCGCTATCGAACTGTTATCTCACAGCGAAAATGTTGTTTGTCGTGTGGTTCTCGGCGACAACAAGCAGGTGGTGATGCGGCTACATCGGCCCGGCTACAACAGCCTCATCGAACTTGAGTCTGAGGTCCAGTGGGTTGCTTCTCTCGCTGAAGCGGGGATGCCTGTGCCGACTGCCCTTCCAATGCTCGATGGTGGTCACTATTGCTTGGTGGACGTTGGCGTTAACGACGACACTGAACAACGGATGGTTGGAGTTGTTGAATGGGTCGAGGGATCACCATTGGGTACGCCGTTAGCGAACGCACACGAAGGAGTAGTGGATCACTACGCCACTATCGGCAAGTTGGCGGGAAAGATCCGAGAGCACCACACGAATTGGAATCCACCGCAAGGATTCCAACGGCGGCGTTGGGATCTCGAAGGATTACTTGGCGACGAGCCGCTTTGGGGTCGCTTCTGGGAAGCTGAACCTCTTACCGGTGCTCAAAAAGAGCTTTTCGGTGCAGCACGCGACATCTTGTACCGCGAACTGTCTGGCCTCTCAACAGAACCTGACCGGTTTGGTCTCATCCACTCCGATTTGCATCTTGGCAACCTCATGGTTGATGGCGACGATCTCACGGTCATCGACTTCGACGATGCTGGGTTCGGATGGTTCAGCCACGAACTGGCCTGTGCCCTTCACCCTGGCCTCGGCGAACCATGGTTCGTCGAAGCTGAAGCCGCCATCATCGAGGGCTATTCCTCGATCCATCCAATAAGTCAAGATGAGATCGAGTCGATTAACACTTTCCTGGCGGTCCGTAGTTTGATGATCGTGGGGTGGTTAACTGCTCGGCCCGAGCTACCTGCCTACACCTACTTTCCCCTTGTCGTGGCAGGAGCAGAAGCAGCCGCTGATGCTTTGATCAAGCATTGAAGGGTCAGGGAAACAAGGCGCATCAGCTCGGACAAGTCGGTCGGTCCTGTGAGTTGGAGCGAGGCGAGTTCTTGCTCTTGTATCATTGATTTTCATGGCACTGGAATTTGCGCATGCGCTCATCTACGTAGTCGACATGGACGACATGATTGACTTCTATACCAACGTTTTAGGCTTCACCGTCACCGATCGTGACCCAATCGCTGGCGAGGGAAGTCCTGAAGTCGCGTTCTTGACAAGCGACCCAAACCACCACCACCAGTTCGCGTTTCTTCAGACACGAAAAGAGTCAGGCGCCTCCAACAGCTTGAACCATTTAGCGTTTCGCGTCGGCAGTCTCACGGACGTTAAAGCAACCATTGAAACTCTGGAAACCGATGGTCGCGCCACAAAGATGGCCCCAGTAACGCATGGCAACGCTTGGTCTATTTATTTCACCGATCCGGAAGGCAACGGGCTTGAAGTCTTCTGCGACACCCCATTTCATGTTGCTCAGCCAATAGCAACATCATGGGATCCCAACCTCGATGAGGCCGAACTGACTACCTGGACCGAAGAAACCTTCGGAGACAACAGCCGTTTCGGCCCGATCGGCGACTTCTATTCTTCTCAACAAGAGCTGCTTACCTGAGTCAATCATTGAGCCTTCGTGGCTTCAAACCTTTGACGCCGGATTGCCGTCGCGGTGTTTTGAGATCAAACAAGCAACCGGGTAAAGCCCGTCGGTGGTTGCCCCATCATCATGGCCGCGTAGGCGTGATACATGTCATCTGCAGCAAAGATGGTGTGGTTTATTGCCGTGTGCGCATCTCGGAACCATTTCCCTAACGGATGCTCATCTCGGGTCGCGCCGCCACCAGACCGGATATAGATGTCATCGAGGGCTTCAACGGCTCGACGAGCAGCGCGTACTTGATCACGTCGACTTGCGACCCGCATCTCCAAGGGAATTTCGGTTCCTTTTTGGGCCAAGGCATACATGTTTGAAACGTTGTACAAAAGCTGCGATCTGGAGGCATGAATCTCTGAAGCCGCTTCTCCGACTCGCGACGAGAGATAGGGGTTTTTAGACATGGGTCCTAACATCGAAGTACGAGTCGCTTGATGTTGGAAGTGACATGCCAACGCACCTTCGCATATACCCACGACGGAAGCAGAGAGGGCTACCGGAAAGATCGCCGACCACGGCATCCGGTACAGGGCCTCATCACGACCTGCTTCTAGAGCAGCAGTCCCATCGAAGACCTTTGTGGCGTTCAGCACCCGGTAGTCAGGAACGAAAGCATCGCTAACGATGATGTCTTTGCTTCCTGTACCTCTCAACCCCAATACGTTCCAAGAATCTTCCACTATTTCGTAGTCTGAGCGGGGTAGGAGAAAGTGATACATCTGAGGGATGCCATCAACCAATCCTTGCCCCTTCACCAAACCGCCTAACACGATCCAATCGCAGCTATCGGTCCCTGACGAAAACTCCCAATTGCCATTGAAAATGAAACCCCCATCGGCCGGGCTCGCAATACCGTTCGGCGCATAGGGAGACGCCACCCATGTATCGGCGTCTTGCCCCCAGACCTCTTCGAGTACTCGCGCGTCATTGAAAGCCATTTCCCACGGATGGACACCAATAACACCAGCCACCCACCCCACCGCCGCGTCAGCGTTCGCCAAGGCCATCACGGCCTCCATGAAGTCAGTGGGGTCCGCCGCGTATCCCCCGTGTTCGGGAGGTTGCAGCAGCCGTATTACCCCCGTGGCCTTTACGCGTTCAGTCGTCTCCGCCGGTAGCCGACCAAGCGCTTCGGCGTCGACAGCTTGCCCAGCGAAAAACTCCCGTTGTTCTTCGATTCTTTCGGTTACATCATGTGACATTTGAGTGTCCTAACCAAGTAGATAATCGATTACGACTCGCTCGAAGTCATCTTTGCGTTCCACCTGAGCCCAATGACCGCAATTTGAGAAAACATGAAGATCCGCGTTGGGCATTTGCCGGAACGGGAATAGCGCGCCCTCAAACGGCAACATTCGATCGTCGCGGCCCCACGTGATGAGAGTCGGATGCTGGATTTCGTTAGCACGGGACCAAAGCGGTGTCGGGTCTGGGAACTTGAAGAACGTACCGAAGATCGCTCGCGTGGAGTCCATCACCCCCGGTTTCATCGCGTTTTCCATTCGTAAGTCAATGAGTTCATCAGTAACCAATGCTTGATCGGAGACCATGGTTCGCACCCACGCAACCATCCGTTCCCGCGACGGGTCCCCCATAAATTCAATGAGTCGTTTGGCGCCTTCATTTGGACTCGGCCCAAAAACATTTACAGCAAGCCCGCCGGGGCCCATCATCACCATCCGTTGAACTCGATCCGGGTAGTTGAGAGCTACGTGACTAGCGACGTTGCCACCCATTGAGTTCCCCAGAAGATGCGCTGAATCCAACCCGACACCTTCCATGAACATCGCGACCGCTTCCGCAGCAACTGGCGGATACTGCTGGTCGTATTCAGGGCTTGCGCTGCCTCCAAAGCCTGGCATATCTAAAATGATTGTTCTGAAGTGTTCAGCGAAGATAGGCAAGTTCGCACCAAAGTTCGTCCACCCCGTCACACCGGGACCCGACCCGTGAAGCAGGATCAACGCCGGACCTTCGCCAGCTTCGTGATAGTGAAGCCGATAGGCAGCTTCTAGCGTTTGGCTCGTTTCGTCGTACGAGTACATATCTTCTTCAGCTTTCGGAGAGATGAAATGCCATCATATTCCCGAGACGAGTACCAGTTTCAGTCCCAGTGAGTAGTTTGAGGCCAAAATGAGTGTCACAACGGAAAATCTGTACGACTACGAAGCGGACGTGTTGGTCGTCGGCAGCGGGGCAGCTGGCTTCAGCGCGGCGATCAGCGCCAGCCTTAGTGGGGCGTCAGTCATCCTGTTTGAAGGAAACCAGCACGTTGGCGGCACCACCGGTCTTTCTGGTGGAACCGCTTGGGTACCCAACAACAGTTCAATGCGAAGCCAAGGCGTCGATGATCC
>DCYM01000071.1 GCA_002331465.1 Candidatus Neomicrothrix sp. UBA2110 | reverse complement strand
GTGCCCTATGGTCACTACGCTTTCGTTGACGGCACATATATCGCCGAGCCAGGTCGAACGGTTGCGTTTTCAACGAAGATGCCTTGGACAGTTATGTGGTTGTTGCTGTTCGGCTTGTACTTTGTTGGTAGAAGTTTTCGCGACACGCGGTGGCAGGGGATTGTTAGAGGCTCAAGCAATTTTCTCTGGCTGATTAGCCCGATGGCGTTGTTTTGGGTAGTGCTACGGGACCCAGCGTTAGATTATGCCCACGTCCTATCAACCGACCTTCCTATGGGGCTGGCGTTTGGCGTGTTGGGCGGAGTGCTTCTATGGGCGTTGACTCGCGCCGATACAGGTGAAGCTGGGCGAGTTACAGCGGTTGGCCTACTGGGGTTTGCTGTCTTTAACTGGGTTGCTGCGTTCTTTGGTTTGTATCCGATGCTTCAAAAAGCCCGGATCAGCTTCCTGCTACTAGCCCTTGCTGCCCTAGTTGCACCCAACTTTGTTGGTGAGGTCGCTAAGCGTCGCCAGTTGATCCTTAGTTGGTTGTCTGCCATGGCTTTGGTTCATTACATGGCGACCATGATGAACACTCCGTCGACGGTTGAGCTCCAGTCCTCGGAGTTTCTAGGCGGCTTGGGCTTAACCCTTTTTGTCGCTGTGATAGTCGTCCTCCTTTCGTTTCCTCTCGGCGTTCTGTTGGCTTTAGGCCGCACTTCCAAATTTCCCATTTTCCGGATGTTGTCGACGAGCTATATCGAGATAATCCGGGGTGTGCCCTTGATCAGTGTGCTGATCTTCTTCTCGGTAATGGTTCCGCTGTTTTTGCCGGATGGGATGGAACTAGCGGAACTTGCAGCGGTGCTGACTGGGTACACCCTCTTCTCTGCCGCGTATCTGGCTGAGAACGTAAGAGGGGGATTGCAGTCGGTACCCAAAGGCCAGTACGAGGCCGCCGACGCTCTTGGCCTCACGGCGGCTCAACGAACCGGTTTTATTGTCTTGCCACAGGGACTGAGGGTTTCGATTCCACAGCTTGTAGGTCAAGTTATAGCAACTTTCAAAGAGACCTCTCTTCTGGCGATCATTGGCCTCTTTGATTTCTTAAGAGTTGCTAATTCGGTCATTCCCGCTCAAAGCGAATTCATGGGTGTCAAACGAGAGGGCATTCTCCTCGTAGCGGTGATCTATTTCTTCTTTAACTTCACGATCTCCAAATATAGTCAGCGTCTAGAACGCCGGGTGGGTCTTGGGGAAAGATGATGATACGTCCACGTAACTCTCAGACCGGGAGCAGAAATTCATGAGCATCGATGATGGAACGACAGTGGCCAATGACAGGTTGGCTGACCGCGAAGACATGATTGTGTGTGTAGATGTCGATAAGTGGTATGGAGATTTTCAGGCGTTGAAGGGCGTAACAGCGACGATAAAAGAAGGTGAAGTCGCAGTAGTTTGCGGTCCTTCAGGGTCGGGTAAGAGTACTTGGATTCGTTGCATCAACCGCCTCGAAGTTCATCAGAGTGGAGACATTGTTGTTGACGGTATCGAGCTGAGTAATGACCTTCGCAACATCGAAAAGATCCGGTCGGAAGTCGGTATGGTCTTCCAACAGTTCAATCTTTTCCCCCACTTGAATGTGCTTGACAACATCACTTTGGCGCCGATTTGGGTACGAAAAAAGCCGCGTGCTGAAGCGGAGTCACTGGCAACGGCGTTACTTGAACGGGTGGGGATTCCTGAGCAGGCGGAAAAATTCCCAGGACAGTTGTCAGGGGGGCAACAGCAGCGGGTCGCAATTGCGCGGTCGTTAGCCATGGAGCCCAGAGTGATGCTTTTTGATGAGCCCACGTCTGCTCTCGATCCTGAGATGATTAAGGAAGTTCTCGACGTCATGAAAGAGTTGGCGCGGTCGGGAATCACGATGATGGTCGTGACCCACGAAATGGGTTTCGCGCGGGAGGTGGCCGACCGGATCATCTTCATGGAGGGTGGCGAAATAGTTGAGGTTGGAACTCCGGAGCATTTCTTTACTAATCCAACTGAGGATCGAACCAAGCTCTTCCTGAGCCAAATTTTATAAAGACACGAGTGTTACGTGCCGGAGTTCGGGCATCGTGTTGGTCTGGTTGCCTTTGGTGGATGTTCAGTCAGCAGGGGCGCCGTAAGGCGCTTTAGCCTTTTTGTAACACTCGGGGTGATAGTGCTCAACTCGGTCCCATTTGTTGCCAGCGTAAACATTGCAAATGATTTGGTCCGCGCGGATTCGGGCTCGAAACTTGATTAATTCTTCACACACCGCGCAGTAGACGGAATTGCCGGCGTCAACGGTGCGGGTAACTGCTCGGCTGTGCCACTTTTTAGTTTTTGTTGCTGATTTGGCGGCCACGGCTGGTCTCCTGTTGGCTTTGTCACTTTAAGCGTTGTGGTGCAACTTAGCCACTACCCGCGCGAAAGTGGTGGATATTCGCGCGATCCGCGCGTGTATATCGCGCGAATCGCGCGAACTTGTTTAAAGCTCGCGCGCTATGTGTTCTTTTGGGTCTGCGAAGTACCTCGCGGCTGATGATATTTCGCGCGGAACGCGCGATTATCTGGCTAACGGTTTGTACTTGATAGGTTTCGGCCCAGCGTCTTCGCCTAGTTCTCTTTGGCGGAAGGCCTCGTATTCCGAGAAGTTTCCTTCAAACCACCGGACCTGGCTATCTCCTTCGAACGCAAGAACGTGTGTAGCGACTCGGTCAAGGAACCAACGGTCATGGCTAATTACTACCGCGCATCCCGGGAAAGCCTCTAAACCAGCCTCAAGTGCTCTAAGGGTGTCCACGTCCAAGTCATTGGTGGGCTCATCGAGTAGCAGCACATTGCCGCCAACTTTGAGAACCTTGGCAAGTTGAACCCGATTACGCTCCCCCCCGGAAAGATCCCCGACTTTCTTTTGCTGGTCTGGTCCCTTGAAATTGAACGATGCAACGTAACTGCGACCATTGACCTCTCTGTTCCCGACTTGAACGATGTCTAACCCACCGGTGATTTCTTCATAGACGGTGTGTTCATTGTGGAGTTCATCGCGAGACTGATCTACGTAGGCCAGATCTACCGTCGTTCCAATCGTGATTGTCCCGGTGTCAGGCTCCTCATCTCCTGTAATCATTCGGAAAAGGGTTGTTTTCCCGGCCCCATTTGCGCCAACCACGCCGACAATTCCCGCTGGAGGTAAAAGGAATGAAAGATCCTCGATCAAAAGACGATCACCAAAACCTTTGCCAACATTGTTCAGTTCAATTACCTGGTCGCCTAGCCGCCGGTTCATGGGAATACTTAGCTCTAGTTTCTCATCGCGTTGGCCGCCCGATTCGTGTTGGGCCAGAAGTTGGTCGTAAGCCGCGAGTCGAGCTTTACCCTTGGCCTGTCTGGCTCGAGGTGATAGCCGTACCCAGTCCAGTTCCTGTGCCAAGGTACGTTGACGAGCGTTGGATTGGCGGTCTTCTGATGCCAACCTGGCTTGTTTCTGCTCTAGCCACCCGCTGTAGTTCCCCTCATAGGGGTAAGCATTCCCATGGTCGAGTTCAAGAATCCAGCCAGCAACATTGTCCAAAAAGTAACGATCATGAGTTACTGACATGACCGTCCCGGTGTAGTCCTTAAGGAATCGTTCTAACCACGCGACGGATTCGGCATCTAGATGGTTGGTGGGCTCATCTAATAGCAGAAGATCTGGATGAGACAACAGCAGGCTACACAACGCAACTCGGCGCCTCTCGCCACCGGAAAGGGTAGCGACGCTGGCATCTGCTGTCGGGACTCGAAGAGCATCCATCGCTATCTCGACCTGCCTCTCTAGGTCCCATGCGTTGGTTGATTCGATCTGGTCTTCTAACTCTGCTTGCATAGCGCCGACTTGATCTAGATCGGCGTCGGAGTCACCCCACATCGCTAAGACTTCGTTGTATCGGTCGATGAGGGCTTGTGTCTCAGCAACGCCGTCCATCACGTTCTCGTAGACGTTTTTGGATTCGTCCAAACCAGGTTCCTGGGACAAAAGGCCGACGGAGAATCCTGGGGCTAGTCGGGCTTCACCTGTGAAACCGTCGTCTAGACCAGCCATGATTCTCAACACGGACGATTTGCCGGCGCCGTTGTGCCCGAGTACCCCAATCTTTGCCCCGGGATAAAACGCAAGGGTCACATCTTTTAGCACTTCGCGGTCAGGAGGGTAAAACCTTCCGAGGTTGCGCATTGTGAAGATGAACTCAGTTGCCATGTATTGGTTTCGCTTCGCTAGGAGCACCCGAGGATAAGGGTGTTGGGTTGGAAGCCCACTTGTAGTTAACGCAACGAAAAGCCGACCACACTTTCGAGATGGTCTATCGCCACTTCGGGATCTACAACCTTGATAGCGACCATCCCCAGATTTGCTGCCGGTTTGCAGTTGATACCGAGATCATCGAGGTACGCGCAGTTTCGTGGATCGACGCCGAGTTCTGAACATGCCAGTTCGTAAATCCGAACGTCGGGCTTACGAATGCCAACCTTCGCTGATTCGACTACGACTTCGAACATTTGCATGATTTGAGCGACGGATGCGGCCTGCTCTGAAGTCCTCGCCATGCCTGCACCATGGCCAGATTTCATATTGTTGGTGATGCAGCCGATGCGAACTCTTTTTTGAAGAATCTCGATTGCACGCACCATTTGAGGCCGGACGTTTCCGCTAAGGCACTCCAATACTTTTTGGCCGGACATCTCTAGTCCCAAATCTGTTGCTTCGGCCTCAAACAATTTGCAGAACTCCGAAACAGTGACCTCGCTCCGTTCCATTTTCGCCCAGGCGTTGTTATCGGGGTTAGTGGAATTAATCAGCCGGATAGAATCAAGAGGTGCGCCTATCTCGTTCTCATAACGAGAAAACGCTTCGAATGGACTGGTTGTAACAACCCCGCCAAAGTCGAATAACACGGCGTCGATTAAAGGTTCCTTCTTCACGAGCGGTGACACTAGCGGGCGCTAGATTCAGAATGTGCGTATCGCTACATGGAATGTCAACAGCCTCAACGCACGCACAGAACGAGTAGATGAATGGCTCGACTATGCGTGCCCAGATGTGCTCTTGTTGCAAGAGACGAAAATGTCCGACGAGCAATTTCCTCATGACCATTATTCGCGTCAAGGGTACGAAAGCGTTCACTGTGGTGAAGGGAGATGGAACGGGGTTGCCATACTTTCCCGAGTTGGGATAGAAGACCCCTTGATGGGCTTTGCAGACGGCGAGGATGCTGATCCAGAAGCCAGAATCATTTCAGGGACTTGTGGCGGAGTGCGTGTTTCATCGGTCTACGTGCCGAATGGCCGAGCAGTTGACCACGACCATTATCAATACAAGTTGCGGTGGCTATCTCGCCTAAGAAAGCATCTTGACATGAGTTGCGATCCCGATGGTTGGGTGTTGGTCGGAGGTGACTACAACATCTGTCCGGACGATCGTGATGTTTGGGATCCGGCGAACCCTGCTCCGCGCACCCACGTAACGCCAAAAGAACGAGCTGCGTTAGCGAAATTGGTGGATTGGGGACTTGTCGACGTGTTTCGAACGTTCTATGAGGATGAGGGTCTCTACTCGTGGTGGGATTATCGAGAGGGTGCTTTCCACAAGAAGATGGGTCTCCGCATTGATTTATTGATGGCGAGCCAGGCGCTGGTAGAGCGGGCAACGTTTTGTCTTGTGGACCGGACGGCGCGCAAAGGGACAAAACCTTCAGATCACGCGCCGGTTTATGTTGATATTGATTGCTGATCTCCTAGGAGCAACTCTGTGGCCTAGCCCGCTGAACGCCTGACTTGGGTCCGGTGTTCTGGCTACCTCAGGTAGGAGTAGGCCAGAAAGAACCAAGTTTTTATGGCTCGGCGATTACTGCCAAGATCTCTGGGCCGGTGCGTTCGAGGCGAGATCTTCCCAGTCCTGTAATCGTCTCTAACTGAGAAATTGTGGTCGGCGCTGCTGTCGCCACTTTGGCGATTAAATGATCGGGGAGCAGAGCAGCTGACTGGATCCGTCGTGATCGCGCTGTCTGATCAATCCACTCTCGGAGCCGTTGATAGCGAAGATCTGTTTCGCTATCGGTCGCTTTTCCCAGATTTTTTCGCGCTTCTGCTAAATAGTTTGCTGCTTGTTTTGTGGAAGGTCGCGTTGGCCGCTGATTGGCCGTTTCAATGAGTTGAAGCCATGGAGAAGGTTCGCGGCTTTCTATCCTCTCGCCCTTGTGTCTTGCCCGCGCCCATGTCAAATGAAGGTGCTGTTGAGCGCGAGAAATCGCTACGTAGAACAAGCGTCGTTCTTCAGGATCGTCGGGTCGAAGTGGGATGAGACCATCTTCAACCCCAGCAATGACCACAAAAGGCCACTCGAGACCCTTCGCTGCGTGAAAGGTAACAAGGTCGACGCCGTCCTCGTCAGTGTCAAGGTCGCCGGGCCGCAATGTGCGAAGCCAATCACGGAAGCCGGACCCATCAGCGTGGGTATGTTCCGCGGTGTATTGGATGGCCAGTTCAGCGACCCGATTCTGTGGCCCGTGATCAAACTCGTCAGATAGGTCCGCCGCTAATGTCGCAAATTCGTGGCCCGCGCTGCATAACTGATCGATTACCTCTTGAACTTCAGGGAGCTTGAGTATTCCACCTTGACCTCGAAGCCTGTGCGGTACCTGAAATTGAGTCAACGCGCGAGAGATGACTTGGAGTTGTTCGTTTGTGCGAGCTAGCACAGCGTGTCTAGACCATCGTGTTTCGGGGAGTCGCTCCTCACGTAGATATCGCGCGATACCAAGTGC
This sequence comes from Candidatus Neomicrothrix sp. UBA2110, assembly GCA_002331465.1. Classification (GTDB taxonomy): domain Bacteria; phylum Actinomycetota; class Acidimicrobiia; order Acidimicrobiales; family Poriferisodalaceae; genus UBA2110. The sequence goes on along the minus strand of DCYM01000071.1, from coordinate 11,033 downwards.
CTCTTCCCAATCGTCGCTGAAGTTGCTTGTAGTTGGCAGTTGCGCCTCTACGGCTTCGCTTTCGGGTTCAGTTGAGGTTCGGCCTAGAACTGCATTTGCTGAACGAATGATCTGTGGTTGACTTCGATGATTAGTGGCTAGCACTTCTGTCCCCGCCGAAGGAAAGTCGGCGGAGAAATTAATTAAATGTTCTGCATTCGCACCGTTCCAACCGTAAATGGCTTGATCCGGGTCACCGACTACGCACAAATCTGTTCGTTCTCCGACCCAGGCCCGCAGAAGATCAAATTGGGTTTGGTTGAGGTCCTGGTATTCGTCTACGAAAAAGTGTCGAAACACCCAATGTTGGGCATCTCGGAACGCGTGATCAGTTCCTAAAAGCTGAGCGCATTCGACCAGAATGTCATCGAAATCCAAGAGCCCGCGACGACGCTTGTAGGAGACATATGACTGGTGTAGTAGTGCCATCCGTCCCGCTTGTGCCTCTCCAACTCGTCTCCGTCCTGGGCCGTTTCTGTATTCGTCGGGAGTCAACGCTTGAGAACAAGCCCAGTCAATTTCTGTCACTGCCGCGTTCAGTCGTAGATTGGGAAAATCTCCGATCAATTCCTTTATTACTGGGCGCCGTCCGGCTAGGACAACCGGTGGTCTTTTTCCGCGGTCCGATCGGTGCTGTCGGATTTGTGCCAAAGCAACCGCGTGGAACGTGCCGACCGCCCCTAAGTCGCGAATTCCCATTCGATTAAGTCGTGATCGGAGTTGGCTTGCAGCCCGCCGGGTGAAGGTGAGGGCAAGTACGCGACGCGCATCTACGCTCCCGTCGACGACCCTACGCGCGATTCGATTAGTGAGTACACGAGTTTTTCCTGAACCCGGGCCGGCAAGAATTCGTAATGGTGCATCATCCGAATCCACCGCTTTTTGCTGCTCAGGATCTAACCGATCAAACTGGGGACCCGGGGCGCGTGAAGCAGAGGCAAGAAAGCTGAGTTCCTCACTACCTTGCGATGTTCCCATCCAGCCGACGCTACCGCCTAGGTGGGACCACAGGTTCCTTACGTCTACTCTCAACCTATGGCGTCAACCCTCCGAGTTGTGAGTCTCGTACCGAGCGTTACGGAGACTTTGCTTTCTTGGGGAATTGAACCGATCGCCTGCACTCGGTTCTGTGAGCAGCCAAGCATGAACCACGTTGGAGGCACGAAAGACCCTGACATCGACGCGATTGAAAAATTGAACCCCGACCTTGTCGTCGTGGACCGCGAAGAGAACCGTCTGGAGGATTACCAAGCGTTAAGGAGTCGAGGCATCGAGGTGGAGTCGTTGCACGTAGCGTCGCTGGACGATGTTGGCTCGGAGATGCGGCGCTTAGCCGGTCGCGTTGGTGTTGAGTGGTCGCACGTACTCAGTCCACGGCGCGCTAGTCGCGGCGTAAGAGCGTTCGTTCCTATATGGAGACGTCCATGGATGACCATCGGTGCTGATACCTACGGGGCTACGGTGCTAAGTCATCTAGGTATCGACGTGCTTTTTGCCAATTCAGACGACACCTACCCGGTAATCGAAGAGCGTCAATTGATGGAGGCTGAAATCGATGTGGTGCTGGCGCCTAGCGAGCCCTACCCATTCGGCGAACGACACTTGGACCTATTGAAATCCATTGCCCCTGTGATGTTTGTCGATGGTCAAGATCTTTTTTGGTGGGGAGCGAGGACCTCTGTCGCAATCGACCGACTCGATGAACGCCTACAATCCTCGATCGATGGAGGTCGATGATGGGGCCAGAAACATCCGGAACAGCACAAAACGGCGACGTCGAACTTTACTTCGATGCACATGGGGACAACTCCAACCCTCCCGTTCTGTTTGTCAATGGTCTGGGCAGCCAATCGATCAACTTTCTCCCCGCATGGGTCCAAAGTTTTAACCGTGCCGGGTTTTATGTCATCCGTATGGACAACCGTGATGTCGGACGGTCATCGAAAACGCCCGGAGAGCCCCCAAGTATTGAGCGAGTTTTTGAGCAATTGACGCGAGAGCATTCGCTTGGTGAGTTATCAGCGCCATACAACTTGTCTGATATGGCTATGGACTGCCTCGCAGTATTGGATGCCCTAGAGATAGAACAAGCTCACGTTTGGGGCATGTCCATGGGCGGAATGATCGTTCAAACCCTCGCAATCAATCACCCTGGCCGGCTGCGATCGATGACAACAGTCATGTCCACCACAGGTGAAATCGGGGTCGGGCAGGCAACCCCAGAGGCAGTAGCCGGATTAGGGACGGCAGGTGATGACCGACGTAGCGTCGTCGCTAACGCAGTAGCAGCACGCGAGCTTCACGGGGGCGCCTTATTTGATAAGGACTGGGCGCTTTCGTTAGAGGAAGCAGCCTACGACCGATGTCACCATCCTCAGGGCCAAGTTTGGCAACTGCTGGCGATATTGACTTCAGGCTCGCGAGCCGACCAACTTCCAACTGTCGAAGTGCCCACTATGGTCATCCATGGCAGGATGGACCAGTTGATTCAATTGGATGGTGGTGAAGCGACTGCTGCGTTAATACCTGCCGCTGAACTAGTTGTATATGACCAAATGGGTCACGACACTCCCGAGCCCTTGTGGGGCGACTACGTCGCTGACTTACAACGATTGGCGGATCGAACACGATGACCAAAGAACACATCGTCACAGACATCGACCAGCTTGAAACTCTGTATGGCGAAGCGATGCCCAGAGCGATAACTAAGGAACTGAGACACCTCAATTCGGAATATCGAGCCTTTGTCGAAGCGGCGCCATTTATGGCGGTAGCGACCGTTGGAAGCGAAGGTCTTGATTGTTCTCCCCGCGGGGACCGAGGCAGCGTCGTTCGGGTCGTGGACGAAAAAACCATTCAGTTCGCAGATCGACGAGGCAACAATCGCCTTGATACGTTGCGAAACATCGTTCAGGACAACCGAATCGGCCTGTTATTTCTGGTCCCTGGAGTATCTGAAACGATGCGACTAAATGGCAGAGCCACTATCTCGACCGCCCCTGACTTACTCGCCTCTTTTTCTGTAGAAGGCAAGACTCCCAAATCAGTTGTCGAAGTAACCATCGACCAGGCATATTTCCAATGTTCGAAGGCCTTATTCCGATCTGGTATCTGGGATCTAGAAAATCAATTAGTGGAACCCAACGTGCCCACGGCCGGCGAAATGCTTCAAGCCACAATTGATAACCACTTCGACCCAGACGAATATGACAAGACGTCACAGAAACGAAACCTCGCCGAACTTTGGTAAGTGACTAAATCACGCGATCCAACACTTAAATGAGCTACTAGGTTGATCTTGATCTTTAGAAAGAGAGTCGCATGGGGCCGCTTCAGGGAATTCGAGTCATAGAACTTCAAGGTATTGGTCCTGGGCCGTTCTGCGGAATGATGCTCAGCGACATGGGAGCTGAGGTCATCCGCATTGACCGTGCAGGAAATGTCGTAGGCGGAGACGCCGAGAACCCACCCATCGACGTGCTGGCTAGAGGTCGATCGTCTATCGGAGTCGACCTTAAAAATCCTGACGGTGTTGAAGTTGTCCTTCGGCTAGTGGAGACAGCTGATGCTCTGATCGAAGGGTTCCGGCCTGGTGTGATGGAACGGCTTGGGCTAGGTCCCGAAGAATGTCTCGCCCGAAACCCGAAACTTGTGTTTGGGCGGATGACCGGGTGGGGTCAAGATGGTCCGTATGCAATGGCGGCGGGGCACGACATCAACTACATCGCATTAGCTGGTGCCCTCGAGCCCATAGGGCGCAATGGAGAAGCTCCAGTGCCTCCACTCAACCTGGTCGGTGACTTCGGCGGCGGTGGCATGTTGCTGGCTTTCGGGGTGGCCTGTGGAATCGTGGAAGCTCAACGCTCGGGCCACGGCCAGGTTGTAGACGCGGCGATGGTAGATGGGGCTGCAAGCCTGATGGCCATGTTCCATTCCATGCGCGCCCTAGGCATCTGGAACGATGAGCGTGGAACAAACCTTCTCGACACCGGCAGTCATTTCTACGATGTTTACGAATGCGCTGACGGCCGGTATATATCAATCGGATCTATCGAGCCGCAGTTCTACGCAGAACTGATGCGGCTCACTGGGCTCGATGGGGATGAAGACTTTGCCGCACAACTGTCACGCAGCTCCTGGCCAGAATTGAAAGAACGAATTTCTACTCTTTTCAAAACCCGGACTAGAGATGAATGGTGCGAGATAATGGATGCCACTGACGTCTGCTTCGCTCCTGTGCTGACACTCGCGGAAGCACCCGAGCATCCACACAACCAGCACCGCGAAGTCTTCACTGAGCTTTCAGGCGTGATCCAGCCGAACCCCTCTCCGCGATTTAGTAGAACCGAGGCCACGATCCAAAGTCCGCCAGCACATCCTGGACAGCACACGGATGATGTGCTTCGCTCTGTCGGCTACGACCCTGACGACGTTGTCAAACTTCGCGACACGGGAGCGGTGGCCTGAGAGCTGAATCTGGCTCCGAAGCGGCGCTGGCGCCGGCAGGGTTGCCCGGCAACCTCGCGCCCTTGTATGTGGAGGCTCAAGCTGTCGTCGAACAATCGCCAGCATCAGCCTGCGCGATTTTGAGGATCCTTATTCAGGCCGTTATTCGAGACCGAGGCCTGCGGGGTCGACACATCGTGCGTGACGTGGGAACTCTGGTCGAGCAGGGCGCACCCGTCGGATTACTTAGGGCCCTTGACGTCGTTGCCATGAGCGACGAAGCAGCCAAGACTCCAGCGGAATTAAGGCTCGCCGACGGACACACAGACGCTCAGAACCTAATCATGTTCCTCCACTTGCTCGCCAACCAGACAGCTTGATGATCAAGTGTTGAGCGCGCTTCACCTCGTCGCGTGCTGGTTTCTAGTCATAGGTAACGGGGTTGCCGGCGCCTGGGCGTTGGCATCTGGACCAGTGCCCAGCCTTCGAGGCGCGCAGCTCTGGAGGTTCACAGCTTTCGTCCAAGCCTTGGTATTTGTGCAGGTCACTTTGGCAGCGATACACATCAACGCGAATGACGGTGGGCCGCAAACTTTTCATGTCTTCTACGGCGTTTTAACTGCCACAACAGTTGGCATTCTTTACAGCTACCGGCAACAGTTTCGAGAACGGCTTCACATGCTCTACGGGTGGGGTGGCCTGTTCATCATGGGCCTCGGAATTCGAGCGTTGGTCCTGCTGTGACTTCTTTTCGACCGGGAAGCTAACGAAACACTTAGCCAGCGAGCCTGTCGGCTAACCGGGCGAGTTGAAGCCGCATTTCATTCGGAAGTCGCTCGCCTATCGATTCGTAGTGCTCTTCGATCAACGTGAGTTCGTTCTGCCATTCGATCACGTCTACCGTTAAAAGCGATTCAAGAGCATCGGTAGTCAGATCTAATCCGTCCACATCAAGGTCCTCTGTCTTTGGGACCATTCCGATCGGTGTTTCAACAGCCTCGGTTGTACCAGCAATGCGGTCCAGCACCCATTTGAGAACTCTCGCGTTATCACCAAATCCTGGCCAGATGAAGCGACCGTCTTGGTCTTTTCGGAACCAATTTACGTAGAAAAGTTTTGGAAGTTTCGCACCCTGATGTTTGCCGATGTCGAGCCAGTGCTGAAAGTAATCGCCGAAGTTGTACCCGCAGAATGGAAGCATCGCGAACGGGTCTCGACGAACTTGACCGATCGCTCCCGCAGCAGCGGCAGTCTTCTCTGACGACATCACTGATCCGAGGAAGACGCCATGTTCCCAATCAAGGGCTTCTGACACCAGCGGCACGGTCGTGGCTCGTCGGCCGCCGAAAAGTATCGCCGAAATGGGAACACCTGCCGGGTCTTCCCATGAAGACGCTATCGAAGGGCATTGCGCTGCGGGAACCGTGAATCGTGCATTCGGGTGAGCCGCTGGAGCTTCAACTTCTGGAGTCCAAGTTTGTCCCTTCCAGTCGACCAAACGAGCTGGGGGCTCATCGGTAAGACCTTCCCACCAGACGTCTCCGTCGTCAGTTTGGGCGACATTAGTGAATACGCAGTTGCCCGAAAGGGTAGCGAGGGCATTGGGATTAGTTTTCTCGCCAGTACCAGGAGCCACCCCAAAGAAACCGGCCTCAGGGTTTATCGCGTATAACTGGCCGTCTGCGCCAAATTTCATCCAGGCAATGTCATCCCCAATTGTTTCCACCTTCCATCCAGGCAGAGACGGAATCATCATTGCCATATTTGTCTTGCCACACGCGGATGGGAAAGCCGCCGCTACGTATTTGGTTTCGCCCCCTGGCGGGGTGACGCCCACGATCAACATGTGTTCGGCGAGCCAGCCTTCATCGCGTGCCATCGTCGAAGCAATCCTGAGAGCAAAACACTTCTTACCCAGCAAAGCGTTACCGCCATAGCCTGAGCCGTAGGACCAGATTTCTCGAGTGCTCGGAAAATGGACGATGTACTTGTTTTCGGAATCGCATGGCCAAGTGACGTCACTTTCACCTGGAGCCAACGGAGCTCCCAACGAGTGGACACACGGCACCCACTCGCTTTCACCGAGCACGTCTAAGGCGCCCTGCCCCATGCGGGTCATAATTCGCATTGAAGCGGCAACGTAGGGTGAGTCGGTTAACTGAACCCCGATGTGCGCTATCGGTGACCCAAGCGGTCCCATCGAAAAGGGCACTACGAACATGGTGCGTCCGACCATCGAAGCTCGGAAGAGATCTAACATCTCGGTTCGCATGGCTTCTGGTTCACGCCAATTGTTGTTGTTTCCGGCATCGGCAGGATCATCGCTGCAAATGAATGTCCTGTCCTCAACGCGAGCGACATCACCAGGGTCGGATCGGGCCAAAAAACTATTTGGCCGTTTCGCTTCGTTGAGAGGAATCAGAGTGCCTTGTTCCACCATCGACGCGGCTAACTCGTCATACTCCTCTTGACTTCCGTCACACCAGTGGATGGAGTCAGGAGTCAGCACTTTGGCCCAACTATCTACCCACTCAAGAAGGCTTTCGTTGGTGGTCGTTCCAGGCATTTTGACCTCCGTTTACTTTCAGACGTCGACTGGGGAGTGTCCCCAGTTCTTGGTCACGCGTCGCCCCCCGCGGACGTGATCCAATCAGGTGTACCAAGGTCAACTTCACTGCCCAGCCTTAGCTGGGCTGCTAGTCCTTGTTCGTTGAGGTCGAAGACGACCCTTTGGCCCTGTCGCACCATTCGAAAGATCGATCCCTCAAGAGCGTCGAAGGCCAAGTCGTACTCAGCGCGGCCGACGTCGTCGACTACTACTCCCGTTCTTGACTGGGGGTCATATGATTTTATGACACCTTGCACTGCTGGCCTCCGGTAGTAACCCTGAAGATCGCGTTTGATCTATGACACAAGCTTCGTGGGGACCCTACGACGGTCTGTGAAGCGGGCACAACTTAGCAACTAAGAGAAGCTATTGGGTGGAGTGCGAGCATTAGTGCTAGTCGCCTATCGAAGGTGCCACACACCGGTAGCATCGGCTTCTGTGGAAATAGCCTCCGTTCTCTCCACCGCTCAACTCGTGGAAGTTTTGTCAGCCTTCCATGGGGCTCTCGAAACTCATCGAGAGTGGATTAACCGACTCAACGTATATCCAGTGCCAGATGGCGATACCGGAACCAACATGGCGTTAACGGTGGGATCGGTCCTCGAAGAACTTGAAGGCATTGACCTCAATGACCGGAGCGCGGTTTGTTCTGCGATATCGCACGGTTCGCTAATGGGAGCCCGCGGCAATTCGGGCGTGATTCTGTCGCAAGTATTGCGCGGCATTAGCGGATGTCTTTCCGACTCAGCTGATATCGACGGGGCCGCACTTGCCACGGCGTTAACCGAGGCAAGCATCGCAGCAGACGGTGCAGTGATGAAGCCGGTGGAAGGGACGATTCTTACTGTCGTGCGCGAATCCGCTAGAGGGGCACGCGAAATAGAAGAAGACGCAACTCCTATCCGAGTCATCGAGAATGCTCTTGCCGAGGGACAAATTGCCCTCGAACGAACTCCGGAACAGTTGCAGGTTCTTCGCGAGGCGGGAGTAGTGGATGCAGGTGGAGCGGGATTTCTTTTGCTTCTTCATGGAATCCTTCACGTATTAGACGGTCGTGAGGTTCCGACCGCGCCCGATCACGTAGAACTTTCTCTCGCTGGACCCGCTATGTCCTTCGACGATGAAAGTTCTGAACTCCGCTACGAAGTTATGTACCTGCTCTACGTGCCGGATGAGGCCATTGAGGGCTTCAAAAAAGTATGGGCAGGTTTAGGAGACTCAATTGTTGTAGTTGGCGGAGATGGGCTTTGGAATTGCCATATACATACCGATGACATCGGTCCGGCCATCGAAGCCGGAATAGAGGTCGGACGACCGCAACAGATAAGAGTGACGGATTTAGCGGAAGAAGTCATGGAGGAACGGTGGGTCCGCGAAGCCACTGCGGCTGGAAAATCAGATGGCTTCCCAAATCCAGAGCCGGTGCCATGTGGCGTCGTCGCCGTTTCCCCGGCTCCGGGAATCAGTCGAATTTTTCACAGCCTTGGTGTCCAGGAACTTGTCGTTGGAGGTCAAACCATGAATCCCTCGGCAGCGGAGCTTCTAGAAGCGGTAGAGCGGGTGCCTGCTGACCAGGTAGTTATTCTTCCCAACAACTCGAACATTGTCGCGGTAGCGCGCACCGTTGATGGGCAGAGCGCGAAGCGAGTCGTGGTGGTCCCCACCACTTCTGTGCCCGAAGGCTTCGCTTCACTTCTGGGGTATGACCCCCAAAGTGACGCAGCGAGTAACGGTGAATCTATGGCTGAGATTGCTAAAGGTGTTGTGGTTGGAGAAGTAACCCGCGCGGTGCGAGAAACCACCACTTCGGTAGGAGAAGTAGCGACGGGCGATTGGGTCGGTCTCGACCGAAGCGGTGTTTGTTCTATAGCTGACGCTCCGTCAAGCGCAGCTACCGCATTACTCGACGTGCTCGTCGACCGAGATCACGAGATTTTGACGGTGATTGTGGGCGAAGGCGTCAGCGATGCTGAAACTCGCGCCATTACCGAGTGGATCGCGGAAAATCGGCCGAATATTGAAACAGAAATTCATCAAGGTGGCCAAGCCCACTACCCGTACTTGTTTGGGGTCGAGTGACGGAACCACTTTCTCTTCGAGAACTCGACGCCATAAGCGTCGATCGGTTACAAGGAGTTGGCGAAGAGCGACGAACGTCGCTTGGAGAGGTTGACATTGAGTCGGTGTTCGACTTGTTGACGCATTACCCGCGTCGGTACGTCGACAGAAGTCGGGAGGCGAAGCTTGGCGAAGTTACCCCTGGGCAAGAGGTCATGGTGGTGGCGGACGTCGAGAGCGTCAAGTCTCGGAGAACTCGAAATCGAAGGTCCATAGTTGAGGTCTCGTTGTCTGATGACACCGGAAGTTTAAAACTTGTGTTCTTCAACCAGGCATGGCGCTCGAAGCAACTTAAGCAAGGACTTACGGTCGCTCTGTTTGGAAAGGTGGACCTTTACCGAGGCCAACTCCAGATGACTAACCCGTTAGTTGATTTAGTTGGAGATCGAACAGGCAGAATTATCGCGATTTACCCACAGTCCGAAAAAGCTGGCTTGACCACATGGGACATAGGTCGTTGGTCGACTGAAGCGTTACGCCGTTGCGAGCGCCGCGGGATAGTGGAGCCACTCCCGGTCCAGGTGTTGCACGATTTGCAGTTGCTCGGCCGGACGGCCGCCTTTAAGGCAATCCACCAACCGAACTCAATGTCGGAAGTTTCAGAGGCGAGAAATCGTCTTGTTCTTGACGAACTCTTACGAGTCCAACTGGTCCTTCGGTTGCGAAAAATGCGTCGTTTGGAAAGCGCTTCCGGCATTGCGCACCGATGCGACAGCCAGTTGCTCGCGAGCTTCTATGACCGCTTACCTTTCGAGCTCACAGCAGCTCAGCAGCGCACAATGGCGGAGGTCGAAGTTGACCTCAAGACCGAGCAGCCGATGCATCGACTATTGCAGGGCGACGTGGGCGCGGGGAAAACGCTCGTCGCCTTACACGCGCTGCTAATAGCAGTAGCAGATGGCCATCAGGGAGCGCTGATGGCGCCGACCGAAGTTTTGGCAGATCAGCATTACCTGAGTTTGGTTGAACTGGCCGAAGGGTTGGAAGTATCGGATGACTCGACGCTGATGGGTGTGAGACCGCTTTCGATCAAGGTGCTAACGAACCGAATAACAGGGACGGACCGACAACGGGTGGTCGAAGGAATGGGAAACGGTTCGGTAGACCTAGTTATTGGAACTCATGCCTTAATACAAGAAGGAATTACCTTTTCTTCACTCAGTGTCGTGGTGGTTGACGAACAGCACCGATTTGGGGTTGAGCAACGATCGATCCTAAGAGAACGGGGGCGCCCCGACGGCAAATGGCCTCACTTGTTAGTGATGACAGCGACACCGATACCGCGAACAGCGGCCATGACGGTATATGGCGACTTGGATGTATCGACCCTGGACGAGTTGCCGCCGGGTCGGACACCAATCACTACGTTTTGGGTAGGGGATAGTGATGACACGGTGTGGCAACACGTGCGTTCCGAAATAGCTCAGGGCCGCCAAGCTTATGTCGTATGTCCGCTGATAGAAGAGAGCGACAAGCTTGACGCTGATTCGGCAGAGACCACCAAAGATCGCCTTTCTAGGGGAGAGCTGTCAGGGGTCAAAGTTGGTCTACTGCATGGTCGGCTGTCTGGGACAGACAAACAGAAGACAATGGATGCTTTTAGAGAAGGACGCTTGGATGTCCTGGTTGCCACAACGGTGATCGAGGTCGGAGTGGACGTTCCGAACGCCACGACGATGATCATCTTGTCCGCAGATCGGTTCGGAATGGCTCAACTCCATCAACTTCGGGGAAGAGTGGGCCGAGGGGCGCACCAATCGACATGCTTTTTAGTCACCGCAGACGAGATTTCCGACGACGCTGAAGCTCGTATTCGAGCTCT
>DCYM01000225.1 GCA_002331465.1 Candidatus Neomicrothrix sp. UBA2110 | reverse complement strand
CAATTCCACTCGAAGTGGGATATTGGCTCGGTTCTGGAAGCTGAACGGTACGGATGCTTTCCGCGACGTCAACTGGATTGATTCGTCGGGGGGAATGTCAATCAAACTCGTCTGCACTCGGATTCGGCTGACGATTGATTCCCACAACGTTCGTCGATCGAGTTGCGATGAATCGCTCGACAAACTGAACAGTAATTTCTGAGACAGTTGGTCATGCTCGGAGGCATCTTCGTCGCGGATCATTGAACGAAACGATGTTAAGTATCTTTGAGCATCGCGGTAGCCAGTGAAGTTCTCAGTTGTGGAATTGGGCTGGCTTCTAAGCCGATACTGCTGGAGTTTCCCGTCCTTAAGCAACAATGACTTAGTGATAGCAGCACTGGCCGGTACTGGCTCAACCCAATCTAAATGGGGGAGACCTCTCAGAAATGCTGTCGCAAAATCAACATCGCGGGTTCCTGCCCCGAGATCTAAGACGAGTAATGGTGTCGGCTGTTGGGTGAAGGCAATCGTCGCAAGGTGTGCCAAGACGCGGTGCGCTTCGCTAGCTGCAGTGTCGTGCTCCTTTTGTGATGAGAGATGGTCGACGACGAGCGCCCTGACATTTGAATCGACTCCCAGTATTTCCACAGGACCGCGTGGTGCGGTATCGGGTAGTGGGGAGAGCGAAGAAGGTTCGACAATTACCTCACGGATGCCTCGTTGCCATCGACGGTCCACTTGAGCGGCGTCGGCCATTCCATGTCCGACCCAAAGAGTCGGGGGTGCCAGAGTCCCCAAACTTCTAAGTTGTTTTGAACCTATTTCGAGGAGCGTTGACACCTCACGAGTGAGACCAGCATCCATGAGCGCTGATTCATCAATTGGAATGAAAGAACCGCGTACAAGCTCATGTTGTGTCTTCGTGCCCTGAAACTGTTGTACGGCCGCTTCATTTACGGCGCTGTCAATCTGGTTGGGCTGGAAGGTGATACTCACTGGGATGTCGGAATGGTTGACCAACAGATTGAACCACGCTGAGGCGGTATCAACATTTTGCTTTGAGTCAGAGTGGCCTGCTGAGTGCGGAATTTCAGCTACGAGTGCCAACGGCAACCTTTGAGAAGGTTCCTCACCAATTCGGATGAGATGGGTCACGACGCGGCCAACAAGCTCCTGACTCGCAGTCCGCATTTCGATTGTTATTGGGTACACCCCAGGTCTTGCGACACGGATAGCTTTATCACCACTGTTTGTCAGCGGAAATTTGATGCGTGCTAAGCCCCACGGATCAAGGTCAAGATCTGACACATCAATTGTTCGAGAAGCGAGAACGCCGCCTAACCCTTGCCCGTTCACCGATTGGAGGAACCCCGTCTCGTCGATGACCGGTTCGTGAACCGTCACGATGATCTGGTCGTCGTATGCAACTACCCCGGGTAGCCGAAGTGTGAAGTCCAATGACCCGCCTGCTTGCGCGATTGGAGATTGATGAGTGATTTGTATCCCGCCAGATCCAACTTCGGCTGCGTTAGCCATGCCAGGGAAACCAACGAGAAGACAGAGAAGAATTGGAATTCCACGGGCCCACCTCAAAAGGTTCATCTCTTCGCGTCCCACCGCAAGACTGCTAGTCCATCGTTTCTCTGAACAAATCCGGTGGACTCGTAGAGTTCTAATGCTGTGACATTTTCGATTTGCGTATTTACCAGTACTTCATAGACCCGTCGTTTCTGAAGCCAACGAAGAGCATCAGTCACCAAGGCACGGCCTAGACCGCTCCCTTGATGTGTCGGATGTACCGCGAGCCGTTGGAGAAAACCTTGTCGCCCCGAGCGACCCGTTATCGCAAAACCTTGTGGTGAAGGGCCGGTGTTGACACGAACTCTGCTCCTGGGCGTTGCCTTTATGGCCTCCGTTAGAGATATCGCGTCGAATTGCCAGAACTGCGAGAATGTGGATGCATCGATGTCGAGAATATGTGGCCGGTCGGAGCGCTGAGCGCGTCTCGTAGGACGAGTAGGGGCTGGGATTTGTGCCGATAGATCGTGACTGAGCAAAAGCAACTCTTCGTGTAGCTCGAATCCAATATCTCTAAAAAAACTTTGCTCTCGCGATCTTATTGCTGAAGTGAAAACGCGCTGCACGCCGTTTTGTGCGAGTAATTGCAGAGTGGTTTTAATTTCGTCCGGTCGCAGCTTTCGAGGGGGAAGTATCGGCCTGAGGTAAGCATCGGACTGACATTGAGAGTCTGTCCGGATGCGCACGCCATTGGAACTCCAGTGGAGCGGTTGGTCTGTTGACACTGGACCCTCCCCACATGAAGTTATAGGGAGGAGTCAAGCAGAGTTGGTCGCCTTAGCTAACGATCTAGCTAGCGAGTCTTGTTTCTACTTGATCTAGTGCTTCGTCCTCGCTGACATCCATACTTATCGAAAGTTCAGAAATCAGGATCTGCCGGGACTTGTCAAGCATGGATTTCTCGCCAGCTGACAAACCTTTTGCAGATTCGCGCAAAGCGAGGTTTCTCACCACTTCTGCTACTTGGTAAATATCACCAGACTTCAGCTTTTCTTGGTGATTTTTGAACCGGCGACTCCAGTTGGCGGGCTCGCGTATATCTTTTTTGGCCAAAAGTTCGAAAAGGTCTTCCACGTCGTCTTCGTCGATTGGAGGTCTCATCCCTACGGAATCCGCCATATCCGCGGGAACAGACAGCGTTAGATCACCGTGTGCTGTTTGAAGGATCAGATATTCGCGCTCTTCGCCGAACGCCTTTCTGGTTTCCCTTGCGGTAATCAGAGCTGCCCCGTGGTGTGGATAGATCACGCGGTCGCCGAGGTCGAACTTCATGCCCACTCCATCAAACTTCCGATTTCCGGCTCCACAATGGAATCCGGGCCTCTTAGGTTGCCAGGACTGACCTAGAACTCCAACTTGTTGAGGAAGATAACTGGTCCTTACTGAGGTGAAGCTCTATTAATCTTGCAAAATTTGTGCCAATCCGAAGGTACCGTTTCGTTGTATGGACGGCATCGCACAAGCTGATCGCGATGACGTTGATCAACGCGTAGGGGATCTAGCTGAGCTGTTTGTTTCCGCTGGGTGGGGGTTCTTTGTCGTTGGAGGTGTTGTCCGGGACTTGTTTCTTGGACGACACAGTGGAGATATCGACATCACCACGGACGCTACGCCAGCGGACACATTGTCAATCTTGGAGAGATGGGCGGACACAACCTGGGATCAAGGCGCCCGCTTTGGCACTGTGGGAGCGCGCAAAGGCGATGTCATGGTGGAAATCACGACTCACCGGTCAGAGAAATATCACGCCGACTCGCGAAAACCGAGCGTTGAGTTTTCAAGCAAGATTGATGATGACCTTGCACGGCGAGATTTCACCATCAACGCCATGGCGATTCAACTGCCTAGCTGGCGGTTGGTTGACCCGTTTGATGGAAGGACTGACTTGGCGAGGCGTGTGTTGAGAACACCATTAACGCCAGAAATAGCTTTTTCTGATGACCCCTTGAGAATGTTGAGAGCCGCCCGCTTCTTGTCGGGTTATCAACTGACATCACCTGTGGAACTCGAAAACGCTATGGGTGTTATGGCTGAGCGCCTTGACATTGTGTCGAAGGAACGAATCAGTGAAGAATTTTCGAAGTTTCTGTTAGTCGAACACCCAAGCCGCGGCGTACAACTGTTGCACCGAACAGGGCTGATGGAACGACTTTTCCCTAGCAGCTCGAATCACGAAAACCTGCAAGCACAGTCCATAGATCTTGTGAGCCGGGACTTAGAATTACGATGGGCGTGTTTTCTTTGGTCGGTTTTACAAGAGGGGACTCTTGTCCGAAAAGCGCTCGCTGGATTGAGAGTGTCGAACGCGACAGCTTCACGGGTTGGAGCGATCATCGATGCTGCTCGCGCTCTGACCGAAGCGAAAAAAAATGACCAAGCGACGGCTCGACGATTACTCCATCAGACGCGCCACGATCTTGAACCGGCGATCGAATTATTAAACGCTTACGGGCAACCGCCACTGCCGTCGGTCCTTTCAGCGATCGATCAGGTCCGGGAATTAGAAGGAAACGAAGAATTTCGGCTTCCTTTGGACGGCAACGAAGTCGCTGAACTGATTGGTGGAGAAGGCCCACTCGTTGGTGAGATGCTTGACCGATTGATGGATCAGCGTCTGCGGGCTGGTCCGCTATCTAAGAAAGATGCAACTGCTCTAATACAAGATTGGCGAAAGAACCCCTAGTTCTGACTACGCTGCGTGGGTGCCGTATCACCCGGGCCTAGCGAGCGAAGACGCCGAGGCAGCCTTCGGCGAAGTTGACTACCGTCTTCAACGCCGACGGCTGCTTCGAGATATTGCGTGCGGCATAGTTGACAGAGACGAAGCATGTGAGATTCATCCCGAATTACTTCGAGTTGCTCGAAGTGCTGCACCGCACACGGGGGGTAGCTGTCCTTTGTGCAACGAAGATGAGTTGCGTCTTGTTGCCTATGTCTTCGGCCCACGCTTAGGGCCAGGAGGCAAGTGTGTGGTGTCGGACCACGAACTTCAGAGAATTGCTCGCCGCCAAGGCCACTTCGTTTCATACGAAGTTGAGGTGTGCGCAAAATGTGGGTGGAATTATCTCCTTCGCCGATATCCACTTCACTAGTCACAGCGCGTGTTTGTCTAGTTGTTTGGTGTGCGCCCTTGGGTACTCTCCAGTAACTAAGGGTTACAGCTGAACAACTTATTGACGAAGCGATTTCTGGACAGATGTCTGATCCAGCTTTACTAGAGAACAAACAAAATAAGGCACCAACATTATGGTTGGTTTTGTATCTGCTGCTGGTTCTTGCTGTCTTCGGGGTCGGTATATCAGTCCGAACCATGGGAGCCGCACAGCGTTCCTTCGCGGCGACTTTCGATAACGACACGATTATTTATGATCGCTTCGGGACTCAATTAGCTGAGTTTCACCCGAAAAACAACATGGTTCCTGTGACATTGGAAGAAATGTCGCCAATCCTGCTTGACGCTGTGTTGATAACACTTGACCCCCAATACCTCAATCAACGCAAAGTTGAACCTTGGGTGCTTTTTACCGCTGTTTGGAGGCC
>DCYM01000245.1:24933-27899 GCA_002331465.1 Candidatus Neomicrothrix sp. UBA2110 | reverse complement strand
CGAGCCGCTTCGAAGTAAGCGACGTACGCGGCGTGGTTGACATGGTTGTACGGGTCCAACTCCCCGAAGCGGGGAACAATGGTGGTGCGATGCGCGGGCATTACCAGACACTAGAACGGGATACGGAGCCAAAGTGTTAGTTGGGTGAGGTTCAAATCACAAAGTCAGTGACTTGACCTCCGCTCAAACTCACAAGTCGGGAACTGGAAATCGAGAAAACGGTGTCTGGAGTGCCCGCCGCACCCCAAACTGTTTCATGCCGACCAATGTTTCGGTCCACGAAACAACGCAATTGAGTCATATGGCCAAAGGGAGGGACTCCACCGATTGCAAATCCGGTTGCGTCGCGCACTGTTTCGGCGCCGGCCTTTTCGATAATGCCACCGCACAGCTCACCAAGTGTTTGGGTGTCCACTTGCTGATCCCCGGCTGTTAACGCGAGCACCGGTTCGCCATCGCATTGAAATACCAACGATTTTATGATTTGCCCCAAGTCGCAACCCAAAGCAGCCGCAGCTTGCGCTGCCGTTCGGGTGTCTTCTGAGAATCGAACAATGTCAGGTTCTATACCCAAAGCCTCAGCGGCGGCCCGAAACCGATCGTTAGCTGGTAGACGAGTCATCAGCGATTATTCAGCCCAGGCCTTTACCTTTTCGATCACTTCGAGCGGGTTTTCTGTATCAGCTGGAATATCAATGTTGAGATAGGTAACGCCGACGTCTTTGTACACCTGTATACGTTCTCGAACTCTTCCTTCATCACCGGTCAAGCTTGCTCGATCGACGTAGTCGTCAGGCACTTTCGAAAATGCCTCATCGCGCTTCCCGCTGAGAAATAGGTCCTGGATTTCCTGTGCTTCTTGCTCATAACCGTAACGTTTGAACAGGTCGTTGTAAAAGTTCTGGTCGCGCGCTCCCATCCCTCCAACATAGAAACCAGTGGTATCGCGCACTGCTTTTCTCGCCGCGTCAACATGAGGTCCGTTACCAAGAGCGACGGTCCCCCCAGCTACTATTTCCAGTTCTCCAAGATCAGCGGATCGCTTCGCTTTACCCGCGTGTAGGGCATCACCCCAAACGTCATGAAACTTTTCTGGGAGGAAATGGATGGGCTGCCAAATATTTCCCAGTTCTGCTGTCATTTCCACGTTTTTGGGGCCGATCGAAGCGACCGCAATCGGAATGTCGCGCCGGTATGGCTTACACATCAGCTTTAGCGGTTTACCCAAACCGGTGCCTTCTCCCTCAGCTAACGGAAGACTGAACGCTGCGCCCTGATGTTCGACCTTGTCACCTGACCAGACTTTGCGACAGATATCTATGACATCTCGCGTCATGCCGATTGGTTTGCGGAACGGAACTCCGTGCCATCCTTCGATTACCTGAGGCCCAGACGAGCCCAAGCCCAGAACGAAACGTCCCTGCGAAAGTGCGTCGATGGTGATAGCAGTTTGAGCGATCAGTGCGGGACTACGCGAATAGATGGGCAAGATCCCAGTCATGAGTTGCATCGTCTTGGTTTGGCCAGCAATAAAGGCAAGAGTGGAGACGAGGTCATACCCGTAGATCTCCCCTCCCCATACCAGATCAACTCCTGCACTCTCCAGATTTTGCACATGACGCGCCAAACCATCCGGTTCCAGGCTGGCACCTGCGCCAATAGCCATTGAGATCTGCATAGTGGACTCCATTCAGTATTCGCCCATCAAAATCAGGTTTGGACAACCCGATAGGGCACGACGTCACCCTGGATAGTAGGAAATGGGAGACCCTACATGCGAAGGGAAACGCGATGACCGACATTGATGTGGCAAAAGAGATGATTGCGACCCTGAAAACCTGGGTCGACAATGAGGTCGTCCCTCACGCATCTGAGTTCGAACTACCCGACGAATATCCCACCCAGATGGCACTTCAAATGGCCAGTTTTGGGCTCTTTGGTGCAACAATCCCGGCCGCCTACGGTGGGCTTGAACTCGACAACATTACCTACGCACGTATCGTCGAAGAGTTGTCCCGAGGTTGGATGTCGCTCGCGGGAATTATTAATAGTCATTTGATCTGCGCCAAGCTCATCACCCAATTTGGTTCAGAAGAGCAACGTCAAAGGTGGTTACCAACGATGGCCACTGGCGAGTTACGCGGTTGTTTTTCTTTGTCAGAACCTGACAGCGGTTCCGATGCCGGAGCCTTGCGTTGTCGAGCAGAACGCGACGGCAACGAGTGGATAATTAATGGCACCAAAATGTGGGTGACTAATGGCGAAAGGGCCGGTGTGGTGGCCCTCCTCGCTCGCGTTCCCGATAGCAATGACACTGACAGTGGCGGAATTACTTGCTTTATCGTCGAGAAAACACCCGGGAACCAAAGCGGCGGCATCACTGTCAGCCCCAAGATCGACAAGCTCGGTTACCGCGGAGTTGAAACCGTCGAAATGTCCTATGTCGACCATCATCTTGGAGTGGATCAGCTCCTCGGCGGAGACGAGGGAATCGGAAATGGCCTTCGTTGGGCGTTAGCTGCCTTGGAACTCGGAAGAATAAATGTTGCGGCGCGCGGAGTTGGCGTAGCGCAAGCCGCATACGACGCGGCTTTGGCGTATGCCAAAGAACGCGAGGCGTTCGGTCGACCCATAAGCCAACATCAAGCGATCGCTTTCAAATTGGCTGAAATGGCTACAAAGTTGGAAGCGGCCCGACTTCTCACCTATGAAGCGGCCCGCAAAGCCGACGCGGGAGAGCGAGTCGATCTCGCCGCTGGCATGGCAAAACTTTTTGCGTCCGAAACAGCCAGTGAGCTGGCGCTTGACGCGATGCGAATCCACGGGGGTAACGGCTATAGCACCGAGTATCCGGTGGAACGATATTACCGAGATGCCCCGCTGATGATCATTGGAGAAGGAACGAGCGAGATTCAAAAGCTCATCATCAGCCGAGCTCTGCTCGCCGAGGACTGAGGGAAAAACGA
>DCYM01000245.1:0-24527 GCA_002331465.1 Candidatus Neomicrothrix sp. UBA2110 | reverse complement strand
TACCCAAATTAACTAATTAGCAACCGCCATTCTCCTTGTCCCAAGCACAGTTCGGTGAATTACCGTTACCGTCGACAATGTCGCCAACCTGGTTCCAAGTCTGCGCAGTGGCGTCGAACTGACTGAAGTCAGATCCTTCAATGGCGAAGGCATCTGCCGCGCCGTTCAACTCATACGCCACACCATCCATCATCAGAGGGTGATAAATGTCGATGCTTCGAGCAGCAAGCATGAGGTTGGTTCGACTCATTCCTCCAGGCAGCGCATCTGCTACACGGAGTGACTCAGTCCATGGGACGGCGAAGAAGTAACCGGTCGCCAGTAGTGAAATCGACGGATCGAGCCCGGCCGCTTCCAAGTTTGCGTTCAGGAACGCGATAAATGGCTCCTCGATGTACTTCGGATCCGTGGAGTCCTTTACACCTCCACCGACAACCCACCAGCCGTCAGCAGCCATACCAGCCGGTGCCATATAAGCAGCAATCGCCTTGCACACCGATGGGGTGAACGCAGCGGAGAGTCGCTCCAAAAGACCGGACGCTTCGACTTCTTGCACAGCCAACAGACATGGGTTACCTGCGGTCATCGAAATGAACACGTCAGGGTCGAATGCCGCAATGGTCGTGACCTCGTTAGTCAGCGTCGGTGCTGCTGGGTCGTGACGAACCGGCAGATACTCCGACACCACGTCCGGGTTGTGCTCGGCGTAGAACTCGAAGCCCTTCTCATAGGCCAAACCAAAGTCGTTGTCCATCACCAAACCAGCAACCTTGACTGGCAATTCGTCAGGCAAGTTTGTCTTAATCCAGGTTCCCCACAGAACCGCCTCTGTCAGATAAGACAGCTGGTTGCTTGTAGTCCATGGATGGTTGACCGGGTCGCCCCATGCAGGGTGACCTGACGCGTAGAACAGGTGCGGTACGCATTCCTCGTTGATCTTGTCGTATACCGCTAGACCGTTCGGCGAACCAAGCCCATGGAGGGCGAAAATGTTCGCCGACTCAATCAGTTCGTCCACGAACTCAATGGTCTGGGCTGCGACGTAACCATCGTCCTTGATGATCATCTTGAGCTTACGGCCCCCGATGCCACCTAATTCGTCGTTAATCCAATTCCAATAGTTTTCCCAACCATGTGAAATGTTGCCGTACGCTGCAAGGTTGCCCGACATCACTGTTGTCTGACCGACACGAATTTCATCGGACAGAAGGCCATTAGTGTTCGACCAGTCTCCTGGACAGTCGTTCAGGTCGGCCTCATAGCCAGCTGGGCCACGGAGAATGTTGTCGTCACCGACACCCCAGTCACCGGATTCCATGTTCTCAGTGATCTCATCGATCATGAGCTGGCGCCGATAGGCGGCTTCTTCCCAAATTCCGTCGAGGGTAGAGCGATCAAAGGTTGGAGCGTCTTCGTCCACCTCTTCTTCCGCCGCGTCGTCACCTGATACGGCTTTCTCAACCTCTTCTTGAGAAAGCATGCCAGCATCTTCCTCTTCTTCTTCAGCATCATCGCTGTCGCTGCTATCACTGCTAGAAGCGGCCGCGGTATCAGAACCGCTGCTGCTCGAAGAGTCATCGTCGCTATCGCTACCACCGCATGCTGCGGCGACCATAGCGAGCGCAAAAAGCACCGCCAACAAACGCAAAATTTTGCGTCTGAATCCCATAAATCTTCCCCCTCGGGTGAATTAACCAGGAAACCCCATTTGAGTCCCCTAAATAAACGACAGTTAAATCGCTGCGCTTACCGTAGTAGCCCCACAAGACCCTGTCGTCCCCGAAGGCTTTTCGTAACAGTTCACGCACGGAAAGGCTGAATTTGCTGGGGAAGACGCATGGTCACACAGGTATTTCGTAACAGTTCACGCACGAAGAAGCTGGCTCTTTGGAAAAAATAAGGACCGCCGGGCCGAAACCCAGCGGTCCTTACTGTTGGCTAACTGAGAGGGTTCAAAGAACTCTCACGTGTTGGCCTTGACTAACTATCGGCAACCACCGTTGGCTTTATCCCAGCGACAGTTCGGGGTTCCACCATTGGCGTCAACAATGTCACCAATCATGACCCATGTCTGGTTCTCTGCATCGAACTTGCTGTACTCGGAACCTTCAACGAAGTAGGCGTCCGCGTTGCCATTAAGTTCGGTAACAAGACCGTCCAGGAGACCTGGGTGATAGATCTTGAAGTTACGCAGAGCCAACATCAAGTTGGTACGGCTCATGCCACCAGGCAGGGCATCCGCGATGCGGAATGCTTCAGTAAACGCATACCCACGGAACACACCTTCGCCTGTTAGCGAAATGCCTGGGTCTTCACCGGCGTCGGAAATGAGGTCACGCGCAAAGGCAATGAACGGCTCTTTCATCTTCACGCTGTCAGTGGTGTCTTTACCGCCACCACCAACAATCCAGTAGTCGTTCGCTGCCATTCCAGCCGGCGCCATGTAAGCAGCAATTCCCTTACATACCGAAGGAGTGAATGCGGCTGACAGGCGTTCGTAAAGACCAGAGGCCTCTACTTCTTGAATGGCCAGCAAGCATGGGTTGCCTGCAGTCATGGAAATGAACACGTCAGGATCGAACGCAGCGATGGTGGTCACCTCATTGGTGAGCGTCGGAGCGGCCGGGTCATGACGAACTGGAAGGTACTCAGCTACCACGTCGGGGTTGTTTTCGACGTACGCCTCGAAGCCCATTTCATAGGCAAGACCGAAGTCGTTGTCCATCACCAAACCGGCAACCTTCACAGGAAGCTCATCGGCAAGGTTCACCTTGATCCATGTTCCCCACAGCACAGCCTCAGTCGAATATGACATTTGGTAGCTGGTGGTCCATGGGTGGAGCTCAGGGTCACCCCATGCTGGGTGACCTGAGAGGTAGAACGGGTGAGGAATGCATTCCTCGTTGATCTTGTCGTACACAGCAAGACCATTCGGCGAGCCGAGGCCTTGGATCAAGTGAATGTTTGCGGACTCAATGAGTTCGTCTACATACTCAATTGTTTGAGCGGCGACATAACCGTCGTCCTTGATAATGAATTCGATATCGCGACCACTGAGAACATCAAGTGAATCGATGTAATCGAACCAGATTTCCATACCGAGGCTGAGGTTGCCGTAAGCGGCAAGGTTGCCTGATTGCACGGTCGTTTGACCGAAACGTAGCTGATCATCGGTAAGGCCAGCGTGATCGTCCCAGTCTGCTGGGCAGACGTTGAGATCAACGTCCATGCCGCTCGGTCCAATGAGGTGGTTGTCGCTATTGACGCCCCACTCGCCGGCTTCCATCTTCGCGGTGATCGCTGCGATGATCGCGTTACGGTTGCAGTCAGCTTCAGCGAAGATGCCTTCAACGTTTGAGCGGTCAGAAGGACAATCGCTAACAACTTCTTCTTCAGCTTCGCCGTCGTCTTCACCGGACACGGCTTTTTCAATCGCGTCTTGGCTCAGAGTACCGCCGGTGTCTTCTTCCTCGGCTTCCTCAGCTTCTTCCGCTTCGGCTTCGTCAGCAGATTCGCTAGAACTAGCGCTGCTAGACGAAGCGTCGTCGTCGTCGTCGCTGCTTCCGCACGCCGCCGCAACAAGTGCGAACGCGAACAGGACAGCGAGCAGACGCAACAAATTGCGTCGAATCTCCATGTGGAGTCCCCTTTAGGTTTAATTGGTTTTGATTCGTGTTTGACCGTTCCCACGGAACGGTCAACGAAGGAAAGCTAGGTCAACTGTTTGGACGACCACCAATCGAAATCCCCTATTTGCGCGAGTTGTCACAAAATCGCAAAGGAAGCCTTTGGGGGCCGTAAGTTGGGTAAATGGATTGGGGAGTGCATTTACCGCACCTAGGCAGAGACATTGGGCGTGATTCTTTAATCGAATTCGCTCAAACAGCAGACAAAATGGGAATCCATTCGGCGTGGGCCAGCGATCATGTGTGTTGGCCAGCGCAGTTCGAGTCGAAATACCCCTACAGCGGTGACGGCTCTTTCCCGGCTCCAGCTGGTCTTGGGTGGCTCGATCCCATCGGCACGTTGCTATTTGTTGCTGGCTGCACCGAACAGATCCGGTTGGGGTTCACCGTTCTGATTCTTCCGTACCGTCAGCCCGTAGCAACCGCCAAACAACTCGCGACCATTGATGTGGTGTCCGATGGGAGACTCATCTTGGGAGTCGGAGTTGGGTGGATGCGCGAAGAAGCCGAAGTTCTAGGTATGCCTTGGGATAACCGTGGACAGCGCTCCGACGAACAGTTGGAAATTTTCGAGACACTGTTCCGAGAAGAAACACCTTCCTATAACGGCACCTACTACTCGTTCCCGCCGGTTCGGTTTGAACCCAAGCCGATCCAGCAACCACTACCTGTATGGGTGGGAGGTCATAGTCCGGCAGCCTTTAAACGCACGGCTCGTTTCGGCCACGCTTTTCATGCCGCATTCCAACCATTGGATGTTGTGGAAAAAGAATGGGCGCAGGTTCGCGAAGCGTGCGAGGCAATCGCTCGAGACCCTGATGAACTGGACCTATCACTTCGCATGTTTTTGGATCCCAGTGAGACCATGGAGCCTGCCAAGTCCATCGGTGGATCCTCAGATCAAATGGTTGACACGATCGGAGTCTGTCAGGAAATAGGAATCACACATATTCTTGTTGACCCAGTAGCCAGAGGCGGAATCAATGGTCGCCTGGATGCTCTGGCCAACTTTATGAGCGACGTTGCAACGCAGATCAAATAAGTCATCCGTGACCGCCGAGTTCTGCCGGATAGACAGATGGCTTTGGGCAGTTCGCGTTTTCCGTAGCCGCTCCATCTCAAAAGACGCTTGCGTTAGCGGATCGGTCCGCATCAACACTGACTCAGCGAAACCCGCAGCCAAAGTAAAGATCGGCGACCGAGTCACGGTGCGAGTGAACGGCCACAAACGAGAACTTGAGGTGAAGAAGCTTTTAGAAAAACGCGTCAGTCCATCTCTCGCCACCCAGTGTTACCACGACCACACACCCATTCGACAACAACCCTCTGCATCTGCCTCTGGAACCCAAGTCGCAAAGCGCGACCAAGGCTCGGGTCGACCAACGAAACGAGACAGACGCCGCATCGACCGGCTACGAAGAGCGCTATAACCCACGCTATTGACTTACACGAGGTACCTTGCCAGCGGTGAATCTTCCTTTACCAGTCGTTCTTGCTCACGCCCGCTTGGCTATGGACATAGTGACCGTCTCTGATGTGGAAGTTCCCAACTCAGCGTCGCTGGCGTACGACGCACAAGAGCAACTCATTGGGCTCGTGGACTCAGCTCTTGTGGGATGGAAGGTGGGGGCAACCAGCTCGGCCAGTCAAGAGTTACTCGGCGTCAAAACCCCCATTTGCGGGCCAGTTTTTGAACGCACTCTTGTCGAATCAGGGACCGAACTCGCTGTATCAAACTTTCATCATCGGCCTGGATTGGAATCGGAGTTCGCATTCACACTCGGCATGACCATCCGACCCGGTGGGGCGGTGATGAATGGGAAAGCAGCAAGAGAAGTTGTTTCTACTGTTCATCCAGCGATCGAGCTTGTGTGTTCACGGTTTGACAGCAACTTCGATGTTGACCCAGCGTTACTCGTCGCCGACGGCGCCCTTCACGCAGCCTTGGTAGTCGGGCCCGGTACCGACCCCGACGAAGTTGAGAACTTGCGCGCCCATCAACTTCGCACCCTTGTCAACAACGAAGAAATCGCGAACGGCACAGGAAATGAGGTCTTGGGCGATCCTTTCGAATCGTTGGCTTGGCTGTGTAATCACTTGAACCGCCGAAGCTTGACGCTGCATGAGGGAAGCATCGTGACCACAGGAGCTGCAACAGGGCTACATCTCACCGAAGCTGACCAGCTCCTCACAACAGACGGCGGGAACCTCGGTTCTGTGACTCTGAATTTGATGGGATAACCACATGTTTCCGACACCGAGGTCGGAGCGGTTTCGAGGTTGGTCACTTCTCGGACTCTCAACCCTCGCGATTTCTTTCACCCTTCCAGGTCAAACGATCGGCGTTTCGTCTTTCGCTGAGCATCTGACTAATGACCTCAAGATCAGCTCAACCACCCTCTCTACCGCCTACCTCATAGGCACCATCGTCGGTGCACTCACGATGCCCGCCTTCGGCCGATGGATTGACCGCGCTGGCGTGCGGAAAACGATGATCACCATAGCTACCGCTTTTTCGCTTGCAGTTGCCTATATGGGCACCGTGCGGCATCTATGGATGCTCGTTTTCGGTTTCATTGGCATCAGGATGCTGGGTCAAGGCGCTTTGAGTTTGGTCAGCCAAACCAGCATTGCGCTCTGGTTTGACCAAAAACGCGGGGTCGCCTTCGGTATTTCTATGACCGTGTCGGCGGGCCTAATGTCGCTCGGTCCTCTCGTTCTTACTTCGTTGATCGCTGGGTTCGGTTGGCGGTGGGCGTGGTGCATCGCCGGCGGATGCATTTTCGTTGCCGTGGTACCCGCGACATGGCGTTGGATGGAAGATCGCCCAGAGTCACTGGGACAATTACCCGATGGCCTTTCCCCGGCGCTCTTCGCATCAGCCGAAAAAGTTCACCACTACACAGCGAAAGAAGCCCTAGCCACGCAAGCATTTTGGATCACGACTTCGGTAATGGTGGTGTCTTCGGCTTTGCTTACTGGTGTGACGTTCCACCACTTCGCGCTAATGGAAGCGGCCGGCTTGACAACCGCTCAAGCAGCTACCGTTTTTATTCCTCAAATGATTGGGACCGTAGCCGCAGGGTTCCTCTGGGCGGGGCTTTCGGACCGAATGTCTCCGAAGGTCTTGCTCGTCTCCTGCCAAGCTTCGCTCGTCGCTGCGCACCTTGCCTACGCAGGGGCTCAACCCGGGAGTGGGGCCGCAATTTATTCGCTTCTTCTCGGAGTGAACGGCGGGTCGATCCGCGCTCTTGTATCGGTTCTTTACCCAAAATGGTTCGGCACCCAACACATCGGTGCAATCCGGGGAGTCGCAACGGCATTTGGTGTCGGTGCGTCAGCTATCGGTCCCCTCATCATCGCAGGAGGTTTCCTGATCACGGGAAATTATGTTCAACTCAATTACATCCTGGCCACTATTCCTGCAGCCGCTATGGTCTCCGCCCTTTTTCTAACGCCGCCACAAAAAGTTAAGTTAAAGACGGCACTCCCGGAAACCGACGTTCGGTAGCGTCTTTTCGCGTGCTTACTGCAACCGCTCTCACCAAGACACACGGCGCTAGACACCTTTTTCGCGACGTCAGCATTCAATTGTCGCCTGGTCGGCGGATAGCTCTGGTCGGCGCCAATGGCGTCGGCAAAACTACCTTGATCGAAATTCTTCTCGGAACGCAGGACCCCGACGCCGGCAATGTTCATCGCCCTACGAACCTCTCAATTGGCTATTTACCGCAGGAGCTCGAAGACGAGTTGAAAGGAAGCGTTCTAGAGGTAACTCTCCAGGGAGCAGCTCAAATTGTTGGGCTCCAACAACGTCTTCTAGAACTACAGGACCAACTCACCGGACTTGAAGGTCCCAACCAAGATCAGTTGCTGAGCGAATACGGCGAAACTCAGAGCCAATTCGAACAGCTTGGCGGGTACGCGATCGAGTCGGAAGCCCAACGAGTACTGGCAGGATTGGGTTTCGATCCAGAATCAGTTCGTCGCGATGTTTTTGAGCTATCTGGCGGCTGGCGGATGCGTGTCGCTCTCGCCAAACTTCTCCTCGCTCAGCCCGACGTTTTGATCCTCGACGAACCGACGAATCATCTTGACGTCGATTCAGTGGCATGGCTTGAAGAGCAACTTTCAGTCTGGTCAGGGTGCATTCTTTTCGTCAGCCACGACCGAGACTTCATTGACTGCGTGGCGAATCGAGTCATCGAGCTTGACGGTCATTCAAGCCATGAGTACGTCGGTGGGTTTTCTGAGTTCGTGGTGAGCAGGGAGACTCGACTCGCTCAGCTAGAGGCCGCGGCCGCACACCAAAACCGAAAGTTAGCTGACACTGAACGCTTCATCGAACGTTTCCGTTACAAGGCGAGTAAAGCGAGACAGGTCCAGAGCCGTGTAAAAGCCATTGAGCGCACCGAGCGCATTCGGGTTCCGGATTCAAAAGAGTTGCAGGCGAAGTTTGAATTCCCGCTGCCGCGAAGGTCTTCGCGGGTCGTCGTTGAGCTCGAAAACGCAGCCGCAGGATATGACGACCAAACGGTGCTAAGTGACGTCTCAATCGTCATCGAAAGAGGAAGAAAAGTCGCGCTCGTTGGTCCAAACGGGGCAGGAAAGACAACCCTCTTGCGGCTGTTGTTGGGGGAACTCGAAGCAACGCAAGGAAAGGCTCGTCTCGGCAACAAAGTCGACTACGCGAGATTCGCCCAGCATCTAACCGAAGTCTTCGATGCGCATCGAACAGTCCTTCAAGAGTTCAAAGCATCGATTGGTGATCCGGGTGAGAGAAACCTGCGAACAGTTCTGGGAGGGTTTGGATTTCGAGGTGAGCAAGTCGACCAGAAAATCGCTGATTTGTCGGGTGGTGAGCGCACCAGGCTGGCGCTAGCAATCACGATGGCTAACCCGGTGAACCTTTTGATTCTCGACGAACCAACAAACCATCTTGACCTTCCAAGTTGCGACCGTCTTGAAGACGCATTGAACGCCTACCCGGGAACCCTCATCCTCGTCACACATGACCGGCATCTAATCCGCAACGTCGCCGATGCCTTAATAGTCGTCCGCAACGGAACAGCGACTTGGCACGAGGGAGTCGACGAAGGCCTGCTGCGACCAGTGCCGACGGTTGTTGAACCTGGACGCGAATCGGCTACTTCCGCAAATCAACACAACGAAGCACGCGAAGATCGAAAAAATGAGGCACGTCGACGAAACAAGATGCACGAAGCAACCAAAGGCTTGCGAGGTGAACTCAGTCGGGCGGAGCGTTCCTGGGAAAAAGCCGAAGAGGAACTCGCCCAACTTCAAAACCAACTTGGTGATAGCTCAACCTACGAAGACCCAGAACTGGTGAGGGCCCTCGCTAAGCGACACGAGGAGTTAAAAGATAACGCTGCTGGCTTGATGGAAATGTACGAGACGATTCAACGCCGACTGGTCAGAAAAGAAGCAGAGTTCGATTAAGTCTCACAGACAGCTGTTTTTGGGCGCCGAGATAGCCACGTGCTCAACAGTCACCTGATCATCAAGAGTGACCAGTGCCGCCGTGCCATTGCCCGGGTAACCCATGGGCGCTCCGGGATACCACGCCACAACCTCGCCGTGACTGGCATCCGTGGTGACATGCCAATGTCCTAATGCGACGTAGTCAGCGTCGGTGGCAGAGATCTCATCGTGTGTAATTGGTGAAGATCGGTGGGCGTCATCTGCTGTGAGATTTAAATGGCCGTGAGCTGCCACTACAAACCACTGAGTGTTAGGACGCGGCGGCACTTCCCCTAGAGGTCGATATCGAGGTTCGTGATCTGCCATTGCTCGCCCCCACACAGTCACGCGACCGGAGGCAAGTACCAACGATGAACCCTCGAGGCGGTCTAGGAGTTTGACACCCGTTCGTTCGACATCGGTTCGGCATCGTTCCCAAAGCGACGTTGCGTCGTGCACGTCATGATTTCCTGGTATCACGATGACCGGAACGCCTGGCGCAGTCAGAAGTTCAAGAGTCCGAACAATCGCTGCGTCTGCAAGACGAGCGTGGTCGAACAAATCCCCGGCGACTATCAATACATCTGCTCGGTGTTCAATGACCGCGGCAGCTAACGCATGGGCCGGACACTGGCAAACTTCTCTGTGAGAATCACCCGGGCCCTTTGTATGTCCTATGTGCACGTCGGAGGTATGGAGCATTCGCACCCTGTTGGTCTCCGCTCTAGCATCGTTACCCATGGTTCGAAAGATTGCCACTAACCGGACCGTCGAGCGAGACGAATTGGTGTCATTTGTCCGACCGCGGCACCGCGGGGTGCTATCAACCACAAGAATTAACGGTCGCCCCCAGATGTCTTTGGTGACTATGGGCTTGGATAATCAGGGCCGCGTCGTAGTGGCGACCTACCCCGAGCGGGTCAAAACTCTGAACGCTCGGCGTAACCCGACAGCGTCTCTGCTAGTGATGGGCGACGAATTTAACAGCGAGTGGGTACAGGTCGATGGGACTCTTGAAGTACTTGATCTGCCTGAAGCTATCGAACCTCTGTGTGAGTACTTTCGAGCCATCAGTGGAGAACATCCTCACTGGGCGGAATATCGGGAAGCAATGATCGAACAAGGAAAGTCGTTGCTTCGACTCTCCATAGAAACTTGGGGTCCTATTTCCCAAGGAGGATTTCCCGAACGTCTCGCAAACTGATGTTTTCCAACCTGCAAACACAAGTTTGTTCTTCAATTCCATGTCAACGAGGTCACAGCGAATAGCTTCTTTCTCGTGCGAATTTTATTAACGAATGACGACGGCATCGAGAGCGAAGGGCTTCACGTACTCGCTCGTTCGATGCGACAGCACGGCGAGGTCTTCGTGGTAGCTCCTGATAGCGAATTTTCGGGCGCCGGCGCCGCTATCGGACCTATTCATCTGAATGAGCCACAGGTGCGCGAAGCAACAATTGATGGGATCGACACTGCGTGGGCCGTTTCTGGGCCTCCGGCCTTGTGTGTGATGTTCGCACGTCTTGGCGCGTTTGGACCCGTGGATCTTGTCGTATCCGGTATCAATCCGGGCGCGAACGTCGGCCGGTCGGTGTATCACTCCGGCACGGTTGGTGCAGCGCTAACTGCCCGTCATACCGCTATTCCCAGTTTGGCAGTGAGCCAACACATGACCGGATTCGGAGTTGCGGATCGAACTTGGGATGATTTGATAGCAGATCAAAAATGGCATGTTGCGGCCGAAGTTGCTAGTTCGGTCATCGAAGGCATGTTGCGAGACGACGTCGGCGACAGCCCAGTAATTAATCTCAATGTCCCCAATCTTGAACTCAATCAGATCCGAGGGTGGCGATTCACAGAACTTGGTCCCGAGCCGCCCCGAGCGATGAACCGAGTCGAGTTGCAGCCAGTTGTTGACGAAGCCGGGGCGTTCAACGTCTCTATGTCCTGGGGCGACGAAACCACTCAGACCCCAGAGTTCGACGCTGGCGCCCTTATGAACGATGAAATTTCGATCAGCTATTTGTCGCGCATCGTTGCTCTCGAACCGCCGAAAGAATCGAGTCTCGGCTCTGCGCTTACGGATCTCCTAAAGAGTTCGTGACTGATTTCGACGCTCACCATCGGTTCTTAATCAAGAGCGCTGCACGATCCATTCAACAATCAGATCTGCTGCCTCACCTCGAGCTTCATCACGTTCACGAAGATAGTGATCGCCTTCAATCGTGTGGAGCGTCACGTCCTCGGAACCAAGAGCATCAACAATGGCGCGAGTGTCACTTGGGAATACGCCGGTGTCCGCGTCAGCATCGATGACAAGCGCCGGAAGGTTGATTCGGGCGAGATGTGGGGCTGCGTTGCATTGCGAATCACTCAGGCTCCACATCGAAAGCCAGGTACGCAAAGAACTCACAGTCCCTACGCCGTAAATTCCGTAATTTGCTCGCCGAGGGTCGCCTAGGTAACAACTCGGAACTTGTCTGTTGTTTGGGTCTATCGATCCGTCAATCATTCGTAAGTCAGCCCAAAGGCGCGGGGTGGTAAAAAGTCGGTCGTAGTGCCCGGCAGCAACGAGACGATCGATTTCATTACGCGCCCAGTCGGTGATGCGATGATTGCGACGTATTTGCGCATCTCGATATTTTTCAATGAACTTCTGGGTGAATGGAACTTCCCGGTCATCTGCAAATGGGTTCAGATCGGGGATGACACTGAGAGGGTCAGATTCTTCTTTGACTGAGGCGTCCATCCAATTAGTCAAAACTTCCGGTCGTCCTGGGTGGGCTGCGACTGAAATGTACAGATCCGCGCTAGGAATCTCGAGAGCTGAGGGAACAATCGATGTTCGACCATATTCCGCAGTCAGATTGGGTTCAATCGCCTGAGATTGGTAGGCAGCCATTAGCGATCCGCCGCCGGAGTTGCCAAGTAAAACAACCGTGTCTACACCGGCTTTTTGTCTAAGCCAATTGATCCCTACTGCAATTTCGGCGATGGCGTGGTCAAGTAAAAAATAGGGTTCAGCGCCTCTGAACCGCGTATTCCAACCCAAGAATCCGATGCCGCGAGTGGCACAAAGGTCCGCAAGATAATGTTCGCTGAAGTCAATGTTGTAGTGGGTAGCAATGATTGCGACTGTCGGTCGAGTGCCTCGAGGTCGATAGTAAACACCCTGGCAGGGATGGCCACCAGCGCCAGCTCGCCCAACAATCGGAGAAGCCAATCCAACGAACTCGCGTTCCACTGACACGTTCAGGCGCTTTCCCTGATCGGGGCAGCTAGGACCCGGGCGGCTTCCTCTTGATCGTAAAGCTCCACATTTGCTAGTGGGAACTCGAAAAGGTCTTCATAGACGTGGCGAGTAGCTTCGAGGTCTTTTGTCGAGTAGGCGACGTGGTGGAAAGCCAAAGGGTCCTTCAATCAATCCGTTGTTATTTCAGTCTCGCTGACGCGGGAAGCCTGTACGACCGCGATAGCGACAACCACAGCTAACCCAATAGAAACGAGCGTCGCCCAGTGCGCAAGATCGTGGAAGCTCCGCTGTTCAACGGCAAGGCCGGATGAAATTCCTGCAAGCGCCCCCATAGCGGTCATCATGACATCGGCAGTCGCTTGACTTGCGACGCGATCTTGCGGAGCGAAAGCCGATGTAAGTAACGCGGCGCCGGCGACTACCGAACAACACCAACCCACTCCAATTAATAAGAGACCAACGATGTGTCCGGTCGCGTGTTCGGCATCGGTATGTGAGGCTATTTCGGCTCCGATCGCAGAGATGATCGCGCCGGCCCCAACGACTAACGGACCTCCGATGCGATCCGTAATCCTCCCGATCAACGGCGACAGGGCGTACATGCCGACTATGTGGAGAGAAATCGTTAGGCCGATCACTGTGGTCGCTTGGCCCCCGTCGCGCATATGAAGAGGAGCCACTGTCATGGTTCCGACCATTACTCCCTGCGACAGCATCATCCCTATGACGGCTAGACGGGCCATCGGATTCGCGATGACTCCTTTAAAAGCGGCAAACGAAGGAGCTTGTACCAGCCCTTGTTCATTCCCCACCGCTACCTGCAGAGGGTCCGGTCGAAGTCGCGTATGGATAGTGGCAGAAGCAACTAGGAACAAAACCGCGGCTAGCACGTACGAGGGAGCGAATCGGGCAGCGCCGTTATCGCCCCCAATGATTGAACTCAATCCGAGTCCAAGAGTTGGGCCTAAGACCGTACCCAACGTTGTCGCCCACATGACCAAGCTGATGCTTCTGGCCCTATTGGCGTCAGTCGCTAGGTCTGCTCCTGCGTAGCGCGCAGCCAGGTTGCCTGCTTGGCCGCACCCGATCAGTAACATGCCCAGGATTAGCAACGGGTAGACCGAAAAAACGGCCGCACTTAAACCGAGTAAGGCGCCGGCCGAGCCAATCGCATACGCGACGCTAAGGCCTACGCGTCTTCCCCGACGAGCCATTAGTAACCCGAGCGGAAGACCTGCTAGAGAACCTCCGGTGCTTAGACACACCGCCGCCAATGCACCTTTGGTTTCGCTGCCCGTGATTTCAAGTCCCAAAAGGGCGCACGCAGAAAAGCCAGCCGCCATCGCTAATCCGGCAGGCACAACTCCGCTCTGTAGAACGCGTATCGTTTGGCGTTGCACTCCGGCAATATCATCGAGGGTCTCGGTCAACTGCCGCTCGATTCTTGAGCGATGGCTTTCGCCCATCGGTAGTCCGGTTTACCGGCTGGGCTCCGTTGGATATTTTCGACCTGTAGAACCGCTTTCGGTCTTTTGTATTGAGCAATCTTTGTGCCGCAGTGTTCGATGATTTCTGATTCTCTAAGCCGAGCTCCATCTACCAGTTGAACGATAGCCACGACCTCATTCCCCCAGCGTTCACTCGGACGCCCACACACGACCACGTCATAAACGTCGGAATGCATTTTCACCGCATTCTCGACCTCTTCCGCGAAAATTTTCTCGCCCCCAGAGTTAATGGTCGCTGAATCCCGACCTAAAACCTCGATTCGTCCACCTGCAAGACGTCGAGCGCGGTCCCCCGGAATCGAATGGCGAGCGTCATCAATCACCGGAAAAGTATTTCCAGTTTTTTCGGCGTCGTTGAGATAACCAAGTGGCACGCGGCCCGACATAGCGAACCAGCCAACCTCGTCGGATCCGGCTTCCAGCACGGCGTCCATTGCTGCGTTGACAACAGTGCTTCCCGGAGCGGGTTCAAAATCACCAGTGCTCGCGCGTTCATTCTTACTACTCACGTTGCTTCCCTGAACTCCCGTTTCGCTCGATCCGATGGAATCGCGGATTGTGACGCCATCGAATTGCTCTTTGAGTTCATTCTTAAGCGCTGCGTTCAAAACGGCACCGCCACTAATGATTGACCGTAGCGACGAAGGCGACGGCGCACCGGATTTCACAGCGTCAAGTAGCGGTCGAGCGAACGCGTCGCCGACTATCTGGAGAAATTCGACACCTTCGCGTTCGCAAACCTCGAGAACTGTTAACGCGTCGTACCTGTCGGTGACATCAGGTAACACGACTGTGTGGCCCATTGAAAGGGCCTGTAGTGCGATCCATTGGGCCGCGCCATGCATAAATGGGGCGCTGGTCATCCAGCGCAAAGTGCCTCTTCCGGCGGCAGCGGAAACTTCTTCGTAGGAGTCGTATTCACGTCTCTCGTGTCGGTTCAATCCGCCTAAGGCTCCAACGAAAAAGTCCGCGTTGCGCCAAAGTACGCCTTTAGGCATACCTGTAGTGCCGCCCGTGTACAGCAGGTACAAATCGTCTGGCGAACATTCGTCAAGGGATCGAGGATCTTGCGCCTCGACGAACTCCTCATAAGCAACTGCTCCCGGCAGCATTTCGTTGCCCGACTCATCTGCCACCTGGACTACGAGCCCTATGTCTGGCAAATCGGCGAGAACTTCAGCAAGGGTCGGCGCGTACATAGAGTTAACCACTACTGCTTTGGCCGCTGAATCGCTGAGTAGGTAACGCAGCTCTTCGGCGACATAGTGATGGTTGACATTAAAGGTGGCTGCTCGAGCTGCCCATCCACCAAGCATCGCCTCAAGATATTCGGGACCGTTATTCAGGTAAAGAGCAACATGATCTTGGCCGCTTTCGTGGCCTTCCAATGATGAGCGTTCCGTATGGCATCCCAGTCCAGCCTCAGCAAACGCGTTTCCTAATCGTTGATAGCGATCAACAAATTTCGGGAACGATGTCTCGGCGCCCTGATGCATCAGAGCTACCCGCTCTGGGTGAGTCTTCGCGACTTCAGCTATGACCCGAGCCAGGTTGAATTCCACTGACGAGACAGTAACGAACTTGACCGTCGCCTGTTCCTGCAAAGTCGGTAAATTTGGATGGAGTAGGCGGGTTCGCGATCATCCGCCAAACTGAGCGGGTGGACAAGCAACTCATTCTGGCATCGGGATCACCTCGCCGAAGGATGTTGTTGGCTCAACTCGGCGTTGATTTCGAGATTTACGTTCCTTCGGTGGACGAATCGCAACAACCAAACGAGGATCCAGGGGACTACGTGACCAGGATTTCATCAGCCAAAGCTCAGGCGGTTACCGGTGACGTCGTCCTGGCCGCAGATACTTGTGTTTCATTGAACGGCACCATCTACGGAAAGCCCTCTGACATTGATCACGCCGAGGTCATACTTAAAGAATTGTCCGGGAAGACTCATCAAGTGATCACGGGGATTGCGGTGCAATTCGACGGCCATTTGTTAAACGGAATTGTAAAAACGGAAGTCGAATTCATCGATGTACACCAAAGCGCTCTCGACTGGTATCTCAGCCTCGGGGATTCGCTGGACAAAGCAGGTGCATATGGCATACAGGGGGCAGCCGGAGCGTTTGTCAGCGCTATTCACGGAAGCCATTCGAATGTGATCGGGCTCCCGCTCGTCGAAACCGCCAACCTACTCCGCGACGCCGGCATCGATTTGATGCACACAGGGAGGTCAGATCACCAGTGACGGCTTACCGCAGCGCCCTCAACGAGCATTTACATCACGCCGCTCCTGGTGAGGTTCCGCCCGTTGACTTGGGCCCTATCCGTCTCGAAACTCCAATAGTGCTCGCACCAATGGCCGGAGTTACCGATTGGCCTTTCCGCTCCTTGTGCCTAGGTTGGGGGGCCGCCCTGTACGTCAACCAAATGATCACGGCCCGAGCGTTGGTCGAAGAGCACGCCTTAACTTGGAAGTTGGCCGAATTTGGGCAAGGTGAACCAATCCGGTCAATTCAGCTGTATGGAACGGACCCACACTATGTGGCCCTCGCGGTTCGCATGCTCAAGGATCGCCTCGATATCGACCACCTTGATATGAACTTTGGTTGCCCAGCTCCGAAGGTCACCCGTAATGGTGGTGGCGCAGCAATTCCGGTGAAGCGCCGCTTGCTCGGAAGCATCGTGGAATCAGCGGTCAAGGCCGCCGGAGACGTCCCTGTGACGATCAAGTTTCGTAAGGGAATCGATGATCATCATTTAACATTTCTTGATAGCGGCAGAATCGCGCAGGAAGCAGGATGTGTCGGCGTTACTTTGCACGCTCGCACAGCGAAGGACCTCTATTCAGGGCACGCTGACTGGGGCGCAATTACCCAACTTGTGGAGCACATAGACATCCCCGTCTTTGGTAACGGCGATATTTGGGAACCGTGGGATGCCTTACGGATGATCCGCCACACTGGGGCCGCAGGGGTGGAAATCGGGCGGGGTTGCTTGGGTCGACCGTGGCTTTTCTCGGACCTGGTTTCTGTGTTGAGTGGAAGCGAGCCCAATCTGACACGGCCGACACTTGGACTCGTAGCTGATGTGATGCTGGATCATGTTCGCCGCCTACTTGAGTTTTACGACCAGAGCGAAGGCGACGTGATTCGTCGCTTCCGAAAGCACGCTGGTTGGTACGTGGCCGGATGGCCAGTCGGCAAAGACCTCCGCCGCCAATTGCACGCGGTAGGCAGTTTTGACGAACTTGTGGCTGCAACGGCGGAGTTCGATAGGGAGATCGTCTTACCCCCTGAAGGTGTCCGTGTGAAGCGAAGCCACACGGGCGGGCCAAGGAAAGTGGCGCTTCCCGAAGGTTGGTTGAGCGACCCCAATGAGGAAATAACTCTCGCTGCTTCTGCGGAGGTCAACGTAAGTGGAGGCTGACCTCAGTCCCGTCGCTGATAAAGCAACCTGGCGCAAAAGGCTGCGTCAACTGCGAGCATCCCCTGAGCAGAAAGTTGAACAGCAAATAGTGGCAGGGTTAATGGCGTTCCTTGATCAACGAACGGGATTATTTTTGTTCTATAGGGCTATGCGGACAGAAATCTCGCTTGACGCATTAGCTGACCAGTTGGGGTGGGGAAAGTTTGCTACTACGAGGACCCCTCAATCTGGTGTGCTTACAGTTCACTCATCGGCCGGCCCCATGGAACAGCATCCCTATGGCTACGCCCAACCCGTGGCGGGTGCAGCAGAAATTTCGATTGAACGTATTTCCGTCGCCCTTGTTCCAGGACTCGCCTTCGATTTGAAGGGCAACCGACTCGGTCAAGGCGTTGGCTACTACGACGAACTGTTGACGCGGGTCCCGGGTGACTGTTTGCGTGTCGGCATCATCACCGATGAATTCATATTTCCAGCGCTTCCGACAGAACCACACGATGTTTCGATGACGCACATAGCGTCAGAAAGCGGCGTAACCGCCATAGGAGAACTGCCGACTTAAATCAGATCGGCTCAGTCCGCATTTGCCGCCATCGTGAAGTGGCGGTAGTCAGTTCTCTCATATCGCTCGATAGCAGCACGGATTCTACGTAGATGTCACTATCTTCTGAGGCCACCACCCATGCCCGTCCAATCACCTCATCGGCTATGAATGCCGGCCGTAGGTAGGTCAAATGCATCTCCGCTGTCGCACACGCTAGGTCTGGCGCTTCTGTCGGAAGCGAGCCGTGGGCCGCGACGCCCATAACTTCGTCCAAGATCGTGGCCTGGATTCCGCCGTGGATGACGGTGTTAAAACCGCAGTGATGTTCAGCGGTTTGGTGTCTCGTTTCGACCGTGCCGTCGTCGTACCTAAAAAACGTGAGACGCAAGCCTTCATCGTTAGATACCGAGCAGCCAAAGCAGTGGTCTACGCCAGACCGCTCAAGCGGATAAGGCTCGGCAGTGGTTTGAGCGTAGGGATCCGTGGAGCTTTTTGTCACGTCGGGGATGGTACGCATTCTGGCTCATACATGCAGCCCTCATTCGAGAACCTCCGCGATCGCTAGTTCAGCGATTTGGTCGCCGTCATAACCAAGAATGTCTTCTAGAACTTCCATCGAATGCTGGCCATACGTTGGGCCCGCCCACTCGAAACCACCGACCGATCGTGAAAGTTGATAAGGAATGCCATCAATCATCACCTGACCTGCTTCCGGATGTGGTGCCCAAGGAAAGTGGCCTCGATGAACCAACTGCGGGTCGTTCATACAGTCAGAGGTGTCCTGAACCATGTGAGCCGCAATTCCATGTTGTTGCAGCCGTATTTGTAAACCTCCCGCACTTTGATTCTTCGTCCACTCGCCGATGTCATTGTCGAGTGCTACCGATTGCTCCTGTCGTTCGCGAAGAGTGAGTTCGGCAAGGTCTTCGCGGCGCATTTCTTGGCAAAAGGATCGCCATTGTTCATCATTTTCACATGCGATGGCACACCATTTGTCTACTCCCGCGGCTGGGTACACCCCATGCGGGGCCATGTCCGGGTCACTGTTCCCGCGACGAGTTGGGACTTGGCCGGTCCTTTGGTAGTCCACTATCCCGGGGGTTAGATAGTGCGTTGCCGCCTCGGCCTGGGAAAAATCCAAATATTGGCCTTCTCCGGTGCGCCGTCGGTAATCAAGTGCCGCTAGAAGGGCTGCTGCAGTGAACCGAGGCGACGTGTAGTCGGTATAAGCCATGTACGGTCCGGCAGCACCGCGGTCTGGCCATCCCGTGATGTCATAAAACCCGGCGACCGCGGCCGCAAGATTTCCGAATCCAGCAAAGTCTCGCATCGGACCCGTTTGTCCGAAGACGCAGCTCGACAAAAGAATGATCCCCGGGTTGATTTCGCGAAGTACTTCGTACCCCATTCCCATCGCGTCCAGAGTTCCAGGGGTGAACGATTCGACTGCGATATCGGCCCATGCAGCCAAGTCGAGAACAACTTGTTTGGCCTCGGGCTTAGAAAGGTTAATTGCCAAGCTCATCTTGTTGGCGTTTACCGAGTGCCAAGTAATTGCGTTTTCTTGTTCAGGAATGTCGTCTCGATGACCCAAGGCCCCTCTGAGTAAACACGGGCGAGTCACCGATTCAAGTCGAACGACTTCTGCTCCCCAAAATGCAAGCAGTTTCGTCGTCAGCGGTCCCGCAGCCACCCACGAAAAATCTAGAACTTTAAGGCCTTCTAGAGGTCGACTCGGTTCAAGCTTTTGGGCGGGTGGAGGAAGTTCGGGACGCGACTTTCGCGAGACCCGAACCTCTTTGTCATGTTGACCTAAATCCGGTGCGGGGCCGAGTCGACGCAATGGGGATTCGCTGGCGTGAATAAAAGGCCCTGGATGACGGACTCCAGAGACGTCGTCCCAAAATTGGCGTGCTGCGAATTGTTCACTTTCGACTACGTCCGCCAAGTCCGTTATTGGAGTAACCAAAAGAGTGCGATCTAGGCTCTCTTGCAAGAACTCGGCCTTCGTTTTGGTCCTCGCAAAGTCAGCAATGAGGTCCATCACTCGCGACAGCTCCTCAAGGGTTTCATCACCGTTCTGAATGTGCAGGGCGAAATCCACCCAGTCTTTGTCGCGGGTCGCTTCATCGCAGCCCCCCTCTTCGCACATCCAGTTCATAAACCGCCCGAACATAGGGCCGATCATCGCTCCGAACGCGACGGTGATCAGAACCTCACCGTCGGAACAAGGGTAGGTCCACCGAAGATGTACCGGTCCCTGCTGCACACCGCCTGCCATCCGTTCCTGAGGGGGTAGGCCGGCCGGTCCGTGCAAGATCGCTGGGAGTGCAGTTTCGGCCATCGCTTGTTGAGTAGAGACATCGACGTGTTGCCCATGACCGGAGCGAGATCGCTCATCGTTGGCTACTAACGCGCCGACTAGTGCCTGACATGCTGAGTGGGACCAAGCTTGTGGTATCGAAATGCGCACAGGGGCGCGGTCTGCGTCTCCGTTACAGATCATTTGACCACTAGCAGCGACCAAGGTTAGATCGGTTGCTAACCAGCTGGCCTTGGGTCCGTCAGTCCCAAAGGCCGTCATCGACACCGTTATTAGTTGTGGATTCTTGCGCCGGAGTTCGGGGAGGTCTACCGGCAGCGAGTGAGCTCCACAGTCGATAACGAAGTCGGCATCCGCCGCGAGATCCTCAATATCAGCGATGTCGCGCACGATGACTGATCGTTTCCCACGGTTATACGCCTCGAACCAATCGTCGCGTAGCCAACCTCCATCTGGTTCGGCCAACACCACATCGCAGCCCAATTGAGCAAGCAAGAATCCTGTTAGCCAGCCTCGGCGGTCGGTTAAATCAATGACGCGATAGTTGTCGAGCACCCTTCCCCCTTACATCATTTGGGGTTGAGCCTAGATCGGTTCTTTTGCAGCGGTTCTGGCCGTCTCGATTTGGTTGTGTCGAAAGCAGCTCAAGAAGTGATCGTTAACTATGCCGTCAGCTTGCATCAGCGAGTAGCAAGTTGTGGGACCGACGAAGCGCCATCCAAGTTTCTTCAAGGCTTTGCTCATCTCTTCAGATTCGACTGTCGCAGCTGCTACATCCGACGACGTCTTGATGGGATGATGATGTTGAGGCTCAAAACTCCAAAAAAACTTCGACAAAGAGCCATGGGTTTCTATGGTCTGAAGTGCGGCCCGAGCATTGGTAATAGTGGCCTCAATTTTGCCGCGATGTCGAACTATTCCCGCATCGTTGAGAAGTCTCTCGACGTCTGATTTACCAAATTTGGCCACTGCCTCTATTTCAAATCCGACGAAAGCTGACCGAAAATTTTCACGCTTTCGCAAGATAGTCAGCCATGAGAGCCCCGACTGGAATCCCTCTAAGCACATCTTTTCGTAGAGCCGCACGTCATCAGTAATGGGCACACCCCATTCGATGTCGTGGTAACGCGCATAATCCGTATGTTTCTCACCCCAAGAGCAGACCACTGTCCCATCTGCGCGCACCAAAGTTCCGACAGCCACAACCAGAAAATAGCCTGCGGAGCGAGTTTAAGTTCGCGAGTCGTTCAAGTGGGACACTGAGGTCCGCACTACGGGAGGAATCATGGAAATTGAGCTACAACGACTTCTAGATGAAAATGCTTGCGAAAAGCTGATCTCCGAATATTGCCATTTAGTCGACTTCGGGAATGCCAGCGCTATCGCCGATCTTTTTACCTCCGACGGAAGCTGGACTGGTCCTGACGTGAGCATGATCGGGCAAGAAGAAATACGAGCAGGTTTTAAACGAAGAGAAGCGGTCGCTAGGCGACAATCTAGACATCTCTGCACCAATGTATTGATCCATGTGAACGGCGACGAGGCGATCGGTCTGTGTTATCTACTTAACTTCCGTCATGATTCTTCAACTGGCATCGCAGAGTCACCCGCTCCATCTGGACTTCCGAAGTATGTCGGCGAATACCATGATCTTTTTATTCGCAGCACAGAAGGATGGCGATTCGCAACCCGCCGATTCGATCTAACATTTCTCCGAGATTGAATGCAGACTCCGCTGCATGCAGCCCGCGCTACATTCAAGAGCAATAATTGGATTACTAACTGACCCCACTTTGAGCAAAAAAATGAGCCGTTTACAACTCGCGATCAATGTTGCCGATCTAGATGAAGCAATAGCGTTCTATTCGAAGATGTTTTCTACCGCGCCGACTAAGACCCGACCCGGCTACGCGAATTTTTCTATTGAAGACCCTCCCCTCAAATTAGTTTTATTCGAAAATCCCGAAACCGGGGGTTCGATTAACCATTTGGGCGTTGAAGTCGAAAACACAGTCATGGTCGCGGAAGCTGACCTCCGCATGACGGAGGAGGGTTTAGCCACTACTGGGATCGACGAAACGATGTGCTGCTACGCGGACAAGACCGAGACCTGGATTCAGGGACCAGACGAACTTCGGTGGGAGTGGTACGTCAAGACTGGTGATAACGAACAGTTCGAATCGGTTTCTGTCTGCTGTTCCTGAGTCAAATCCCTATCCGGCGGGCTGGGGGTGCACTATTTCTTCACGAACAAGATCCCCATTGGTCTCACCGCGGAAGCCTGCGGTCATTTCTGAGTGAAGTTGTCGAATCTTTGTGCTCGCGGTGGAGGCGAACAAACTAGGGGCTATCGCGTGGATCGCGGCGGCCATAGACGCTAACGCCAAGCCCTTCGCGAAGTGACTCGCTACGCGGAAATGCTCTCGATAGGTCTCCCCTACCGAAGCCGGATGTTCAGTGAAGTAATCCTTTATGGCCACACCAAGATCATAGGTTTATCACTACGACACGTTGTTGCCTTGAAACCCGTGTTCTACCATATTTGTGCAATATTTATGCTCGCCGACAGATTTTTGTGCATTACTCTTGTGTTGTGGACCTTATTGATCGAGAAATACTGCATCTCTTACAAGAGGATTCGACCCGTTCAGCCCGGGAGTTGGGGGCCGAAGTTGGTTTGACTCCAACTCCTTGCTGGAGGCGAGTCCAGAACTTGCGTCGAGAGGGCATCATTCAGCGAGAGGTAGCGATCCTTGACCCTGAACGTCTGTCGTTAGGGATCAACGCTTTGGTGCAAATTCGGACGAATGACCACTCAGCGACATGGTTAGCGGATTTCGCTACGGCCATCGAAGAATTCCCTGAGATCGTTGAGGCTTTTCGAACCAGCGGAGAGATCGATTACATGCTCCGAGTAGTAGTTCCCGACATCCGGTCATACGACGACTTCTACAAGCGGTTGATCGAACGAGTCGCCCTCTATGATGTGCGAACCATTTTTGAGATGGAAGAACTAAAGCGGACCACAGCGTTACCCCTCGACTACGCGAAGTTTCAGTTTCCTTAGATCACAGAGAAACCAATACTGCTACGACCTTCTCAACGGCTTCTTGAGCTCTAGCATCGATTCCAGCAGCGTCGGCGCTTGCAATCGGATGTTCGATCACCGCAAACGGATGGCGTGGTACCCCTTGAACCCGTGCCATCAATTCAGCGGCGTCTACAAATGCCGACGTCATGACGCTGATCGCGGGCACCCCATTGCGTTCTGCGACAACAGCGTCGTGCAAACTACACGACGAGCAGCTACCTCAGTCACCCACTCCGCTCAGAACCGCATCCCACCCCATTGCCTCGGACATCAAGTCGACTTCTGCGGGAGCGCTGTAATTCAACTTCGTCCTGCGGACAACTTTCGCTACTCCGTAACGCTCACGTAAGATTGACTCAACTCGGTCGAAGAAGGGAACTGTGTTCTCTTTGCCGTTGGATATGACTCCGATAACCGCCCCTTCGAGGGTGTCGAGACGCGGCGGCGGTGCGCTACCAGCTCGTTGTTGCTCATGACTTGGGTTAAGTAGCTCCATATCTATGGCACCTCACAATCAACACACGCTCCTACAGCGACGGTAGTTGCCCGACTCTTCGTTCCCAACCAAGGCGGAATGATTTGAGCAAATCCCCCGGCCGGCCCTCCAGCCGCGACCACAAGTAAGTCATCGGGAGATTCCATGGCCAGATATTCCCTGTCAGCTCGATCCTTTACAACTGAACCTTTACCCACCCCAGCCCACTCACCTCGCTTTACGCGAGCCTGTTGAAAGACATAATTCCTGATGTCAGCTTTTGACCAACCAGCATCATTGAAATGCTGTCGAAGTTGGCCGGGCACAACGACTGTGTAATTCCCAGCCCAGATCGAGTAGTGAAGCTGATTCGCTCGGATCTCAGCCGCGATGGTGTCGCAGATTTCCTCTGGATCGGTGGTCCATTCGTTCATGATTTGTCGCGGTGCCATCGCCGCTACCGCTGTCACAGAGGAGACCTCGATTACACCGAGGCGTTCTTCCGCCAGCGACGGCCACCAAGAATTTTCTTCGTCTTCTGCAATGCAATATGTGAACTTGCCCGGGTGGCCGAGTGTTGATCGATCAATTTCGCCTGGACGGACATCAAGCAGATTGATTAGGCCTAGTCGAACCGCCCGACCGATAACGGAAGAAGCACGGTCCGCATTTCCTAGGGCGTTGAAGGTTCCGGTCATCTCGAGATCCCGGCGAATCGGCCCGTTGATAATCAATAAGAC
>DCYM01000057.1 GCA_002331465.1 Candidatus Neomicrothrix sp. UBA2110 | reverse complement strand
TTCTTTGTAATGGCGCAGAACATCGTTCAACTAATCGTTGGATGGGAACTCGTCGGTGTGTGTTCGTTTGTCCTCATTGGGCATTGGTGGGAGGAGAAGCCAAACACGGACGCAGCTCTGAAAGCATTTCTAACTAATCGCGTCGGAGATATCGGACTTCTCGTTGGAATTATCGTCCTCTGGGGCACCTTCCAAACCTTCGATATCAATGCCATTAACACCCTCATAGCGGCGGACCCAGGAGCGCATCACCTTGCGCTTCTTGTCGCTGCCTGTTGTTTAATGGCGGCGGTTGCCTCGAAATCGGGCCAGTTCCCACTCCACACATGGCTACCGGACGCGATGGCAGGCCCCACCCCAGTGTCCGCGCTCATTCACGCCGCCACGATGGTCGTAGCGGGTGTCTACATGATCGCCCGCCTCTACCCAGTTTTTTACGAAGGCTTGTCCATCGGTACTGGCTCAATCAATCTGATGGCCTTTATCGGAGGGTTCACTGCTCTCATTGGTGCTGGACTCGCGTTCACCCAATGGGATATCAAAAAAGTGTTGGCCTACTCGACAGTTTCTCAACTTGGCTACATGGTGATGGCTCTTGGAGTTGGCGCGTGGACCGCAGCAATATTCCATTTATTCACCCATGCCTTCTTTAAAGCGTGTTTGTTCTTAGGGGCAGGATCAGTGAGCCATGCCGCCCATCACACGTTTGATATGCGGAAGATGGGCGGGCTTAAGAAAGACATGCCCCACACCTATCGAACCTTTGTTATCGCTTCGCTGGCCTTAGCAGGGGTTTTCCCCTTCGCCGGGTTCTGGTCGAAAGACGAAATCCTGCTCGGGTCGCTTGTAGGCCAAGAAAATAGTTACCCCTTGATGCTTATATTTGGGTGCGCAGTTGCCTTTATGACGGCGGCGTACATGACCCGCGTGATTTGGTACACATTCCACGGTGAATTCAGAGGTCATGGTCAACCGCACGAATCA
Source organism: Candidatus Neomicrothrix sp. UBA2110 (assembly GCA_002331465.1). GTDB lineage: Bacteria > Actinomycetota > Acidimicrobiia > Acidimicrobiales > Poriferisodalaceae > UBA2110. Next base: position 2,321 of record DCYM01000057.1, on the reverse strand, counting down.
CCGAAAGGGATGATTGTTCCACTGTGGATACTTGCAGGCATGGCAGTTCTCGGCGGTGTATTCAACCTGCCAGGCCCAGTACTTAAACCCTTCGGACTGGAAGGGCTCGCTCATCGGATCCAAACCTACGCGGAACCCTCGGTCTACCTAAGTGGATTAGGAATCTCGCATCCGGACCCCTCGCTCACCATGGCTTTGGTCGGTTTAGCGTTGGCTGTGTCGGGCATTCTGGTCACGTACCTCTATTACTGGCGTCGTATCGGCCTCCATGGCATGACCGAACGCAACCGGTATGCCAAAAATGGTTACACCTTCTTAGAAAATAAGTATTACCTCGACCATCTCTACAACGATGTAATCGTCGAAACAATTAAACGCCCCGTCGCTAACTGGGCGAACCGTGTCAACCAAAATGTTCTAGACCGAATAGTTGATAGAGCAGGTGAGATTGCTCGAGATACCGGACGGTGGATCTACAAATGGGTTGACCAAGGCGTCATTGACGGGTCTGTCAATGCCGCCGCGCGCGGCGCTGATTCCTCTGGGGAGGGTCTGCGTGGTATCCAGTCCGGAAAAGTCCAGAACTACGGCCAGCTGCTTTTCGGATCAGCAGCAGTGCTCGCCATAGTCTTCGTGATCGTCGTATAGGAGCAGCAGAGTGGAACCCACAGGATTTGATACATGGGTCTTGAGCCTGGCCGTGTTCCTGCCCTTGGTAGGCGCATTGGTGATGATGTTGATCCCCAAAGCCTACGAAGCAGAGCTAAAGCTGGTCGCGCTTGGCTCGTCGCTGGCAGCGCTTGTCGTCGGGGTCTACTCAGCGTTCCAATTTGACTATGGCGCCGCCGGCGATCTTCAATTCGTTGTCGACAAAGGTTGGATCGATGTCATCAACAGCCGATACATCGTCGGACTTGACGGGCTTTCGTTGCCCTTGCTGCTTCTATCACTGGTAGTAGTTCCACTGTGTCTCATCTACAGCTGGGATCACGTTCCTGAACCGGGCAACACCAAAGCATTTTTCATTCTGTTGCTGGTTTTGTCGACCGGTATGAACGGTACGTTCGTTGCGCAGGACATGATTCTTTTCTTCGTGTTCTTTGAACTTGTTCTGCTCCCCATGTACTTCCTGATTGGTGTCTGGGGCGGAGAAGATCGCCGCTACGCATCGTTGAAATTCTTCTTGTACACGTTGTTTGGGTCAGCTCTGATGATCATCAGTTTCCTGGCACTTTTCTTCCTTTCCAAAGACTCCTCAGGCGAGCTGCTCCACACCTTCGACATGAGAGTTCTTAGTGATGTTGCGGGTGCAGGAATCATAAAGAGCACTCAGGTATGGATCTTCGCGGGTCTCTTCATGGGCTTCGGTATCAAAGTGCCAATGTTCCCGTTCCATACATGGCTACCGGATGCTCACACCCAAGCCCCCACGGTTGGATCTGTCATCCTTGCTGCGGTGCTTCTCAAATTGGGCACCTATGGTTTCATTCGCATAGCCATACCGTTCTTGCCTGAAGGTGCTGTCGCTTGGGCTCCCTGGATAGGGCTCCTTGCGGTGATCGGCATTATTTACGGCGCACTAGGTTGCCTCGCACAAAGCGACATGAAGCGTCTCATAGCTTTCTCTTCCGTTGCCCACATGGGCTTCGTGATGCTTGGTATAGCAACATTGACTGACTTCGGAATCAACGCAGCAGTCTTCGGCATGGTTGCACATGGGCTAATCACCGGGCTGCTCTTCTTCATCGCAGGCTCAGTGAAAGAGCGATACCACACTTTGGAGATTTCTCGCCTCGGAGGTCTCCTCAAATCGGCACCACGGATGGGTTGGATCCTTGGGCTCGCCACCATGGCCTCCCTGGGCCTACCCGGGCTCGCTGGTTTCTGGGGTGAATTCCCAGCGATTCTTTCCGCATATAACCCTGGAGCTGGCCTGCCAGAGGAAACGTTCCGAACCTACATGGTCATTGCCGCAATGGGTACCGTGCTTGCCGCTGGATACCTGTTGTGGCTATATCAACGCACCGCCTTCGGTGAGCCACCAAAAGAATTTGCTGACCATGGAATAGCTGACGTCAACCGATATGAATGGATCGCTTGGACACCATTCCTGGTAGGCATCGTCCTGTTTGGTATTTGGCCCAACCTGATATTCAATGTGACTGACGACGTCGTCACAGGGATCACAGCCAGCGTTGAGGCGATTGTGGCTGGCCGCTGATCATGGATGTCCTGCTCGCCTTCGCTCGGCCGTCGCTTGACTGGCATGCACTAGCACCCGAGTTAACCCTCCTTGCGTTCGGGACACTTATCACCATCGT
>DCYM01000269.1:2583-7408 GCA_002331465.1 Candidatus Neomicrothrix sp. UBA2110 | reverse complement strand
GGACTCGCCGAAGTATCCAACCAGGCGCCACTACTGGTGGTAACCCCGAGTGCTAACGAAGCTGAAATCTTAGGAAATGATCTGCAAGTTTGGTTGGGAGAAGGCCGCGTCGGGGCTTTCCCGGCATGGGAGACGCTTCCATTCGAAAGAGTGAGCCCTGGCATAGAAACTATGGGACGGCGAGTTGATTTTTTGAGCCGATTAACGCGGGGCCGTTCCCCAGATGTCGTTGTAGCGCCCATCCGGGCCCTACTTCAGCGCCTAACGGGAGATACATCGGAAACCGAAGTACTTGAAGTGCATCGCGGAGGGACCGCTGATTTATCTGCGCTGTCGGAGTCGTTTGTTGCTCTCGGATACCGGCGCGAATCCCAAGTTGAACACAGAGGCGAGTTTGCCGTCAGAGGCGGCATTATGGACATCTTCCCGGCAACGGCGGATTCGCCAATCAGACTGGACCTATGGGGAGACGAAGTTGAACGACTAACAGAGTTTTCGGTCGTGGATCAAAGATCCACGTCAGAGATCAGCTCAGTGACTATTGCTCCGGCCCGAGAGATGCGTCCGACTCTCGCCATCCGCGAGCGCGCAAAGGAACTCATCGCAAGTGAGCCCTGGGGGAGGGAACAGTGGGAGCGAGTGGCAGAGGGACAGCTGTTTGACGGCATGGAGTCATGGTTGCCATGGCTCGCCAGTGAGGAACTAGTGCCTGCAGATTTACTGAGCTCTGAGGCGTTAGTCCTATTGATCGACCCAAAGCGACTCAAGGACCGATCCCTAGATCTGATCGCTGAAGAGACTGACTTAGCGCGCACGCTTGCCGGCACGTGGCAAGCGTTAGATGACCATGGAAACCCGCGACCATTCCCAGGACTCCATGTTCCTTTCGAACGTATGCTCAAAAAATGCGTGGCGAGTGTTTGGGCAATTGACAGCATTCCAACAGGACCAACACAACCCAAATTTGAAACGATTCCTTGGGAGACCGCTGCCGGAAGCCCCATGCGTCTGCTTGATCAAGTAAGGGAACTGTCGATTTCCCCCGATCAACGTTTAGTTGTTGCCGCCAATGGGCCCGGATCAGCACAAAGAATGGCCAAGACGTTACGTTCGGAAAGCATCGATCTGCAGGTACACGAAACAGACACCTACGGCGGAGAGGCTGGTGGCCACGCGGTTGCAGCGCCCCTCGAACGTGGTTTCATTGCTCCCACACTCGCGCTGGCTGTCCTTACAGAACGAGACATCACGGGTCGTCGCCAAACTCACCGCCCCGTTCGCCCTCGATCAGGCTCACAACGAACTTTCGAAGACTTACAGCCGGGTGATCATGTTGTGCATCACCATCACGGAGTTGCTCGTTACAGCGGCATGGAGCATCGGACTCTTATGGGATCCGAACGTGATTATTTGGTACTGGATTTCAAAGGAACCGACAAGCTTTACCTGCCAAGCGATCAGATCGAGCTAATCCGACCTTACACAGGAGGAGAAACACCGGCGCGCAGTCGGATGGGCGGCACTGACTTCGCGAAACAAAAGGCACGAGTAAGAGACGCAGTTTCTGAGATCGCCCAGGAGCTGGTGGTGCTTTATCAATCTCGTCTCAATACGCGCGGCTATTCGTTTCCCGCCGATACGCCTTGGATGCGCGAACTCTCGGATTCATTCGTCTTTCAAGAAACACCTGACCAGTTGACTGCTATCCAAGATGTGCTCTCTGATATGGAATCGCCTCATCCAATGGACAGGTTGATATGTGGCGACGTTGGCTTTGGTAAAACCGAAGTCGCCATGCGAGCGGCATTCAGTGCCGTAGCGGACGGTAAACAAGTGGCGGTCTTAGTGCCGACCACGCTCTTAGCTCAACAACATCATCAAACCTTCGTGGAAAGGTTCGCGGCGCATCCAGTCAGAGTCGAAGCTTTAAGCCGCTTCTTGACACCTGCTCAACAACGACGGGTGCTTGCTGTAACTGCTGATGGTGGCGTAGACGTCTTGATTGGAACCCACCGACTTTTGTCTCAAGACGTCCGGTTTAAGGATTTGGGATTATTAATTGTTGACGAAGAACAAAGATTTGGAGTTTCACACAAAGAAGCCATCAAGAAATTCAAAACTGACGTCGACGTTTTAACGTTGACCGCTACTCCGATTCCCCGAACGCTTGAAATGAGTCTTACCGGGATTCGAGATCTCTCTCTGCTACATACAGCCCCAGCTGAACGATTGCCGATCCTTACCCATGTTGGCGAGTACGACGACAGGGCCGTAGCCGAGGCGATTCGGCGAGAAGTCCTCCGCGAAGGACAAGTTTTCTTCGTTCATAACCGAGTCGAAGATATTGTCCAAGTCGCAGACCAGCTGCACGAGATGGTTCCAGAGGCGCGCATCGGAATAGCGCATGGGCAGATGGACGAAGGTTCCTTGGAGCAGGTAGTCATCGATTTTTGGGAACGGCGTTATGACGTGCTGGTGTGTACCACGATCATCGAATCAGGCATCGACATGCCAAGGGTGAACACGCTTGTTGTAGATCGGGCCGACATGATGGGACTCGGACAACTACACCAAATTCGTGGACGCGTAGGACGCTCTGGGCAACGCGCCTACGCCTACCTTTTCTACCCGCCTAATCGAACCTTGACCGAAAAAGCCTTTGAACGCCTAAAAACTATTGGTGAATCAACCCAATTGGGTTCTGGGTTTCGAATCGCGATGAGAGACCTCGAAATTCGCGGAGCTGGCAACCTTCTCGGCGGCGCCCAATCGGGCCACATCGCCGCCGTTGGTTATGACCTTTACTGCGAGATGGTGACTGAGGCCGTGGCAGAACTTAAAGGTGAGCCGATCGCGTCGTCGCGCGACATCAATATTGATCTTCCCATTCAGGCATACCTGCCAGACGAGTACGTGCCTCTTGAAGAACTGCGCCTTGAGGCATACCGCCGGCTCGTCGGAGTAACTGGAATAGCTGAAGTTGCCGACATAGAAGCCGAATGGATCGACAGATATGGGTTTGTTCCAGCACCGGCTCAGACGCTTCTCCACACGGCGTTACTGCGAGCCGAATGCGTTCGTCTAGAGGTGAGCGATATCAGCGTCACAAACCGTGATCGTGTGCGTGTGTCTCCCATCGGACTTAAGCAGAGCGAACAGGTTCGTTTCAAACGGCTGATCAACGAGGGACCCTACAAGGGGGGCATCTACAAGGAAGACCTTAAGGAGTTGACGTTACACACAAAGAGTGCGGGCCCAGATCTGCCAGGCGTGCTTTTCAACTTTCTTCGCGAACTCCGACCCCCCGATTAACGCCTCCAAGGCCTACCATTCCGGCAGTGGCTCACTACTTTCTTAAACTCCGTCATCTGTTGGCAATAACTTCTATTTGCTTATTGGTGTTGAGCGTCGCCGCGTGCAGTGACTCACCCAACCTCGAAGACGGCCTTTCGCGTGACGAAATTTTTGACCAAATCGATCAAGATAATGATGGGGTGGCGCTGCGCAGCGACTACCTGATGACCGTCACCTTGATGGACCCCACCAAGGTTGTTGCTTCTCACCCTCAAGGCGATGTCACTGTCGAAGCAGTTCTTGACAGCTTGGAGGCGTCACCACCCAGCGGGCTCACCGATCCTGCAAATCCAAGCACCAGATTATTTGCCGCTCGACTCACTTCCATGTTGAGACTCCGGTTGGCTGCTTTAGCTATTGAGGGAGCAGGATTCGCGATCGAATTCGAAGTTGACGACGAACAGTTGAATTCACAAGTTCAGGCCCATATCACTGGTGGTTTCGAAGATTGGGCCAGAGAACGAGCCTTCCAAGCAGATCCGCGACTCGAAAAATTCTCCACGCCTCATTGCGTAACCCTGATCGCTGTCGCTACTGAAGCCGCAGCGAACATCGCCCGAGAAAGGTTGATCGCTGGGGAACCAGCCTCGGTGGTCGCTTCGCAAGTGAACGCGCCAGGAATCACGACAGCGGTGAATGGCGATGTTGGATGCGCCGACTTACTTACATGGGCCAACACATTCGGCGAAAACGCAGCGCCTCTTGGCGAAATGTCCGTCGGTGAAGCGTCGGAAGTAGTTTCGATGCCTTCGGAATACAGTCCAACCGGTCGCCTGTGGTTCGTCTTGTTCCTACGAGAATTGCAAGAGGACCAGAAAGATCCCACAGCACTGGGCCCATTCGCTCAACAAGTGCTCGCGGACCTCGTCACCGAATACCCAGTCACTGTCGATCCGAGCGTCGGAACTTGGGATTCGACGGCGTTGTCGATAGCGCCCGCTCAATAGTGTGATTTTGGCGCAAATCGTTGTTGGAGGACTCGGGCCCGGGAGCATCGATTTTGTCTCGACCGCCGTCCACAATTTGGTAGAGACCTATCCGACGTATCTACGGACGCGACAGCATCCATCTGCTGAAGTGTTCAACCATCTCGAATCTTTTGATGACCTTTACGACTCTTCTGACTCGATCACTGAGGTTTATTCAGCGATCGTTGACCGACTCGTATCTGAGGCAGTTGAACACGGCACGATCGCCTACCTTGTGCCCGGGTCACCGCTGGTTGCAGAACACACGGTCGAGTTACTTCGACGAAGAACTGAGATCAAACTTGAGATTCTACCGGGGATATCTTTTCTCGATTTAGCATGGGACAGATTGAACGTGGATCCCGTCGAAAGCAGAGTGACTATTGTTGATGGCCAACAGTTCGAATCGGAAATTGCGTACTTGACAGGTCCCGTGTTAGTTGCTCAGTGCGACGACCAGTTTGTGCTCTCTGACATCAAGCTTTCTTTAGATGCCGATGACG
>DCYM01000269.1:0-2194 GCA_002331465.1 Candidatus Neomicrothrix sp. UBA2110 | reverse complement strand
AAATTGAATGGGCAGAACTTGACCGTGGATTTGACCCAGATCACTTGACGTCGCTGTGGATTCCGCAAATACCTAAGTTCCGACCCGGCGACGCAATGACAGAATTACATGAATTAGTTCGCCGATTACGAGCCGAATGCCCATGGGATCGAGAACAAACCCACTCAAGTTTGATCCCTTATCTAATTGAAGAAACAACCGAAGTCGTCGAAGCGATCGAACAGATGAACGATGGTGACCGGCCGATCGACGGGTTGATCGAAGAGCTTGGTGATCTGCTTTTTCAAGTGATGATTCACAGCGCTGTCGCAGAAGAGGATGGACTATTTGATCTCACTGATGTGGCTAACGGCATCCGAGACAAAATGATTAGACGACATCCGCACGTCTTCGACCGAGACCCCCGGACTCCGATGCCAAATAGAGAACAACTAATCGCCCAATGGGCGGCAATCAAAGCTACGGAACAAAATAAAGGTTGAATTACCCCTGCGATATAGCTCCTAGCCGGAGCTACCATCGGTTCTGACTTTATGAATCTCTTTCGTTCCTCAACCTTGCTCGGCGTAGCCCGATGAGCAGCATCGTAAATGTGCTGGGTCGTCAGGTCATCGATTCTCGCGGAAACCCGACCGTTGAAGCTGAAGTCGAATTAGAAACCGGCGTCAAAGGTCGAGCGCAGGTTCCTTCAGGCGCCTCAACTGGGCAATTCGAAGCGGTTGAACTGCGAGATGGGGGTAAGTGGTTTGGAGGCAAAGGAGTATTGACCGCAGTTGACAATATCAATACTGAAATCAGTGAGGCTCTATTAGGTCTTGACGTCCTGGACCAACGAGCTCTTGATTGGACGATGATTGACCTTGACGGCACCGCCAACAAACATCGGCTTGGAGCTAACGCACTTCTGGGAGTTTCATTGGCTGCCGCACACGCCGCTGCTGCCGAAACTGGCTCGCCCCTTTACCGCTATATCGGGGGAGCTAACTCTCATGTTCTCCCAGTGCCGATGATGAACGTCATCAACGGAGGCGAACATGCCGACAACAACGTTGATCTTCAAGAGTTCATGATTATGCCGGTAGGAGCGGCATCGTTTTCCGAGGCCCTCCGTTGGGGAGTGGAGACTTATCACGTACTCAAAGAGGTGTTGACAGATCGCGGTTTGTCGACGGCTATCGGCGATGAAGGCGGATTTGCCCCTAATTTGGCAAGTAATGAGGAGGCATTGACTCTTCTAGTAGAAGCGATAGAACGTGCCGGATTCAGACCGGGAGATGACGTCGCATTGACAATCGACGCAGCGTCTTCAGAATTTTTCCGTAGGGGTCAATATGAACTCAGTGGCGAAGGTCGAAGTCTTGATTCAACCGAGTTTGCTGGATACCTCGCTGATTTGTGTGATCGATACCCGATCGTCTCAATCGAAGATGGAATGGATGAAGAAGACTGGGACGGATGGGCTGCGCTGACTTCCGCATTAGGGGAAAAAGTTCAGTTGGTTGGTGACGATCTGTTTGTAACGAACAGTGAACGTCTTGAAGATGGGGTGTCTCGCGGAATCGCGAACTCGATTCTTATAAAGGTCAATCAGATCGGGACGCTGACCGAAACCTTAGAAACTGTCGAGTTAGCGGCGAAGAGTGGGTATACCACTGTTATGTCTCACCGTTCCGGTGAGACCGAAGACACAACAATCGCAGATTTGGCGGTCGCCACAAACTGCGGCCAGATAAAGACCGGCGCTCCAGCCCGGTCAGACCGGGTAGCGAAGTACAACCAGCTGTTGCGCATCGAAGAGGATTTAGGTGAGGCTGCGGCTTATAGGGGCCGTGCAGCGCTGGCGCTGGACTAGACGTCCAGACTCCGCGTCGGATAGTGGCCCGAGTACCGTCGCGCCGACTTCGGAGCCGACGCCTTTGCTGAGTTCCCTTTTCGGCGGCGCCAGATTTCGCTTGGGTCGACTGGGACGTAGGACGGCTATTTCCGTGGTGTTGTTGGCTGCGGCAGCGCTGGCCGCGGCATCGCTGCTGCCGTATCGCCAATATCGCGACCAGGGTAAAAGCATCGATCGTGCTGAGCAGGAATTGAGCGGACTTCAAGAGCAACGTGAACGGCTTAAGTTTCTGCTGGAGCGTGCGCAGGACCCGGAAGTTAGAGAGCGGGAAGCCCGTAGACAACTGTCGCTTGTGCGGCC
>DCYM01000193.1 GCA_002331465.1 Candidatus Neomicrothrix sp. UBA2110 | reverse complement strand
CCCGAGTTCGGTCATATATGACGCTGTGCAGGCCGCAGCATCACGCGATGTGGACGTTGTGCTCGCCGATACAGCGGGACGTCTTCACAACAAAGTCAACCTCATGGAAGAACTAGCGAAAGTTCGTCGAGTAGCAGACCGCGACCCTGGCCAAGTGGCAGAGGTTCTTTTGGTTATTGACGCAACTACGGGCCAAAACGGCCTTTCGCAAGCACGGGAATTTGCCAACACAGTCGCTGTTACAGGCGTAGTCCTTACCAAGCTTGACGGCTCGGCGAAGGGTGGAATTGTCTTTGCGATCGAACGAGAGCTCGGTTTGCCGGTCAAGCTCGTAGGGCTTGGCGAGGGCGAAAGGGATCTCATTGACTTTGATCCCAGTTCATTTGTGGAGGCACTGTTCGGCGATGAATAGCGAACTGCGAAGCGTCAAGAACCGATGCAGGTAGCCTGACCAACACTATGTTCGAATCTCTCTCGGACCGGTTCGACGGAATTCTTGCTCGCCTGCGAGGCAAGGGTCGTTTGAGCGAGAACGACGTTGCCGAGGCAATGCGCGAAATTCGGTTAGCACTTCTTGAGGCCGACGTTCACTTCGATGTTGTAAAGCGGTTTGTTGACCGCACCCAGGCCCGATGTCTAGAAGCTGGGATCACCCAGAGTCTGACCCCCGGGCAACAAGTGGTAAAGGTCGTAAACGAGGAACTTACTGTCATTTTGGGCGGACAATCGCTTCATCTGACGTACGCCCAAAAATCTCCAACGGTTGTTCTCATAGCTGGCCTCCAGGGTTCAGGCAAGACGACTTCGTCAGCGAAACTGGCGCGCTGGTTTAAGTCACAGGGCAGAAACCCCCTACTTGTTGGCGCTGATCTTCAGCGCCCCGCAGCGGTAGAGCAGTTACAAACCTTGGCGGGGCAAATCGAAGTGCCAGTCTTCAGCTCGCCAGGAGACCCAGTAGAGACAACTCGGGCAGGTCTTGTAGAGGCCCGAGCCACGGGACGCGATGTGCTCATCGTTGACACGGCAGGCCGCTTGACCATCGATCGAGATTTAATGGACGAAATTGCTGCAATTTCAGATGCGATCGATCCTAATTACACGTTCTTAGTAGTCGACGCTATGACAGGCCAAGACGCGGTGAACACGGCTGAAGCATTTCACGCAACTCTCGAACTCGATGGAATAATCCTCACCAAACTTGATGGAGATGCTCGCGGTGGGGCTGCCCTTTCGGTTAAAGAAGTAGTGGGAAAGCCTATTGCCTTCGCTTCAACTGGTGAGAAGCTTGATGACTTCGACCTGTTCCACCCTGAGCGGATGGCAGAACGCATTCTCGGAATGGGTGACGTTCTTACTCTCATCGAAAAGGCTGAAGAAGTATTTGAACAGGAGGAGGCCGAAGCGGCCGCTCAAAGGCTCCTTGAAGGAACTTTCACCCTTGACGATTTTGTTGATCAGCTTCGCCAAGTGCGTCGGATGGGTGATTTCTCCAACATTGTGTCGATGATGCCTGGCGTTCCCAAGGAGGTCAAAGACGCAGATATCAATGAACGCGAAATTGACCGAGTTGAAGCGATCGCTCTTTCGATGACTCCCCAAGAGAGAATTAACCCCGAGATTATTGATGGCTCGCGCCGGGCGCGGATTGCCGACGGAAGTGGAACGACGCCAGCGCAGGTAGGCAATCTTTTGAAGCAGTTCAAAGAAATGCGCAAGATGATGAAGGGTATGGCTGGTCTGGGTACCAAGGCCAAAGCCCGGAAAGCCAGGAGCAAAAACCCCAAAAAAGGTAAGAAAGGTCCCGGGAGAGCCGGCGGCAGTCGAGTTCAACCTAAGGAAACTCAACAGGTACCGAAACTCGATATAGGCGGCCTCGATCTGACGCTACCTGGCCGTTGAGAACGACCTTGTGCTCAGCGTGCTCGTTGGCTCTGCAGCCAGGTAGGCTTTCTCACTGGCTTGAATGACGCCATCTCTTATCACTCCACCGACCTCAGGGCCGGCACCGCCGAGTGGTGAAAACTTTACAAGACGACCCCGGAGAGACCTGAAGAACCATGGCCGTACGACTGCGCCTGATGCGCATGGGCAAGAAAAAGCAACCTACCTATCGCGTTGTCGCCGCCGACAGTCGCTCCCCACGAAACGGACGTTTCATCGAGATTGTTGGTACGTACCAGCCTCGCCTTGACCCTTCTGTTGTCAAGATTGATAACGACCGTGCCGTTCACTGGCTTCAGCAGGGCGCCCAGCCCAGCGAGGCAGTTGAAAAGCTCCTCAAGATCTCAGGTGCTTGGGCTGACTTTAAGGGTGAAGAGTTTGTTCCTTCTGTCCCACCTGCGCCTAAGGCAAAACCCGTAGTGCAACAACCGGAGTCAAGGTCAAGTGAGGTGCAGAACGATACCTCTGCGGACGAAACCGAGGAATCGACTCCCCAAGACAGCGTTGACGAGGCTGAAGCCAATGAGGTCGAAGCGACCGAGGAACCTTCAAAAGATGAGGCCGAGCAAGAGGTAAACGTTGATGATGAGGAGCAGACATGAGCGATGAAGAAGGAACTACCGCAGAAGAGGTGCTTCTCTACCTCATTGCTCAGTTAGTAGAACATCCTGATCAGGTAGAGCTCGAAATTGAAGAGACCGACACCAAGATCAGTTTGATGGCAAAAGTGAGCTCGGAAGATATCGGACGCGTTATTGGAAAGCGTGGTCGAGTGGCAAACTCGATTCGCACATTGGTGCGTGCGGCAGCGGTCAAGGACGGCGTTGATGTTGAGGTCGACTTCAGCGACTGAGTTTGAAAAAAGTTCTCGGGCTCGGGCGTAACAATGTCCAACGTTGGCGACTTGCTTGAAGTTGGAACCATTGGCCGTGCCCACGGAACAAAGGGAGAGGTGGTCGTCAGGCTTATCACCGATCGCGTTGAGCGGCTTGAACCCGGAAGCAAGTTGAGTGGCAACGAACGCGAACTTGTGGTCGAGACGTCCAGACCGCACCAAGATCGATGGCTAGTTCGCTTCCATGGAATAAAGACTCGTGGCCAGGCCGAAAAGCTCCGCGGCTGGGTCTTGCGTGCGCCCGCACTAAACGTTGCTGATGCGTTATGGGTTCACGAATTGATTAACTCAACCGTCCGAGAAGTCGACGGGACTGAACGCGGGGTCGTCGAAGCAGTGGTCGCAAACCCCGCCTCTGATTTACTGGAGCTCGACAGCGGCTACCTCGTTCCCCTCACCTTCGTTGTTGAATTCGTCGACGGCGTTGTTCTTGTTGATGTGCCCGACGGTTTGTTCGATCTGAGGTCTTGAAATGCGCATCGACGTTTTCACCATTTTCCCCGAAGCAGTGGACAACATGGCCCAACTCAGTGTCTTGGGTCGAGCCCGCGGTGCCGGACTAATTGACGTGCGTGTTCACGATCTTCGAATGGCAAGTACTGACCCTCACCGGACTGTTGACGACAAGCCATTTGGAGGAGGTGCAGGGATGATATTGAAACCCGAGCCGGCCTTCGCAGCAGTTGAGGCAGTCGAGCCTCCGCGCCCACTTTTTCTTCTCGATCCGGGTGGGCCTCAGTTCGACCAGCAAAAGGCGACCGAACTTGCCGCCATGGACGGTTTCTCACTCCTGTGCGGACGCTACGAAGGTGTCGATGACCGTATCCGAACCAACCTTGTTGACTATGAACTCTCGGTAGGGGACGTGGTACTTGCCGGGGGGGAGTTTGCAGCCATGGTGGTGATCGAAGCCGTAACGCGGCTTGTTCCCGGCGTTCTCGGCAACGAGGTTTCTGTGACAGATGAAACCTTCGCTGACGGTTTACTTGAATATCCGCAGTGGACCCGACCGGCTATGTTTCGCGAGTTCGAAGTACCCGAGACCCTCCGAAGCGGTGACCACGCGTTGATTCACCGATGGCGTCAAGCTATGGCTATCGCGCGAACAGCCGAACTTCGACCTGACCTGCTTGAACGTCGTGGTGTTTCGCGAGAAGAATCGCTACTTCTCAATGAGTTCAATATAAGCGTGGATGCCCGCTTCGTTTCGGAGTAACGGGCCGGTAACATAACTATTCGTTCTAGCTGCGACGCCCGTAGCCCTTCCTGAGGGCCAGTCGCTGCCCCGAATAGTCGCCGTTCCCAATCCGGAACCCCACCCCAGGAGCAAGTGCGCCATGCACAGCACCGATGTTGTCGATCAAACTCAACTGAGAAGTGACCACCCGCAGTTCGGCCCTGGTGACACAGTCAAAGTCCACGTTCGAGTTGTTGAAGGAAATCGCGAGCGGACACAAATCTTTGAGGGGTACGTCATAGCTCGACGGGGCTCAGGGATCAGAGAATCATTTACTGTCCGGAAAATGAGCTTTGGTGTCGGAGTGGAACGTACGTTTCCGTTACATGCGCCCACCCTCGCCAAAATAGAACGCATAGCAGTCGGTGATGTACGGCGGTCGAAGCTCTACTACCTCCGCGACCGCATTGGTAAATCTGCCCGAGTAAAAGAAAAGCGCTACTAGGCCAACATCTTTCACTGTTGGCTAACCCCGGGGTCGCCTTCGATGCCTTGCGCTCCAGCAGCCGTAATGCCAGTGGCGTCGAAGGTCGGGCGCGTCTAAAGGAACAGCAACCATGTGGCCAAGTCCTGGTGGAAGATCGCGGTTGCATCCCGGGCAAACGTACGGCTTCAACGCCTGATAAGGCTGAACTCGCCTTACCTCGAATCCCTCCTCGGGTTCCAGATTAAACAAATCAGTTCCTATCCGAAAAGTCCCCAAACGACCAGTGTCGTGGCGACCAAAGCGGCCGCAAACAAGAATAAGTAATCGGCCGTTGTTACGTTGTGCTTCCGATACGGGTTGTAACCCATGCTCGCAGTATGCACCGACGGCGCACTCTTGCCCCTAATGGCTATAACTCAGGACTGGGATTTGCTCACCCTGACCCTCGGCGTCAAGCCGATGGGCGCGCTACAGAGTGGGCTGAAGCTCACTTGTATCGGTACCTTTCATGGGAGTGAGTCTGGACATGTGGCGTGTGGACGAGTTTCTTCGATTTCTGACTGCTGCCTCTCCCGCGACGATTGATGCTTACCGCCGCGACCTCGAGGGGTTTATCAACTGGAGCGAAGACCGTGGTTGTCCCGACCCCCTAGCTGTTGGTCGTAGCGAGGTCAGAGGTTGGGTAGCGAAGATGAGCGGCGACGGATACGCCCCTCGAACTATTGCTCGTCGCCTTTCCACGCTGCGGCGTTACTTTGGATGGCTTCACCGAAGTGGTCTTATTAAGTTGGACCCAACGGTCTATATCAGTGCTCCGAAAGGAGATGCTCGACTGCCTCGAGTGCTCCAACGCAAGGAGATTGACCGACTCTTTGATGAGACGACACCAAAAAACTCGCTCGAGTTACGCGACCGACTGACAATCGAACTTCTCTATGGTTCAGGTCTGCGTGTCGCGGAACTTTGCGGGTTGGACGCCATAAATTTCAGTACGGAACGAGTGGCTATGGAGGTGCTGGGGAAAGGTGCTAAAACGCGAAGGGTTCCAATAAATGCGCCTAGTCGCCATCTACTAAATCTATGGATTCCTGAAGGGAGCCAAATCTTTGACCAGGCTTACGTCTCAGGTACAAGAGACTCAACTGCGCTATTGGTGAATCGCAGAGGCAACCGATTAACCCGTAGCGACGTGAGACGAATATTGCTGGGTCTCCTTAGAGCAAAGGGCTTAGCCGATCGATCCCCACATGCTCTGCGGCACACATTTGCTACCCACCTGCTCGACGGCGGAGCGGATCTTCGAGCGGTTCAAGAACTGCTCGGTCACGCCGACCTAGCCACAACCCAGATATATACCCATGTGAGTCGAGAACAACTAAGAGAAATGCATCGAAGACATCACCCTCGCGGTTGATAAGCACCGCAGAGGGCGAACTGAAGACCGCTTTATAAGTTGCGTCGCTAGACTTCAGCGGCGGACTCAGGTTGGGTCCGAGTTGACGTACAGCCGAGACGACCTCACGGTCGCCGTTTCGCAACGGTGTCGCTCTTGGCGCAGCAGACTAACCGTGGGGGGAGAAAATCGTGGCTGCTGTCGTAACCATGTCGGATCTGCTCAAGGCAGGCGTCCATTTCGGTCACCAGACTCGTCGCTGGAACCCCAAAATGGATCGTTACCTATGGGGCGAACGCAACGGTATCTACATAATCGACCTTGAGCAGACAATCGGGCTGCTCGAGGCCGCGTACACGTTTGTTCGTGACACCGTGGCCAAAGGCGGGACGGTGCTTTTCGTCGGCACGAAAAAACAGGCTCAAGATCCGATCGAAACCTACGCCAAAGCGTCAGGGATGCCTTACGTAAACCAACGCTGGTTAGGTGGGATGCTGACCAACTTTCGAACAATCAGAGGTCGCGTAGAGAAAATGCTCGAATTCGAGCGGATGCAGGCAGTTGGCGACTTTGAGAACATGCCCAAAAAAGAAGCCCTTCTCCTCGGCAGAGAACTCGCCAAACTTCAGCGAAACCTTGATGGTCTTCGAGACATGGAAAAGCTCCCCCAGGCTGTGTTCGTTTTAGACACTCCTAAAGAACACATAGCGGTGGCAGAAGCGAATCGCCTCAAGGTTCCCGTCGTTGCGGTGGCAGACTCCAATAGCGATCCGGACCTTATTGACTACGTGATTCCGGGAAACGACGATGCGATTCGAAGCACTGAGCTGCTCACGCGGGTTGTCGCCGACGCAGTCCGAGAGGGCCGGTACATCGCCCAAAGTAAAGGCGTAGTTGTCAGTTCCCCTGGCGAACGCAGCCCCGAACAAGAGGCTCGCGTATCTATGGAGCAGGCAGAAGCAGCCCAAAAAGCGCTCGCCGAAGGGGCCGCTCGTGAGGCCCGAATGGCAGCAGAGCAAGCGGCTCAAGCAACACCCGTTGTTGATTCCCCAGTAGAACCAGCCGCGCAAATAGATGACGTTCCGGCGGGAGAAACTTCGCTTGAAGAGCCTTCCCAAAGCCCCGAAAACTAACCCATTCCAAATCAATCAAAGAGGTACATCAGACCCCATGGCAGATTTCACCGCCAAGGACGTTCAGGCTCTTCGTCAAACAACTGGTGCCGGCATGATGGATGCTAAGAAGGCCCTTGTTGAAAACGACGGAAATGCTGAAGTCGCTGCACAGTGGCTAAGAGAAAAAGGTATCGCCAAAAGCGCGAGTCGTTCCGACCGAGATAATAGCGAAGGCATTGTTGTAGCTCGCGTCGAAGGCGAGGTTGCCGCAATTGTGGAACTGAAGTGTGAAACCGACTTCGTTGCCAAATCCGATCAATTTGGGGAGCTAGCTGAATCACTTCTTGCCTCAGTGCTCGCAGAGGGAGAGGACGCCGTTTCTCAAGAGTCCACCGGCCTTGAGAACCTGAAAATCACTCTGAAAGAGAATATCGACCTCGGCCAAATAGTTCGATACGCGTCAACTGAAGGATCCGTGATTGACGCTTATGTTCACCAACAGAACGGGAGAGGGGTTAACGCGGTGCTTGTGGAAATTCTCAATGGCACCCAAGAAGTTGCCCACGACGTGGCGCTTCACATTGCAAGTAGCAGACCCAAATACCTCACTCGAGAAGATGTTCCGGCTGACCTTGTCGCCGCTGAACGCGAAACCCTAGAAAACATCACTCGAAACGAAGGCAAACCGGAACAGGCGATCGAAAAGATCGTCGACGGGCGAATGTCGGGTTTCTTTAGAGACACGGCGCTCCTTGAACAAAAATTTGTCAAAGACGAAAAGCTTGGCATAGCCGAGCTACTGGGTGCCGCGACGATAAGTCGATTCGCCCAGGTGGAAATCGGTAACTGACGTGTTGGAGCGGGCTCAACGCTGGGAGGGTGAAAGCCCCTGGAAGCGAGTCGTTCTTAAGCTTTCAGGTGAAGCGCTCGCCGACCCTTCCAACGACAACATCAGCAGTGAGATTCTGCGAGGCTTGGCTTTGGAGATTTCAGCCGTTCGTGAACACCATGACGTAGACATCGCCGTCGTGGTGGGTGGAGGGAATATCTGGAGAGGCATGTCCGGTTCAGATGGAGGCATGGACCGAGCGCAATCTGACCATATGGGCATGCTTGCCACAGTGATCAACGCTCTAGCTCTGCAGGACGCACTTGAAAGAGCAGAAGTCCCTACACGTGTTATGACCGCGATCGGTATGGCGCAGATAGCGGAGCCTTATATCCGACGCAGGGCCGTACGACATCTTGAAAAGGGACGAGTTGTGATTTTTGCAGCTGGAACCGGAAACCCATTTTTCACCACCGACACCGCTGCAGCGCTCCGTGCTGCTGAGATCGACGCTGATGTAGTTCTTAAGGGCACTCACTCCGGAGTCGACGGCGTTTACACCGCTGATCCGAAAATCGATCCAGAAGCCACGCTGCTCGAAGAGGTCTCTTTCCTCGATGTTCTCTCCCAAGAGTTAGCAGTCATGGACAGCGCGGCAATCGCGGTGTGTAAAGACAATGAAATGCCGATCGTCGTTTTTGACCTGATGGCGCGCGGCAATTTTGAGTCCATCCTGGGCGGCGCCGCAATCGGTACGCTGGTCAGGTGAGCGAGTTCGCCCAAGAGATATGTGACGATGCCCAAGAACGCATGCAACGGGCAGTAGAACACGCACAAACTGACTATGCGACTGTTCGCACAGGTCGAGCTACTCCAGCGCTCGTCGAAAAGTTGAAAGTTGATTACTACGGTGCTGGCGTGCCCCTTCAGCAGTTGGCGAGCTTCTCCGTTCCAGAAGCTCGTGTACTAGTCGTCCAGCCTTTTGATCGAGGCTCTATGGAGGGAATATCGAAGGCTCTCATGGAATCGGACTTGGGTATTAACCCGAGCAACGATGGTGAGGTGCTACGCCTAGTTTTTCCTCCTTTGACCGAAGAACGGCGACGAGATCTGGTACGAGTGGTCAAGCAGATGGCTGAGGATGGTCGAGTCGCCGTCCGCAACCTTCGGCGATCGGCACGCCAGGACTTAGATGCACTCGAAAAAGATAAAGAAATATCGTCTGACGACAAAGAATGGTTTAGCAAAGAACTCGACCGCTTCACCCAGAACGCAGTCGACGAAATTGATCGCGCGCTCAGCGTTAAGGAGCAAGAGTTGCTTGAGGTTTGAGTCAGAAGTCAGGAGTCGATATGTCTGAGAGTGACGCTGACGATATTGAACGCCGACGTCCTGAAGAGGTGTCTGACGAGAACGACTCTGGACCCGTGTTGTCTTTTGACTTCGATGAGACGCCGATACCCCATTGGTCGGAACCTGGATCTGGGGAACTACCCGACGGAGGAGAACGCCCGGACCCACCCGAAGTAGACGCTCGGTCGGAGCGCGGTTCGAGACTTTTCCCTCAACTTCCCGATGACCCACACCTAGTCGACACTTCAGACACAGGCCTTCTAGATGTCTTGCGCTCAGACACTATTCCGACGATTGTGCCTGCGGAAGGCGTGGAGCTATTCGACACCGGGCCGATAAATGTAGAAGATGCAGGACCCAACGTGCTGGCTCTCAAGGAATCGGTGTCCGAGTTGAACGACGATGAATACTCCCAAACAGAACTTTCGACCGACGACCTATTCCATGAACCGCTTTTCGAAGACGATGATCCATTCGACGCATCGGCATTCGAGAACGCTCCGATTATCGGCCGTATCGAGGAAGACGAAACGCCCCATTTCGATACCGGAACGGTGGATAAAGGTGTCGGAGAAGCCAGAGGTGAAAGCGAGGCCGCATCGACACGCGACGATCTTCTAGAAGCCGATCCCAGCTCAACTTCGGCACACGATGGTCAAGAAGATGACAGCCCTAGCAGCGATAACGATTTCTTTGCAGATGAACCCACCGCTGAATTGCTTCTAGAAGATGAATCCAGCGACGATGAGACGAGTGAGTCGGACAGTCTGACAGAACTTGTTTCTTTCGACCACACTGTTAGAACAGGCGAAGAGGAAACGCCACCAGATGATTCCCGGCAGCAGCCTCGCGTGATCGAGCTTTTCGACACCCCGCCGAGTCAGCGCGCAATGGCTCGTACCCCATTCGTTGACGGTGAGGCCAACGCCGACAAAGAAGACAACCCCGACAACCTCGAAGAAGAAGGTGATGAATTGACTCATTTCGGTGGGCCAGCACCACATTGGCGAGAAGGTCGGCGAGACTATGAGGAGCCAAACAAAGTGACGGATGACGACCGAGTGGTCTCACATAGCGGCAGTGAAACCGAGGGAACGGGTTCGCCAAGTCGATCGGGAGGCCGCAACCTTCCAGTGGCCATTGCAGTCGGTTTGGCTTTGGGGGCAGCTTTTTTCGGATTACTCAAAGTCGGCCCATGGGCGGTGCTGTGCTTGGTGCTATTGGCTCTCGGATTTGCAGCCGCCGAGTTCTTCACGTCGGCTCAGAACCTTGGATACCGCCCCGCCACCCTGGTCGGAATCGCAGCAGTCGTAGGCTTATCTCTTGGCGCTTACCACAGAGGCTATGAGGCCTACCCGGTTGTATTAGGCCTAACGGTGTTAACTGGGATGTGTTGGTTTCTCTTCGACGTTGACTCCCAACACGTGACAGCGAACCTCGCAGTGACCTTGCTCGGCGTTGGCTGGGTCGGTGGTCTTGGTTCGTTCGCAGCTTTGATTCTCGCCCAACCGAATGGAGACGCGATTCTTATTGGTGCCGTGATTGGGACCGTGGCATACGACGTTGGCGGCTACGTCATCGGCAGTACCACCGGGCAGTCCAAACTCGCCCCTCGTGTCAGTCCAAACAAGACCTACGAAGGGTTACTTGGCGGCATGATGCTGTCGGTAGTTGTCACCACTCTGGTTTTGAATCGTTTTCCCGGAATTCATCCGTGGTCACAATCGATGATGGATTGCCTATGGCTCGGGTTGGCAATCGCAGTCATCGCTCCCATCGGGGATCTGGCCCAGTCAATGATTAAACGAGATATGGGAGTCAAAGACATGGGAACTCTTCTTCCTGGGCACGGTGGTGTATTTGACCGCTTCGATGCTTTGTTGTTTGTACTGCCGACGACTTTCTTCGTCGCTGACTTAGTTCTGGGTTGAAAGGCAACTGAGTGACTACGGTCGCGGTTCTAGGAGCTACAGGATCAATTGGTTCCCAGACCGCCGACGTTGTTCGGGCCGAACCCGATCGCTTCGACATCACCGCTTTAGCGGCCTGGTCATCGGTTGACCAACTCATCGAACAGGCAAAGGAGTTTCGACCTGATGCCGTAGCAATTGGTGAATCAGACTTGGCTAACCGACTCAAGGCTGGAGTGCCTGCCGGTACAGAGGTCCTGGTTGGTGAGGCTGGCTTCGAAGAACTAGCAACCCGCGCCGACGTGATTGTCAACGGAGTGGTTGGGTTTGCTGGCCTGGGAGTGACGCTCGCGGCACTGAGTTCAGGTAGACGGCTTGCTTTGGCGAACAAGGAAAGCCTGATTGCTGCAGGTCCTTTGGTAAGACCGCTGCGTTTGGTGCCAGGTGCTGAATTGATTCCCGTAGACAGTGAGCATTGCGCGTTACATCAGTGCCTTAGGGCAGACAACGACGCCCCACGTCATCTGGAAAAGTTGCTACTCACAGCGAGCGGCGGACCGTTCAGAGGTCGTAATTCGGCGGACCTAAAAGAGGTCACCGTCGAACAGGCGCTCGAACATCCGACTTGGTCCATGGGACCCAAGATCACGGTCGATTCGTCAACACTCATGAACAAAGGTCTAGAAGTAATAGAAGCTCATGAGCTTTTCGACGTTCCCTACGAAAAAATAGAAGTTGTGGTGCACCCCGAGTCCATTGTTCATTCAATGGCCACCTTTACCGACGGCGCAACGATCGCCCAATTATCCGAACCCGATATGAGATTGCCGATCGGCTATGCGCTCGCATACCCGGATCGAATTCGAACCCCCTTTGGTGCTATCGATTGGAGCGAGATCAAGTCGCTTCACTTCGAACCGCCTGACCGAGAAACCTTCAGATGCCTTGACCTGGCGTATGAGGCTGGCCGAATCGGAGGTACAGCCCCCGCGTGGATGAACGGAGCCAACGAAGCAGCGGTTGAAGCGTTCCTGAGTGGAACGATCTTATGGTCAGAAATAGCGCCGTCAATCGAAAGGGCACTGGAACTTCATGACGGTGCAACCGCCGATTCGGTTGACGCCATAGTGCGAGCGGACCGGCGCGGACGTGAGTGCGTTCGGTCGAAAAGCGCCCACGGGGGTTCTGGTGTCTGATTCTGTTGCCTCGAACCTCGGTCCTCGAACTCGCGCTTTGGTGGGAGGCGTCGCAATAGCTGGATCGCTAATCCTGCTCGGGTGGGTATCGAAAGCGATGCTCGCCGTCGCCATGGTCATCGCATTTGTCGTCTTTGCCCATGAGCTCGGACACTTCATTACAGCCCGGATTACTGGGATGAAAGCCACAGAGTTCTTCTTGGGGTTTGGCCCGCGTTTGTTCAGCTTCCGCCGAGGAGAGACTGAATTCGGTATCAGGCCGATCATGGCTGGGGCCTACGTCAAAGTCGTCGGCATGACCAACCTGGATGAAGTCCCACCTGCGGATGAACCTCGTACTTACAGACAACAGACCTACCCTCGCCGTCTTTTAGTTGCTTCAGCTGGCTCCCTAATGCACTTCCTCATGGCAGTGATAGGTCTGTTCGTCCTCTTTTGCTTCATGGGTGAGCCGGTTATCGAAGAAGGAAGTTGGGAAGTAGGAACCGTCGTTAACCAAGGAATCGATGGAGAACGAAGTGCCGCCGCAAGAGCTGGCATACAACCGGGTGACCGAATTGTGTACGTCGAAAATGAATCGACGGCTGAATGGGCTGACCTGGTGGAGGCGATCCGCAATCGCCCTGGTGAAAAAGTTGAACTCCAAATCTTGCGAGACGGCAGAACGTTGTCAATCGAAACAGTGTTGGATACAAATCCCGACGGTGAGGGGCTGCTGGGTATCGGAGGACGGCAGGCGATCCTGTTGACTAAGTCGGCTCCTGCTGCCGCCGTGGGAAAGACTTTCTCGGAATTCAGCACCATGGTTGGTCAATCGATTCGCGGAATTTGGGTGATTGCGGCAAATTTTGGCGAAGTTGTAGATCGAATTTTTTCGCCGCCGAACGACCCAACGGCAAACGACAATCTTGAGACGCGACCCGTGTCGCTAGTTGGAGCCGTTCAAATCGGAGCGAGCGATCGGCTAAGCGGTTCCGAACGAATGCAACTTTTTGTCGCCTTTAACGTCTTCATTGGCGTCTTTAACCTGCTTCCGTTGTTGCCCCTCGACGGTGGCCACGTCGCGATCGCCACTTACGAACGGATTCGCGAGGGGAGCAGTGGACGCCGTCACTTGATTGACACAACCCGACTGCTTCCCTTTACCTACGCGGTAGTGGCCTTTCTGGCCTTCTTTGGTTTAGGAGCCGTGTACTTGGATCTAGCTAACCCCCTTGGCTTTTGAGCGCGGGACCGTTGAGTAGGATTACGTGGCTGAGATGACAGACTGTTAAAGATGTTTGAGCGCCGTGCGACCCGCCGAGTTGATGTTGGAGGTGTGCCTGTGGGGGCAGGCGCTCCCATCAGCGTCCAGTCGATGACGACGACTAAGACCGCCGACGTTGACGCGACACTTGAGCAAATTTATGCGCTGGCCGCTGCCGGAGCCGAAATCGTTCGATGCACTTGCAACGAGCTTGCGGCTGCCGAAGGTCTTGCGCGAATCGTGCCCCGTTCCCCGGTTCCTTTAGTGGCAGACGTCCATTTTCAGCACCGGCTAGCGCTGGCAGCGCTTGACGCAGGCGTAGCCTGTCTGCGTCTGAACCCGGGCAATATTCGCAAAGCCGAGCACATCAAAGTAATCGCCTCCGAAGCTCGGGATCGTCAAGTGCCAATCCGGATAGGGGTAAACGCTGGGTCGCTGGATCCTGATATCGAACAAAAGCACGGCCTCACTGCTACCGCTCTCGTCGAATCAGCTAAACGCGAACTTGGATACTTCGAGCAAGTCGGATTTGACGATGTGAAAATTTCAGTCAAGTCCAGTGATGTTCGATTAATGGTCGACGCCTACCGCCTATTAGCTGATGCAGTCGATTTTCCACTGCACCTTGGAGTGACCGAAGCTGGCCCACTCCCAGGGGGCATATTGAAAGCCACTGCTGGCATCGCGACTCTGCTCAACGAGGGCATAGGCGACACCATTCGGTACAGCCTCACCGCCGACCCCGTCGAAGAGGCACGCGCCGGCCGTCAGTTACTAGAAGCTCTCGGCCTACGCGAACGAAGCACACTTGATCTCATAGCGTGTCCGTCTTGCGGCAGAGCAGAAGTCGACGTCATCGCAGTTGCATCAAAGGCGCAAGAAGTCCTGTCTGAACTTAGTTTGCCAATACAGGTCGCCGTAATGGGGTGTGTCGTCAACGGTCCTGGTGAGGCCAAGGGGGCAGATTTAGGCATAGCTGCTGGTCGAAAACGGGGCCACCTTTTTGTTAAAGGACAAGTTGTAAAGGTTGTGCCCGAAGACGAAATGGTTGATGCCCTTCTGGAATGGGCTCAAATAATCATGTCTGATGGCGTAGAGGGAGCGTTGGCAGCAGCGGATCATTCAGCGGAGGCTGAAGCAGAAGCGGACAGGGCTGCGTTGATTGAACTTCAAGGTGAAGATGTCAACCATGCCGAACAAGTCGTCGAAATGATTAGAAAACGCTGAGCCCGCTCCCACACCGACACTCGACCCAGGTTGGGAAGGGTAAAGGTGCTGGTACGATTGCATCGACAGGTCAGCGGGATTTTTGCTGGACGTGGGCTTCGCCCACGTCCTTTTTCTTCGCCACAAATATTTTGCAACTCCTACACCGCGCTGAATGGAGGTCTGATGAGCTCAAATTCTCAGCAACACCTCGAACCCATTTTTTCACTCATAGAGCCAGTAATCGAAGCATCGGGACATCACCTTTATGACATTCGGCACAACGGTGGAACCCTCGCTGTACTTGTGCAAAGCGAGAACGCCCTAGGTGTTGACGAACTGTCTTTACTAAGTCGGACCGTCGCCGTGGTTCTCGATGAACATGACCCGATCCCTGGCCGCTACACCCTGGAGGTCTCCACACCTGGAGTTGAACGCCGCCTCCATCACGTTGACCACTTCATTGGAGCAATCGGAGAGATCGTCAGCATCCGAACTACCCCAGGAATGAATGGTCGGCGTCGCATAGTAGGCACCTTAATTTCAGCGGACGACGGACTTCTTACCATTGAAGATTCCGAATCTGGACTTGTGAGCATTCCTATTGACGAAATTGAGAAAGCTCGAACCGTTTTTGAATGGGGACCCACCCCTAAACCCGGGAAAAAAGAACCGAAAACCAAGCACGAGGGAGGAAGTCACAAATGACTACCCCAGACATGATGGAAGCTCTTCAAGCTCTGGCTGCCGAAAAGGGCATGAGTACAGAGGTACTACTTGAAGCGGTCGCAAATGGGCTTGAGTCGGCATACAAACGAACTCCCGACGCCGCAGATGACGCATACGTCGTTATAGACGAGACGTTTAATATTTCAGTTATTGCCCAGGAAATTGATGAAGAGGGCAACGTCGTCCAAGAATGGGATGACACTCCAGAAAATTTTGGGAGGATTGCCGCTCAGACCGCTCGTCAGGTGTTGACCCAGCGAATTCGCGAGGTCGAACGGGACATGAAATACGATGAGTACGCAGGCCGCGAGGGCGACATCGTGACGGGCATCATCCAGCAGACGGACTCAAGGTACACGCTTCTCGATCTAGGTCGAGTTGAGGCATTACTCCCGCAATCGGAACAGGTGCCTTATGAAAGGCCAGAGCCCAATAGCCGACTTAAGGCCTACATCGTCGAGGTGAGGAAAACCGCCAAGGGTCCCCAGATCGTTGTTTCGAGGACACATCCCGGACTGATTCGTGAACTTTTCAAACTTGAGGTCCCCGAGATTAGCGACGGCATAGTCGAGATGAAGGCATGCGCGCGTGAGCCAGGCCACCGGACGAAGATCGCTGTTTGGTCAAACGACACCAATATTGACCCAGTCGGGGCCTGTGTAGGATCTCGCGGCGCACGAGTTCGACAGGTCGTCAACGAGTTACGCGGCGAGAAAATCGACATCGTTCCCTTCTCAGAAGACCAGCACGACTTCGTAGCTAAGGCATTGTCGCCTGCGAAGGTCCGTGAGGTTCGCTTCCACGAAGTTGAAGGTGTTGCAGAAGTAGTGGTGCCAGATCATCAGTTATCTCTAGCTATTGGACGTGAAGGACAAAACGCGCGTCTTGCTGCTCGATTAACTGGCTGGCGAATTGACATCAAGAGTGAAACTCAGATCCTCGAAGAAGAAACCGCATATGCCGATGGAGATTGGGCTGAAGGGGAGTGGGTGACCGATCCAGAGACCGGTGACCAAACTTGGGTACCCGCCGATGGCAGCGAGGCGATGTCTGCTGACGATTGGGTTACAGCAGCCGAAGAAACGGCCGTTGGGGATAGCGATGTAGGTCCAGATAGTGAGCAAACAGGAAATGAAGAGGCCTCATCGGAAGTAGTGCAAGATAACCAAAGCAGCCAAGAACAAGAGGAACAGCCGAGTAACTGAGCACTAGCGGCTGCGATAACCGGTAGCGTTGCTGCTTGGTCTACCACATCGTTGTTTACTGGATCCCCGTCATCGTCTGCGAAGATGGCGGAGGAGCCGGTGACTACGGCTCTTCGACCTAACCGACACACAAGGAACGCGCTTGCCCAAGAACCCCCGGGTCTACGAACTTGCAAGAGAGTTGGGTCTTACCAACGACGAGACGCTGGATCTTTGTGACGCGCTCGGAATTGGTGTCAAAAGTCACTCGTCAAGTGTCCAGGTCGCTCAAGCCGACCGCGTCCGCCGAAAAGCGGA
>DCYM01000103.1 GCA_002331465.1 Candidatus Neomicrothrix sp. UBA2110 | reverse complement strand
AGTCGTCGAAGTACTAGTCGTCGAGGCAGCCACCGAACTTTCGCGAACCGCAGTCGTTGACACAACTACCGACGTCGACGTCGCCACAGGATCACCAACACCCATGACCGCTTGTGTGCCCGAGAAAAGGCTCCCTACTAATGACACAGCAAGACCGCCTAAACGGAACCCGGCCTCTGAGAGATCCGGCAGCGGATCATCTGTGATCGTGCGAACAGCTGGAGGCAGCTCCGGTCGATGCGTGTTCTGTCGAGAGTCATGTATTGCCATTCCAATGACAGCAATCACCAAGGCCCCCAATAACGAGAGTACGGCGATCCTTCGCCAGCTCTTAGAAAGCACAGGTTGCACCGCTACCCACTCCAGATTGCAGCCATTTATTCGAGCCTAGCGACATCTCACAAATGCGGATTTATCAGACAAAACCATAAATCTTTGATGCGTTATTCCAAGACTCTATGGCGACAGTTTCTATCTCGACGCCTCGCGCTAGTGCTACTCCGGCGCCTACAAGCGTCACCCACCCTGGATGGTTCTGCTTGCCGCGCTGCGGAACGGGAGCTAAGTACGGTGCGTCTGTCTCCACCATGTATCGATCGGCCGGCGTTAAGGCCGCCGCCTCGCGTAGCTCAGGGGCATTAGGAAAGGTCACGATTCCGCTAAACGACAAACTGGCGCCACGTTCGAGACTGGATTTCGCCTCTTCAGGACCGCCGGTGAAGCAGTGGAAAATCGTGTGTTCCGGAGCACCCTCTGCGTCCAGAATGTCGAAGGTGTCCTTCCAGGCTTCCCTGGTGTGAATGACTAGCGGGAGTTGGTAGTCGTGGGCTAATTGAATTTGATCGGCAAAGACTTGTCGTTGGGCATCACGGGGTGAATTGTCATAGTGGTAATCGAGACCGCACTCCCCAACCGCAACGATCTTAGATAGAGAAAGAAGATTTTCGAGACCCTCAATTCCGCCCTTAGCGGCGTGGGGGTGAACGCCTGCTGTGGCCCACACTCCATCGAATTCAGCGGCCCTACCGCAACACGCAGCGCTGTTCTCTACCGAAGTGCCCACATCTATGAGTCGCTCCACGCCAAGGTCCTTTGCTTCCTTCACCACCAAAGCCGCAAGGTCTGCGTCATCTGGCAGGTGACAATGGTTATCGGTCCAGCGCATTTCGTTCATTTGAGTCGAGGAAATAGTGGTTCTCCTTTTATGACGAGAAGGCCCTCTGGATATCTGCCCCACTCGATACTTTCGGGAAGTCGTTCCTCTTCAGCATCACTGGTGAGGCCGATCCGACGACGAATTTCTGCACAAGCGTCCGGGACGGCGGGTGAAGCAAGAATCGATACGATGCGCAGAACCTCAAGAGCGTCACCCAGGATTACGTCAACTAGAGGGCCAGGTTCGGTCTTCCACGGTTCAGCTTGCTCTAGGAAAGCATTGGTTTCTCGAATAATCCGCCATGTCGCATCGAGCGCTTCTGAAGGCGATATTCGCTCCCAAGATTCCGCAATTATTCGGTATTCCCGAGCCACGATCGGAGCAAGTGGGCTGTCAGGGCGCGGCGCTGTTCCTACACCGCCGCATTTTGATCCGACCACCGTCGTTACTCGGCTTAGTAAGTTGCCGAGGTTGTTAGCAAGGTCGGCGTTGAAACGGGCAATCATACCTTCGTGACTGAAGTCTCCGTCCGGGCCAAAAATTTGATCGTGGAGGAAATGATGTCGCACTCCGTCGACCCCAAAATCTGCAACGAGATCCGCTGGAGCAATCTGGTTCAGTCGGGTTTTGGACATCTTTTCGCCGCCGACCAGTAGAAAGCCGTGAACGTGAACTCGCTCAGGTGGAGCTAGACCAGCGCTCATCAACATTGCGGGCCAGTAAACGCAATGAAAGCGAAGGATGTCTTTGCCAATGAGATGAATTGCTGGCCAATATTGAGAAAAGGATGCCGGATCGTCTACGTATCCCGCCGCGGTGATGTAGTTCGTCAGGGCATCAAACCAAACATAGGTGACGTGACCTGTGTCCCATGGCAGCGGAATTCCCCAGTCAATGGATGTTCGACTGATCGAGAAGTCGCGAAGCCCTTGGTTGATAAACCCCAAGGCTTCATTGCGTTTCGTTGTCGGTAAAACGAAATCAGGATGGGTTTCGTACCAATCCCGAAGAGGTTGCTCATAACGGCTTAGTTTGAAGAAGTAGTTCTCTTCGGTTACGTGCTCAACCGGACGGCCATGTATGGGGCAGTTCCCTAGGTCAAGGTCGTCTTCGTTGAAGTACGCCTCACAGCTAACACAATAAAGGCCCTCGTAAGTTTGGAGGTCTATGTCTCCATTGTCGTAGCACGCTTGCAGCAATTTCTGAACAGCGATGTGGTGACGCGGTTCGCTAGTCCGAATGAAGTCATCGTTCGATATTCCGAGTTGAGCCCAAGCGTCCTGGAAGCGAACCACTGTTTGATCTGCCCACTCTTTGGGAGTGCAGCCATTTTCTTCGGCGGCACGCTGGACCTTGAGGCCGTGTTCATCTGTTCCAGTCAGAAAGCGAACGTCACGGCCCAGTAGTCGATGCCATCGCGCCACGGCGTCTGCTGTGATGGTTGTGTACGCGTGCCCGATATGTGGCGCGTCGTTGACGTAATAGATTGGTGTGGTGACGTAATAAGGGTTGGTCACGCATGTCATGGTACCGACCCGTGTTCGCGCAGCCGTGGGCCTTTAATACTTCGGTTTCATTCCTCAACTGCGAGGGCAAGGGCGTACACCCTATTGCGAGCAACCCCAAGAGTCGTTGCTACGAGATCAATCGCGGCGCGCCGGGTCTCTCCACTCGCCAACTCTTCGCGTAACGCTGCCACAACTGTTTCGTCATCGACTTCTATCTGTGAAGCCCCACCAACAACGATGGCGATCTCACCCTTCACGTCACCAGAGAAACGGGCCGCAAGTTCTGTCAGAGTTCCGCGTGCGGTTTCCTCATAGAGCTTGGTCAACTCGCGCATTACGGCCGCGGGACGGTCGCCACCACAAAAGTTCGCGAGGTCATGGAGCGTTACCCGCAACCGCCGAGGTGATTCAAACAACACGGTCGTTCGAGGTTCAGCCGCTATTGAGGCCAACCGGGCTTCTCGTTCCTTGCCTTTCCTCGGCAAGAAACCTTCCATCGCCCATCGCTTCGTCGGGAGCCCAGAAAGGACCAAGGCGGCAACAGCCGCACTAGGACCTGGGGCGACGGAAACTCGATATCCCTCTTCTGAGACGTACTTCACTAAACGCTCACCCGGATCAGATATCGCTGGCGTCCCCGCATCGCTCACCAACGCCACATCGTGGCCTTGATCAAGCAAAGCGATCACTGTCGATCCAATTGAGACTTCAGTGTGTTCGTTGGCAACAAGCAGTCGACGGGCACGCAAACCGAGATGCTCTAGAAGTTTTCCCGTTCGCCGGGTGTCTTCACAGGCAACTGCTCCCGCCTGTTCCAAAATTTCACGAGCCCGTTGCGATATGTCACCCAAATTACCAATTGGGGTGGACACCAGGTAAAGCGTCCCCCGATGTGTCGTTTCAGAAGATTCGTTCATTTGGCGACCCCAGATCATTTTGCCATTTGGCGGTTAAGTCAGCGGTAATAGACGCTGATGGCAACATCGGTCGCTGTCGACAAAGGTGCAACATTTATTGTCACCCAACGAGGAAGCTCGAACTTGGCTCATCGCCAAAGAGACAAGGTTTCGCTTCACTAACGGGCTAGCCGCTATACATTGAACCGAAATTCAACAACGTCTCCGTCTTGCATTCGATAATCCTTACCCTCCAGACGGAGGCGGCCGACGTCTCGCGCAGCGGACCAAGAACCCAGTTCGAGTAGAAGATCATGCTCGATTATCTCGGCCCGAATGAAACCTCTTTCAAAGTCCGTGTGAATTCTCCCCGCGCACTGGGGTGCTTTCCACCCATCTTTGAAAGTCCACGCGCGCGACTCTTTGTCGCCAGTAGTAAGAAAGGTGCGCAGACCTAAGAGCCCATGCGCGGCTCGGACAAACAACGGTAGGGCACCTTCGCCTAAACCAAGGCCTTCGAGCATCTCAGACCGTTCTTCCGAAGGTAAGAGCGCGGCTTCTGCTTCAAGTTGCACGGAGAGCGGTAATACCTCAGCGCCGGGGAGCGCGCCTCCTAGCTGCAACGCCAAATCACTAGCTTGCTCGAGTTGGTCTTCTCCAATGTTCAATACAGCCATAACAGGCTTGTTGGTTAGCAAGAAGTGCTCGCGTAAAGCGGCTCGACGATCATCAGAAAGTTCGGCTCGAAACAGCGGCGTACCGTCCGACAACAAACTCAGCGCTACTTCAAGAGCATCAACCTCTGCTACCAAGTCAGGGTCACGGGGGTCGGTCCGCAGGGCTTTGCGACGGCGATCGATTCTTGACTCAACCGACTCAAGGTCCGCGAGAGTGAGCTCAATCTCTACTATTCGCAGATGCTCCAGGGGATCACTCGGACCAGGCACATCTTCGTCATCAAAGGAGCGAAGAACAAAGACCAGCGCATCTACTTCCCTAATCCCAGCGAGGAATTTATTCCCCAATCCCTCGCCCTGACTGGCTCCTTCGACCAGGCCACCGATATCAACAAATTCGGTCGTCGAATTCACGACTTTTCGGCTCGCACTCATTTCCGCAAGCGCGTCCAGCCGGTGATCCGGGACTTTCACCACACCAACATTGGGGTCTGTTGTGGCGAATG
The DNA here is from genome assembly GCA_002331465.1 of Candidatus Neomicrothrix sp. UBA2110. Classification (GTDB taxonomy): domain Bacteria; phylum Actinomycetota; class Acidimicrobiia; order Acidimicrobiales; family Poriferisodalaceae; genus UBA2110. The sequence continues at coordinate 8,860 of DCYM01000103.1, read as the reverse complement.
CATATGGAGCTGCTAGGGCGCCACCTCCGGCTAAGGCGTTAAATAGGGAGGACTTACCGGCGTTCGGCAGGCCAACAAATCCAAATCTTTCCATTGGCAGGCGAGGCTACCTGCGGGTGGGCTTGTCCGCCCCCTTACGCCGTGAATCGGCAGGCAGGCTGTGAAAGAATCTAAAATAATCGAGTGGGGAGAAGCTTGTGGGACCGTTAAGTGGAGTCAAAGTTATTGAGCTGGCCGGTATCGGGCCTGGCCCCTTCTGCGCCATGCTCTTAGCTGACTTAGGCGCAGATGTCGTGAGAGTTGATCGCATGGAACAAGTCGACCTGGGGATCGACAGAGGTCGAAAATTCAGCGTGTTAAATCGCAGTCGTAGGTCTGTTTCAGTCGACCTCAAGAACCCTGACGGCGTCGAAACAGTGCTCAAACTCATAGAAGAAGCGGACGCTCTAATTGAAGGGTTCCGACCCGGCGTCACTGAGCGACTCGGACTAGGGCCCGAAGAGTGTTTCGAGCGGAACCCGAGACTGGTATATGGCCGAATGACCGGCTGGGGCCAGGAGGGCCCGATGGCCCATGCCGCTGGGCATGACATCAACTACATCGCCTTGACCGGTGCGCTACATGCCATCGGGGGGGCCGACAAACCATCTCCGCCGCTCAACCTTGTAGGCGACTTCGGTGGCGGCGGGATTTACCTCGCCTTTGGTCTATGTGCTGCCTTGCTTGAAGCCAGAACTTCTGGAAAGGGTCAGGTAGTTGACGCCGCGATGACCGAAGGCGCTGCATCGCTGATGGGTTCTATTTACGGCATGCATGCCTCAGGGCACTGGTCCGACGAGCGCGAGGACAATGTTCTTGATGGGGGATCCTATTACTACGGGGTGTACGAGACGGCTGACGGAAAGTTTGTCTCTATCGGATCAATTGAAGGCAAGTTTCACGACGAACTTCTCGAACTAACCGGCTTCGAGGACGCGCCAACGACCGCACGAAATGATCAGGACAGCTGGAGCGAGAAGAAGGCTCGATTGGCAGAATTAATTCAATCAAAAACTCGCGACGAGTGGGACTCCGTAATGCTCGGCAGCGATATTTGCTACGCACCAGTGCTTGACCTATCCGAAGCGCCCCAACATCCACACAATGTCGCGCGAGGATCATTTGTCGAAATCGAAGGCGTAATCCAGCCCGGCCCTGCGCCTAAATTCAGTCGTACGCCCGGCAAGGTGCAGATGCCGCCTCCTGCCCCAGGTCAACACACCGACGAAGTACTCACTAATTGGGGATTCTCAATCGAAGACGTCGAGAAGTTAAGGGAAGTCGGAGCAATCGGCTAACACCGGTAGGGCATAACGAGGAGAAGCGTGCCCTTAGTGAATCGTTCGACACCCCGGTAGCCTTGGCGTCATGTCGAAGCGCACAAAGAAGAGAAAGCTCCGCGCTCGTCGCAGCAAGGCCAATCACGGCAAGCGGCCTAACATCGGGAGAGGCTGACCCTCCTCAGCCAGACCTTCGTTCAATCTTCGAGACTACGGCCGCTGTTACCAGGCGAGCTCCGCTGGGTTGGTAGTGAGTGCCGTCATCGGTTCTGACTTCTATCTCTACCCCATCATCATCTGAGATGTACTTAGCCCACACCCCGTCGGGTGACACGATCGACGCAGCATCTACCCATTCAGATCTGTAACCGTTCTCAAAAACTTGCCGAGAAATCGGGTTTACCACGTCAGGTAAGGGCACCATGAACGGAATACGGAAATGCGGCAGCCCAACCCAAACCACAAGTCGGCCAGGGCGATCAAGGACAGTGAGCATTTCGGTGATTCGGGATTGGTATTTCTCCACCCATTCTGTGCCGCCCTTTTCTGAGGGACCGCTGCGGAATCCCTGCCAATCGTTTCCGCCAATTGACAAAACAACGACGTCATATGGGCCGTCAGCAATCTCGTCTCGAAGGTAATCAACCCAATCGAAATACCAGTCGCTCACCACCCCTGTCGATTTCTTGACATCTTCAGTAAAAATCCAACGATCTTCATTTCTCACGAGGATCCGAAATCCGAGGGACGCGCCGCCCGCAAGAGAGTCCCCGCCCACCCACACACTTAGAGGTCTCGCTTCTGTCGGTTCTGCCAACAATGCCCGCCGATCAGCTCGCGTCCAGTGGTAATACGTTTCCTCATTACCCAGATGGGAGGTCAGCGGGTCAGGCCACCGAAGATGAGGGGCACCCCAAGGGTCGAACTCTGTGGTCGTGGCTTTCGTTGTGTCATTCGCGACCTCTCGCTCTTCATCCGCCCAACCCGAGTTCGCCACGATCAAACTCGCGATCGCTGCGACTGTGAGAAACACGACGGTACGAAAATTCATCGAACCCAAAGTTCGTCGACATTGGGTGACCTTCGCAGTTCTCGAAGCAGAAGCGCTGACAGCCATTGTCCACCCCAGTGACTCAAATGCACTCCATCCGTCAATCGGACATCTACAAGTTTCCCTGCGCTATCTGGAAGGTATCTGGAGTAGTTCCCAGAGCTATCCGTAAATAGTCCACGAAGATCGACGTATTGAACCCGGTCTCGTTCGGCTGCTTCAACCTGATAAAGATTGTTCAACAGTTGCATACGCTGATCGAAACCCTCTTCACGCATTGGGGGCTGTCCTACCCACAAAAGGACCCGATCTGCGTCGGATGTGACAAGATCCATAACGGTGCCGATTCGGCGCCGATATTCAGCCAACCAGGCCTCGTTGAATCTCTCCAACCACTCGCCGTCCCCGGCTCGTATATTTTGTGCGTCATTACCACCCAGAATTATGACTACGGCGTCCGGATCATGTTTCGTCATAATTTCGGCGAGCCGGGTCGGCCAATCGAAAAAATCGGGGCGGCTTAAACCACTTGATAGAACTGGCTCAGAGGTCGCTTGAACCATGGTTGACGTCTCCGCTAGGGAGACAAGGGTGTCACCAAAAAACCGAACCATCGAATCTCCTGTAACCCAGAGTTGGAAGGGGTTGTCTGCGTCCCAATTGGGCTTTAGGGATCGGCGAAGCTCTTCCCCGGGCACTTCTCTAGGCTCTTGCTCTTCTTGGACTGATGATGTAACCCGGTCATCTTTTTCTGATGTAGCGACGACCTCTATCTTCTCTAGCAAGAGGGTGATTGCTTGCTCGACTTCGGAGCGGCCTAGTAAGCGTTCTACTGTCGCCCTCGGCCACGTCAGCCCAAGAGACGAAGCTACCGATTCGATGGGACGCCAAACCGCTAACGCTACCGATCGGCCAGTTCCGTCGGGTTGACGCGTAGCGTCTGCTAATAAAGCTGAGGAGTTCAAGAAGAGGGCCACGGCCAAGCCTGCGAGACCCGCCACTAATACTTTCCCAGCGGGCGAACCTTGTCCGTTTCGTCTCCGGTCTCTATTCGATTCCGACTCGGCGTTGGTCATTTTCTCCATCAGAATTGAAAGTAGATGAAGGGCGCTATTCCCTCAGGCCCAAACGTGTCAATGACAACCAAACCCATACCGAACGCTATCCCTTGAATCAAAACCGGTCGTCTGTTCATCCACGAACCCATGCGAGCGGAGGCCGACTTTGTGACAAATTGGACACCAATTGAGGCCAGCACGAGGAAAATTAAACCAGCGTTTAACACTTTTGCGTCTCCCGATGAACCGATAATCGCGCTTAGAACATCCGACGCGGCAGAAACGGAATCGGCTCTGAAAAAAATCCAGGCAAAACAAACCACATGGAATGTGAGCGCCCACCTAACAACCGGGTGAATCCGCTCGGTCGGTAATGACCGCTCAATAATTAGGGCAACCCCGTGTATTGCACCCCAGATGACGAAGTTCCAGGTACTGCCATGCCACAAACCGCCTAAGAGCATGGTGATGAGGAGGTTTCGATACATGTCGCTGTTTTGCCCGCGATTGCCGCCAAGGGGAATGTAGAGATAGTCACGCAACCAGGATGAAAGAGTGATGTGCCACCGGCGCCAAAAGTCTCTTAATGAGAGAGCGCTGTAGGGCCTGTCAAAGTTGATCGGAAACCGAAATCCGAGAAGAAGCGCAACACCAATGGCGATGTCTGTGTATCCAGAAAAGTCCGCGTAAATTTGAATGGCGTAGCCGTACACACCAAATAAAACATCCAGACTGCTGTGCCCCTGAGGATCCGCGAACACGCCATCGACCAAGTTGCTCGCGAGCCAACTCGACACAACGACTTTTTTAAAGAGCCCACGAAGTATCAGGTGAAACGCTTCCGCTGACGCCACCCGTCGCGGGTCAGGTCGTTTCGCAATCTGAGGAGCCATCTCTGAGGCACGAACAATGGGTCCTGCTACGAGTTGCGGGAAAAAAGATAGGTAGACAGCGAAGTCAAGGAACTTCATCGGTTCGATAACGCCTCGACGCAAATCAATGACGTAGCTCATTGCCTGGAAGGTAAAGAAGGAGATCCCTACCGGCAACGTCAGCTCCAAAATCGGAACCGCGTTTCCCATGCCCAATAAGTTCGATAACTCGACGGCGAAGAAGTCGTAGTACTTAAAAACCCCCAACAGTGTTAAATCGCTTGCTATGGCGATGCTCGTCCATGCCCGAACTCCGTCTTGGGCGCCGCGAAGACGGCAGCTATTTATCTTGTTTCCGGCAAACCAATTAGACCCAATAGCCCACAACAACAATATGACGAAGCGCCAGTTCCACCATCCGTAAAAGAAGATGCTGGATCCAAAAATCACAGCGCGCCACACCGTGGGGTGCGGACGCGTCAACCAATTAAGTACGAAGACGACAACGAAGAACAAGCCAAAGGCAAATGTAGGGAAAAGCATCGTTTTACTGGTAGCGGACAGGCCACGGTACCTTTCGACCGTGCCGGAATGAGGCAGGATGGCTTCGTGAGTGATCCCACCCCAGTGTTTGCAGCCGAACCTTTAGCTTGGATCGAAGCCGACCCAGACCCAACAACACTCATGACAATCAAAGAGCTATCTGCCGATCCTGGGGCGTTAGCAGCGAACTTCACCAAGCCGATACGATTTGGGACGGCCGGGCTTAGGGCCGAACGGGGTGTTGGCCCAGCGCGCATGAACCGTATAACCGTACGCGTTGTGGCAGACGCTATCGGCCGACATCTTCAGACTCTGGAGGTGGCGCACAGGGGGGTGATCATCGGGTACGACGCGCGACCAGAATCGGACATCTACGCGTTGGATTCGGCCCGTCTTTTGACTGCAATGGGAATCACTTGTTGGTTAATCAACGGACCGTGTCCAACACCCGTGGTTGCTTGGCATTTGAGAGACCGGCAAGCCGCCGCCGCCATTGTGGTTACGGCCAGTCACAACCCAGCGAGAGACAGCGGCTACAAGGTGTTCGGATCGGACGGAACACAAATAAGACCCCCAACAGATACCCAAATCGAAGAGTTGATGACTTTCTCATATCTTCCAACTGAGAACGATCTCGCTCCCGTGCAAGAAGTAGGTCACATCGATTTGGCAACTGCTATCTCTTCTTATGTTGAGGCCGTGATACCAAAGCCCAAAGACGTTCAACCTTCGGGTAGACAAGCCGCTTGGGTGTACACGCCACTATGTGGTGTTGGAGGCGAGACGTTGGAAATGGCTTGCTCTCGTGCAGGCATTAACCCTCCCCTCAGAGTTGAGTCACAATTTGAACCGGATGGTTTATTCCCCGGGATCCCTTTCCCGAATCCCGAGGAACCTGGAACCATGGACCAGGCTTACTCCGTGGCCGAGGAAGCCGGAATAGATCTGGTTCTCGCAAACGACCCCGACGCGGATCGCTTTGCTGTAGCAATCAAGACTGCCGGTGGCTGGCATCAACTTTCAGGCGACGACGTCGGACTGTTGTTGTGCGATCATCAACTGTCGAACACAACAGGAGATAACCGTCTGACTGCCAGTTCGGTTGTTTCTTCTCAAGCAGTTGCTGCTCTCTGTGCGCTTCGAGGGGTTGAACATATTCGGACGCTTACCGGATTTAAATGGATTATGGAACCGGCGGTAGCCCGACCTGAAGCACGTTGGATATTCGGTTACGAAGAAGCTTTGGGATATTCAGTAAACGACCGCGTATTAGACAAAGACGGCATCGCTGCAGCCGTCACCTTCATGCAAATGGTGGCCGATTTAACAAGCAAGAACCTTGACCCCTTGACGCGCCTCGACGAGTTGGCGGCAGAGATTGGCTTGTACGTTACGAGCCAAGTGAGCGCCCGTGTTGAATCTCTTGAACTTGAATCCTGCCTCAAAGCTCTTCGCAGCACCCCGCCTCGAGAGTTGACAGGAAGCCCAATAGTTGAGATTAAGGACTGGCTCAATCAGCCGTTCCCTCACAATACTAATCTCCTCGAATTCCGCTCGCAGGGGGGTAGTCGGGTGTCAATCCGACCTAGCGGAACTGAACCCAAAGTAAAGATCTACCTTGAGCAATTCGTCCAAAGCCCCCAGAACGATCTCACATCAGCTCGAGTTCAATGCAATGCACAACTCGAATCTCTTGGCCTTGTCGCTTTGTCGTGGTTTGGAACTGCTTCGTGATCAAGCCAGAGCACCTGCAAGGTCACGGAGTGAAGTGTTCGGGCGAGGTCCAACATGGCCAATCACTTCCTCAGCCGCTAACGATCCCAGTTGACCGCAACGTTGCAGGTCATAACCGCAGGCCAGTCCATAGAGGACACCTGCTGCGTACAGATCTCCGGCGCCTGTTTTGTCAACAACACGGGCTACAGGGTCTGCCGCGATTCTGGTAAATCCGTCCGGAGTGATAAGGACGGACCCGTCTGCTCCCATCGTGACGGCTGTTAGATCTACAAGTTCTTGCGCCATCTCAAGTGCTCGATCTAAATCATTCACCTCAAAGAGAGACATGACCTCATGATGGTTAGCGAACAACACATCGACGTGTTCGTTGATCAGATCAAGGAACGATGCACGGTGGCGTTCCACACAGAACTGGTCCGACAGAGTTAATGCCACGCGCCCCTCGGGGTCAACGGCTGATGCCGCATGGCGCATAGCAGCCTTAGCCTCAGGAAGGTCCCAGAGGTACCCCTCTAGAAACAAAAGCTTCGCCCGCGCGACTAGAGCTAAATCAACATCTGACGAACAAAGACCGTTCGAAGCGCCAAGAAACGTATTGAGGGTTCGTTCTCCGTCGGGGGTGATGAAGATGATACACCGACCAGTTGGATCATCAGATGGGGCTCGAGGGGTTGTGTGAGTAATCCCAAGGCGTTGCATATCCGAGCTAAATATGTCTCCCAGTTCGTCGTTCGAAACTCGGCCCACATACCCCGAAGTGCCACCAAGTGAGCTGATACCGATCACGGTATTAGCAGCTGACCCTCCGGAAACCGTGACCCGCTCCCCCACGAGTTCGTATAGTTCCCCTGATCTCGCAGCATCGATCAGGTTCATCGCTCCCTTGGCAGCGCCGATTCGTTCAAGAAATGCGTCTTCTTGATGAGAAAGGACGTCAACAAGAGCATTGCCGAATCCAACAACATCAATATCTAATCTGGACTGGCTGGCAGTCATAGCTACTTTCGAACGGGACTGTCGGGCACCCTAGTCACTCAACTTCTATGAAGCTCCCGAAGGACGGATAGGGTTCGGCCTGTGACCGACCAGAACCCGCATCGGCTACCGCGACAGGTATTGCCGAAGCATTACATAATCTCCTTGGAGCCTGACCTCGAAGGCAGTTCATTCGAAGGCACAGTGTCTATCGATCTTGACGTGGTTAGCGAAACAGACACCGTCATTGTTAACGCCGCAGAACTTGAGATTGAAAGCGTCTACCTTGAGCAAAACGAGACGATCCAAGCAAATTCGATAGTTCTCAATGAAGAACTAGAGCGGGCAGAGTTTGCTTTTCCCGTCGTTCTTCAACCTGGGCCAGCGCGACTTATCTGCTCTTTCAAAGGCACTTTGAACGATAAGCTGCGAGGCTTTTATCGGTCTACTTGGAAAGACGAAAGCGGACACGAGCGGGTAATTGCCACGACCCAATTTGAGTCCACGAATGCTCGACGCGCCTTTCCCTGCTTCGACGAACCCGACCTGAAGGCGTCCTTTGGAGTCACCCTTAGGGTTGATAGTTCATTGATGGCAGTTAGTTGCGGGGAACTGATCAGTTCAACAGAGCTTGATGACGGACGACGAGAAGACACATTCGCTGACACGATGGTGATGTCGACTTACTTGGTCGCATTCATCGTCGGCGAGCTAGAAGCGACCGAGGCGGTCAACGTCGACGGGGTTCCCCTTCGCATAGTCCACGTTCCCGGGAAGGGTGCCCTTACCGAGTTTGGTTTAGCGGCTGCAGAATTCAGCCTGAGGTGGTTGGTTGACTACTACGACATTCCTTATCCGGCGGGAAAACTAGATCTTATTGCCGTACCGGACTTCGCCTTTGGGGCAATGGAAAACCTGGGTTGCATAACCTTTAGAGAGACTCTTCTACTGTCGGATCCTGAGAGAACAACTCAAGCAGAGTTAACTCGCATTGTTGATGTAATTGCACACGAGATCGCACACATGTGGTTCGGCAATCTGGTGACCATGGATTGGTGGAACGGAATTTGGCTGAAGGAAGCGTTCGCTACGTTTATGCAAGTAGCAGCGACTGACGCCTTTCGTCCCGAATGGCGGCGTTGGGACGGATTCTGCGTGGAGCGCGGTGCCGCGTTTGACACTGATTCTCTCGCATCAACTCGACCCATCGAATTCGAAGTCGTATCTCCGCAAGACGCCGAGGCAATGTACGACGTATTGACATACGAGAAGGGCGCTGCTGTCGTTCGGATGCTTGAACAGTTC
>DCYM01000224.1 GCA_002331465.1 Candidatus Neomicrothrix sp. UBA2110 | reverse complement strand
GCCGGATTATCTGACGTGGACCTCAAACACCTAGACGGTGTTGGTCACATGATGATGATTGAAGTCCCTGATCGCATACGAGAAATACTTTTATCTGCCCTGCGATAACTCGAGGCGACAAACAGGGCCGATCAGTGTCATGATTCAGCAACCTTCATCCGAGTAGGAGGACCCATGGCAGTGGACCATTTCCCGGTCGAGGCTTCGCACATTTTGATGTTCGCTAGAGCGATCGGAGACACGAACCCGATTTATCATGATGAGTCGCATGCAGCCGGAACCGAAGTGGGGTCAATAATTGCCCCACCGACATTCGCTCAAGCGAGTGCCCAATTTGACCCTGATTATTTCCTTCGCCCCAAAGCGGGACAGAAATGGTTCGGTAGCGGTGGCACAGCTTCTGGAATCATGGGAGGCGAGAAAAAAGAGGCATCGAACTCCGAAGGTGAGGAAAAGGAATCCGGCTCCGCAGCCGGAGGGCTTCATGCCGAACAACACTTCACCTACCACAGGCACCTAAAGCCCGGTGATGTTCTCACAGCAGAAACGAAACCAGGCGAGAGCTGGGAGAAAGAATCCAAACGGGCGGGCGTCCTGAAATTCAGTGAAAGCATCACCGAGTACAGAGATCAGAGCGGCGAGTTAGTCGTCACCGCTCGAGGCGTCGGTGTGGTGACCGAAAAAGTGATCGAACAGTAGGGGACAGACAAATGTCACTAAATGCAAGCGAAATCAAAGTCGGCGATTCCTACTCGGAACTGATCGTTGAAGACCTCACCCGTACTCAGATTGTTCAATACGCAGGAGCCTCCGGTGATTACAACCCCGTTCACAGCGATGAGAAATTCGTAACCGAGGTAGCCGGATACCCAACGGTTTTTGCCCATGGGATGCTCACAATGGGCATGACAGGGCGGATGATCACGAACTACGTGGGAGACGGCCGATTGACTTACTACGGGGTACGTTTCGTGAATCAGGTATGGCCGGGCGACACGTTGACAGCCAGAGCAGAAATAGCAGGTATTCGAGAAGAAGACGGTGAAACTCTCGTTGACTTGACCATTTCGACCACCAACCAAGATGAGAACTTCGTCTTAACGGGTAACGCCACTGCTCGAACTAGCTAAACGAGGCTTTGAGAGTGTTGGCAGTAGTTAAAACCCCAAAGCTGCGGTTCACGTAACTTCCCAACAGTGCATTGCCTTGAGGACGGCCTAAGTGTCGTAGACGCGAACGCCTGAAAATAATCAAAGTCGTGGCTTTGGGAATTCCAAAGGCTATTCCTTGCGAGAGTTAGCCCTTTGCGCGTCCTGCGTAGCCAAACAATTTTCCGGCTACCTTCCGTATCTGTATTTCCTCAGCGCCTTCGGTTATTCGATAACGCCGGTGGTGTCTGTAGATGTGTTCGAAGGGCATGCTTCGGCCATATCCGACTCCTCCACAACTCTGCATGGCCCGATCAGCGGCGTCGCAGCAGAATCTGTTTCCCCTGTAGTTACACATGGCCACACGATCGGTTATCTCCATGTGGTCTGTGCCTTGGTCCATTTCCCAAGCGGTTTTCCATATGAGGGCCCTGATCATTTCCGCTTCTGTATACAACTCGGCTAAGGGAAATTGGATTGCTTGGTTTTGAGATAATGGCTTTCCGAAGGTTGTTCTACCGTTCACGTAGTCCACGGCTACGTCAATGCAATGGAGACCCGCGCCGACTGAAGATGCGGCTTGTCGGATTCGGTTCTCGTGAACGAAAAGCTGGGCGGTTTGCAGGCCTCGGGCTTCGTCTCCGAGGATGTCGCCGTTGTGAACTCGCACGTCGGTCAGGCGAACATGAGCATGGTCTGTTGGCATGTTGAAGGTCCACATGAACTCTTCGACTTTGAACCCAGGCGACTCCACCGGGACAATGAAACAGGTGATCCCATGGCCCTCTCCAGGATTCCCCGAGGTCCGGGCAAAGATATAATCGTGTGTCGCGTGGTGGAGTCCAGTATTCCAGTATTTCTCGCCGTTTATGACCCACTCGTCGCCGTCGCGAACAGCGGTCGTTTCCATCCAAGTCGCGTCAGAGCCATGAAGCGGTTCCGTTAGCCCAAACCCAATACGGGCTGTTCCCTCGAGGATCTTTGGTATCCACTTTTGTTGTTGGTCCTCTGAACCGAATTTTTCCATCATCAACACCGTGGGAAAATTTCCGATGATTGAATTCTCATTTTGTAAGTCGTTATGGAGGCCGAGTCCTTTACGAGCCAAATGTTCCCGCACGATGGCCATCCCCAAATTGCTGCCATCTTTCCCACCGAAACGTTTCGGGAGATGCCATCGCAGGAAACCTGCCGCATCGGCTTCCGTTCGCATTCTTCCCAGAAGCTGTTCCCACTCTGCGTTAGGTAGACCATCCCTGTCCCAGTCGGTACGGGAGTCTTCGCGGCGGTGATCGAAGAATCGAATGTTGTCGTTTTCATTTTCTATCGGCTTGATTACGTCTTCGATGAACTCATCAAGATCGTCAAGTAATTGTTGAATGTCGTTAGGAATAGCGAAGTCCATAGGCAGCGAACGTATACCGTCGAACCTCATGGTGTTGCCGATTGTTGTCTGGTCGGACTTTCTTTGACCCTGGTGTCACTTGGCGCGGGCCCGTGCGGCTCGCCTCGAAGCACGGCACGAAATTGCCGTTTCATGGTTGCCATATGAATTGCACCCTGAAATTCCAGATGGCGGTGTACCCAACGAACGCCAGTTCTCAAGTCTTCAGCCGATAGCGGAAGAACTGGAGGTGAGATTGGTGCCGCCCAATCGGTTCCATCCAACGAGGCGAGCCCATCAGGCTGCCCTCGTCGTGGAATATGCCTCACCCAAAGAGGCAACCGTTTACCACGACCGAATTTACGCCTCAGTTTGGGAAGATCAGCTAGATATAGAAGACCCTGAGGTACTCAGCGAGTTGGCCAACGACTTAGCCGTCCCCTCAGAGATCATTAGGCGGGTAGTTAGCAATGACGAGTTGTGGCCAGCAGTGGTTTCCTCGATGGAAAGAGCCCACGAATGGGGCGCTACCGGTACCCCTACCTGGGTAATCGACAACAAACTTATGGTTCCCGGTCTACAAGATGACGACTTTTTTGACCGGGTTATCGAACGTTTAGCCGTCATTAAAGACAGCGAAGAGCATTCAGGATAATCATCTACGTCTTGGCCTTGGTACTGTCCTCGGTATGCAGCCAACCTATTCAGATGATGTTGAGGTCTACCGGGGCAAGATCCAGGAATTCATCACGGAACATTTACCCGCCAACTGGGAAGGCATCGGGTCGCTAACTGGAAATGCCAAAGCCGAGTTCGTTGGTGAGTGGCGGAAAATTCTCGGCGAAAATCACTTACTGGCGACGATGTGGCCCACTGAATACGGGGGCCCCGGACTGACAGTTAACGAAAATGTGATTATCGCGGAAGAATTCACCAAGGCCGGATTGCCAACCGGTGGTTCGAACGACGGTTTCGGGATCGGCATGGTCGGCAACACGCTGATCGAATGGGGAACCGAAGAGCAAAAGAAGCACCACCTCCCCCGGATCCTGGGCGGTGAAGATCTTTGGTGTCAGGGGTATTCAGAACCAGGAGCAGGTTCCGACCTAGCCAACCTTGGATTCCGGGCAGAGCTTGATGGTGACGAATGGGTTCTGAACGGACAAAAAATCTGGACATCAAGCGGACATTTAGCGAATTGGATTTTCGTTCTTGGTCGAACTGCGCCCGAGCACGCGAAACACCAAGGCATCACTTTCTTTCTGTGCCCGATGGATCAAGAAGGAGTGGAGGTTCGACCGATCGTAAATATCGCAGGTCATAGCCATTTCAACGAAGTCTTCTTCTCAAATGCGAGAGTGCCCAAGGAGAACGTCGTTGGCCAGGTAAACGGTGGATGGGCTGTAGCGATGACTCTGTTGGGTTACGAGCGTGGTTTTGGAGCGACGACGACTTACTTTCGTTATCGAGCTGAACTAGATCGCTTGGTCGAGATGGCCCAACAACGCGGTCGGACAGAGGAGGCAGCTATCCGCCAGCGGTTGGCCTGGTGTCACAGCAAAGTAGAAATCATGCGGTGGCTTGGACAGCAAGTCCTCACTTCTTTCTTGAATGGTGAACCGCCTGGACCGAAAAGTTCGATTGGCAAGCTCAACTGGAGTGAATACCACCGAGAGGTCACTGAACTGTCACTCGACATTCTTGGTGCCGACGCAATGGTGGTGGATGGCGACGATGCTTTAGCTGCGGGTTTAGGAGCCGCCGATGCAGGCACCCCGAACACGACTTCAGCCTGGATCAATAGCTTCCTCTCTGCGAGATCTGGAACGATCTACGCCGGTACTAGCCAAGTGCAACGCAATATTATCGGCGAGCGGATTTTGGGTTTGCCCAAAGAACCGCGAGCCGATGAAGGGCCTTGGAACGAAACGCCTCGCTGAGGTGTTAGTTGGTCTTTGTGGTGGATCATGTGCCGGCAAGACAACATTGGCGCGGGCTCTTTTAGTCGAACGGCCCGATGCCACACTGCTCGAATTTGATGACTATTACCATGACCTCTCGGCCATTTCAGTCGAAGAGCGAGCAAAGGTTAACTACGACCATCCCGACGCCCTAGACATTCAACTCTTGCTGACCCACATGGATGAGTTAGCCGCGGGACGCGCAGTGGACGTGCCTGACTACGATTTCGCCACCCACACTCGACCCGGCGGCCTACATCGTGTGGAGGCCTCAGCACTCGTGATCGTTGACGGCCTATTGCTGTTAGCACTTGCTGAATGTCGAGAACGACTAGATCTCAAAGTCTTTGTGGATGCACCTCGCGAAGTGCGTCTCGCTCGGCGACTTGAGAAAGATGTCAGGGACAGAGGGCGTGACCGCGACGGGGTAATTAGACAGTTCGGTGCTTCAGTAGAGCCAATGCACGAAACCCTTGTTTTGCCTAGTTCGGAGTTCGCGGACCTGTGTTTTACTCACCCATTCGACGTAGAACACGCAACTCAAGTCGTCCTTGAGAACCTCTAGCTGCCGTTGAAGGGTCTGAAATTACTATTTACCTATGAACTCAACCCAGTTGCCGTCAGGATCTTCGACCATCCCCACGACCACGCCAGGTCGTACCTCTCTACGGTCCCAAATGATTGGAGCGCCGGCATCAGCGCATGCATCAAGCGCCGTCTGCACATTAGGAACGGACAGCGTGAAATAGCGCATTCCCGAGGCACCCATCATTCCCCCTTTGGGCCCGGCAGGAACGTCCTTGGTCGGAACCACGATCTTCAGCAAACTTTCGTTGGCCCACACGCGATGCATCGCAGCGACGCCTAAAGCTTCCATATTTATGGTTGCCTCAAATTCAAGTCCAACTACATCCCGATAGAAACCCAACATCTCGTCACCGTTCATGGTCACAATGCCAAGATCGAAGCCGCCCTTTGTGAAGCCGTCACTCATTATTTCTCCCATACGTCAGCGACACTGTTAGTCGTAGCTAACCCCAAGGCCAGCACGAGCATCGCTTTGAATACCGTAGTTAGGAATCGGGTAACGAAGACCGTTGTGGCTCAGAAATTCCATTCCCTCGACCGCCACAAGCAAATCATTGGGGGTAAGCGCCATCAGGAGTTCATCTTCCATGACCCCTCCGTACCGCCGTTCGGCGAAGCATGGAATCGACAAACTTGGCTCTCCGGTGCTGAGAGCTCGGCCCCAGCTATCGGCACAGGCAGATTCTCCTACGCACCCCCAATCAAGTTTCTTATAGGCCCGCCATTGGAGGCCGTTGATCAAAATAATCATTTGCGCAGGGGTGGCATACACAAGACAAATATCGGGAGGGTCAAGGCGCTTCGCTGATAAAGGCGAAACGGCCATAGCCGCGTATGTTCCGAAAGGGACGCAGTCCATCGCTTCCTGGTGCGCTGAGCTGTCATCGAGGGTTTCGAACCAGACTCCCTGCATCCGCTCACCCGATAACCAGTCTTCATCCTGTGGATGGAGGCCGATTACTGCGCCACACTGATCACCAACTAAATCTGCCCGGGTAATACCAACAGTCCAATTGAGTCGCGAGGCCATTCCTACGATTTGGTCAGTCGTATGAATTGCATCCGGTCGTCGAATTCGCGAAATCGATTCCATTTCCTCAACTGTTGCGAAAAGCTTCATGCCAATGGGAGTAGTGCGTATGCGAAGGAGTGCCTGCAGTCGGCCTAATAGATCATCCCAATCAATCTGTTCGGTTCGCAGATGTACAGGCTGGTCTTCGGTTTCACTCATTGGTCCCCCTCGTGCTCAGGCCACGCTACCGCGCGCAACTAATCAACCGAAGCGCGACAGAATGAAGAAATGACAACTGTGACGCTTCTGCATCCGGGCGCAATGGGTGCATCCATTGGGTCAGCCCTCACCCAAAACGGTCACACCGTGTTGTGGGTGTCCAAAGAGCGGAGCCAAACAACTAAGCAACGAGCTGCAGACGCTGGCCTCGAAGAATCAGAATTCCGAACGGCCTTAAATCGCGCAGACGTGGTTATTTCGGTTACACCCCCTGGGGTGGCGGTCTCCGTAGCGGCTGATGTGGCCGATCAGGGTTTCGACGGCGTTTACGTAGACATGAACGCTGTTGCACCGCAAAGCGCGACTCAAATGGCGGCGTTGTTTCCCCAGTTCGTCGACGGGGGAATAGTCGGCCCACCAGCTTGGGAAAGAGGAACTACGCGACTCGGATTGAGTGGTCCGAGAACCACGGAAGTCGCATCGTTGTTCGCTGGTTCGACAATAGAAACGATCGATTTGGGACCTGAGATCGGTAAAGCATCTGCCTTTAAAGTCGGTTTCGCTGCCTGGACGAAAGGATCTGGGGCACTGTTGCTATTGGTATGTGCCTACGCGCGCTCCCAAGGTGTCGAAAGCGAGTTATTTCAAGAATGGGAACGTCGAGGGATGGGCATGGAAACCAAATCGACGACTGTTGCGCAACAGATGGGGCCTAAGAGTTGGCGTTTTGGAGACGAAATGCGTGAAATTTCGGATGCAGTGGAAGCCGCTGGGTTGGGTACCGGGTTGTTCAAACATGCAGGTGAAACCTTCGATCGTCTCGCTCACTTAAAAAACGAGACCGATCGACCGCCAACCCTCGAAGAGGTGACTCGCGACCTGCTCGATGCCCCTCCTGCTCAGTAGAGGCACTTCATCCGAACGTGGTGCCTGCAGAGCTACGATGCTTGCTTTTTAGTTTCTGCGATTAGACGAATGTAGGCCGATGTTGCTGACAATGAGCCAGGTTGCACGTTCAAGTTAAATGCTTTCGACCTAATTCCGTGTGCGGGGTAAAGACCTCTGTGAGGTCGCGGCAAGCTCTGGTCAGAAGAGTTTCACCGCAGCCATTCGATTAGGGTGATCCATTGCGTTGGGGTGTAGCAGCGAACGAAACGGTGACGAGTTAAGGAGTATTTGATGGCAGACGGTCTTCATGTCGAAATTCACGGCAACGTGGGGATGGTCATCATGGACCGTCCTCCGCACAACTTCCTGAACTTCCGACAAATTCATGACATAGCCGATGCTCTTGGCGAGATGGAAAAGGACATGTCTATCCGTTGCGCCGTCTTAGCTGCGGAAGGTAGATCATTTTGTGCCGGCGCAGACTTCGCGGGTGATGGAGTCGGCGGTGGAGATAAAGAGGTGGTCGGTGGTGATGCGACCCTCGCTCTTTATCAGGGCTCAGGACGTCTATTTGACGTGACGTTGCCAATCGTAGGAGCGATACAAGGCCCGGCGGTCGGGGGAGGATTAGGTCTGGCGATGGTGCCTGACATACGAATCACATGCCCTGATGCACGATTCTCGGCGAACTTCGCGGCCCTTGGTATTCATCAAGGTTTCGGTATGAGCGTCACACTCCCCGAACTCCTTGGTCCATCGAGAGCAGCGCAAGTGCTCTATAGCGCCAGAAGATACAAAGGCGAAGAAGCGGTCCAAATCGGACTAGCTGATGAATGCGTTCCATCTTCACAAGTGAGAGAACGTGCGTTAGAAGTCGCATCGGATATAGCAGCGAACGCTCCGCTTGCTCTTAGGGCAATAAAGTCGACATTGCGACTTGGTCTCGGTGACCGAGTGCGAGAAATCACACAACGCGAAGCCCGAATTCAGGCTGAACTATCTGCTAGCGCCGACGCAAAAGAGGGAATCGCGTCAGTGGGGGAGCGACGCAGCGGCAATTTCACCGGCCACTAAGTAACCGAATACAGCATCCCCACAGAATTACGAGAAGAAAATGAAAGTTCTTGTAACTGGCGCTAGTGGCCTCATTGGATCTGCGCTCAGTAGCGAGTTAGGAGTTCGCGGCCATGAGGTGATCGGAGTTTCTCGCTCCCACGCATCGGGGTCAATTGGGTGGCATCAAATGACTCCAGAATTCATGGAGAATGTTGACGCAGTAGTCAACTTGGCTGGAGAAACTATTGGTGGCCGGTGGACCCAGGCCAAAAAACGACTGCTAGTAGACAGTCGGCTGGAAACGACCAAATTGGTTGCCGCTGCTATCGGCGAGTCGAGCAACCCGCCTTCGGTACTCATCCAGGCTTCGGCATCGGGTTATTACGGAGATCGTGGCGATGAAGTTCTAGACGAATCCTCGAGTAAGGGGTCAGGTTTCCTCGCTGATCTTTGCCAACAGTGGGAGACCGCTGCAACGCCCGTCGAAAAAGTAAACACGCGGCTCGCGTTGACAAGATTTTCCGTAGTTCTCGCCGATGAAGGAGGGGCGCTCGGGCGCCTCCGTACTGTCACTCGACTTGGTATCGGCGGCCCATTGGCTAGTGGCCAACAGTGGTGGAGTTGGATCTCGCTCCACGACACGATTCGCGCGCTACTGCACGTCCTCGACACTGAGATCTCTGGACCCGTGAACATAGCGTCACCTCAACCTCAACGGCAACGAATGTTCGCTCGAACACTCGGAAAAGTGCTTCATCGACCCTCAATGATGCCGGCTCCAGGAATAGCGATTAAGACCGCCCTCGGCGAAATGGGCACCAGGCTCTTACTGGACTCGACACGCTTGCAGCCGTCAGTCCTGATAGCGAATCAATTCAAATTCACAGATGACGAACTTGATGGAGCGTTGAGGCGGATCTTGAATACGTAAGCTTTCGCTTGGCACCAAATATTAGAAAGTGCTCGAACCATGACTCTTAACCCTGACACTCAGGCATTCATCGACATGCTCGAATCCGCTAATGCCGACGCACCTCCTAGATCTGAACAGTCACCCGAATACGCACGCGACGGTTACCAGGCGCTGGCTCACATTCTGGGCCCCGGTCCCGAACTAGGCGGAGGGGTAGAGGATTCGCACATCCCAGGACCAGCCGGAGATATACCAATCCGCGTATACCGGCCAACAACGGGTGGACCTCACCCTGCCCTGGTATTTTTCCACGGCGGCGGATTTGTCATAGGTGACCTAGAAACTCACGACAAAGAATGCCGACTCCTTTGCGAGAAAGCAGGATGTCTTGTTCTCGCCGTCGATTACAGACGGGCTCCAGAAGACCGTTTCCCAGCAGCGGTCGAAGACGCATGGGCGGCGGTCCAATGGGTTAGCCAGCATGGCGCCCAGATTGGCATCGACACTAAACGCGTAGCAGTGGGAGGTGACTCAGCAGGCGGCAACCTTGCCGCAGTAATGGCGTTAATGGCACGCGATGCTGACATTGACCTCAAGCTACAAATGCTCGTCTACCCAGCAACTGACGCCTCGCAGCACCACGATTCCTTTGACGAAAACAAAGATGGTCCCCTTCTGACAATAGAAGTAATTGACTGGTTCTGGTCCCACTATCTAGGTCCTGAACCAAGTGAAGAGATACTCAGCGACTGGAGGTTCTCTCCCGCCCAGGCCTCTAATCACAGGGGTGTGGCTCCTGCCTATCTGGCAACTTGTTCAGCTGACCCGCTCCGCGACGAAGGAAATGCGTATGCCCAACTTCTTAGGTCAGCAAAAGTTCCTGTTAGCCACTCAATGTTCGAAGGTGAACCGCACGTCTTATTTCAACTGTTCAATGTCTGTGAAGGCGCAAAAACTCTGATCGCAGAGTGCGCCGCGGCATTGACAAAGGCCTTCGAATGAACAGCACCGTGCGACGGGATAACTGGGGGATCGCGCACGTCGAATCCACAGACGCGACTGCAGCTTTCGAAGCTCAGGGTTGGATAGCGGCCTCCGACCGGATCTGGCAAATGGATTCTGACCGACTTAAGGCCCTTGGCCGATGGGCTGAAATCGTTGGCCCCAAAGCGCTAAAAGAGGACGCATTCTTCCGAAGGCTGGGGCTGGCGCAAGTAGCCCAAGCCGATTGGGCTGCACTGAGCCCACAAACGCGCGATATGACCGAGTGCTACGCAAAGGGTGTCAACCGGTGGTTGGAGGAACACTCCAAAGGTCTTCCTGCCGAATACGCGCATCACCCAGCACCGCCGGAGCCCTGGGAGCCCTGGCATTGCGTAGCGGTGTACAAGCTCCGTCACATCTTCATGGGCACCATGCATCGCAAATTGTGGCGCGGTTACCTCTTGGCCAAAACAGGGCCAGATGTGGTAGCTGCAATGAAAGGAGACCCAAATCAAGCATCGGTGATTGCTCGCGGAAACGGACCGCACCTAGATCTCCTCGCTGATCTTTCTCCCCTCCTCAACTCCCAATCAGAGCTTCTGAAAGCCTTGGTTGATATCGATGGCGGGTCCAATTCATGGGCCGTTCATGGCTCGCGAACCGTCACGGGGAAGCCGCTGTTGGCTGGTGACCCCCACCGGGGGATTGAATTCCCCAACGTGTATCACCAATTTCACATGGAATGCCCTGAATTCAACGTGATTGGGCTTGCTTTCCCTGGAGTCCCAGCATTTCCTCACTTCGGACACAACGACGACGTTGCCTGGTGCATCACCCATGGAATGGCGGACGACACAGATGTTTTCGTTGAAACTGAAAGCCTTGAAGGAATTGAATGGAATTCTGAACTGGTTCGAGTCCGAGGCCATGGAGACGTTGAGGTATTTTGTGGCTCCACAGATCGCGGCCCTGTCGTAATAGGTGACCCGGCCGACGGCATGGCGCTCTCAGTCGCATGGACTGGTCTAATCGGGCAAGACACAACTTTCGAAGCTCTGCAACCAATGTTGGCTGCATCAACCTGCGAAGCACTCGAAAATAGTGTCCAACCTTGGGTGATTCCCGTCAACAACCTTTTGACCGCTGACCGTGATGGAAATATTTCCTTCAAGATCAGAGGACGCGTACTTCAACGACCAACGAGCAACCGTTGGACCCCAGTCCCGGGCAATGCCGAACATGCTTGGTCCGGAATCGAACCCGTGCCTTTCGAGCAACTGCCAGGATTACGAAACCCCGAGAGGGGCTTTCTGGTGACTGCGAACAATCGCATTAGCGATACTGAACCGTACATTTCACTCGATTTCGCCGGTCCTGCCCGCTACGACCGGATCGTCGAGCTCCTTGACGAACTTCCCACCGCATCCGGGGAAGATATGAAACGAATTCACGGCGACGTACGCTCCTTGAAGGCGCCTCCTATTGTCGAACTCTTAATATCGCGAGCAACTCGGTTTATCCATCCGCGAGGCAAATGGCTAGTGGACTCCTTATCGAATTGGGACTTCCAGGTGACCGAAGATTCGGTGGAGGCTTCGCTATTTGCAGTGATACGCCGCCGATGGTGCGAAAGTGTCGGAGAAAGACTGGGAGTATCTACTGCTCAGTTCGGGGCACCGAGCTGGCCTTCACCTGAAGCCGCAAGTCGAATGCTTTTCGAAGCGGCAACGACATTGCTCTTCAACGATGCTTGGAAGTGCATACCAGGGCTCGAAACAGATGATGATCTCGATGGGGCATTGTCGGCTTGTCTTGACGAGACTTTGGAAGAACTTGAGCTTCGCCTCGGGGAAAACACCTCTGAGTGGACGTGGGGCCAACTACACCGGATGGCCTCACCTCATCCTCTCGCTTCGGCTTTAGAGGAAGCGAGACATCTGCACCCGCCTTTAGACGGCTGCCCTGGCGACGGAGACACTGTTAGATGCGGAGCAGTGATTCCTGAGACTGGAGAACGAGCGGCCGCCGCGTCGGTAGCTCGCTATGTCTTCGATCTAGCTGATTGGGACTCTTCAGGATGGATTGTCCCTCATGGAGTATCAGGCGTGCGCGAGTCTGGACATGACATGGATCAGCGCTCTAAATGGCTCGAATGCGAACTGCTACCGATGACGTTCACTAAAGCATCGGTGTTATCTGCTACTCAAGAACAATTCGACTTATAACTTTCGTTGTCAGACCGATCTGCTGGGCTTGGAGGTCTGAGACGCGAGTAGCTTCCAGTAATGGCATTAACCGAATACGACAGCGAACTAGATATCGACCCGATGTTCGCTACCACTCACAGGGAAGTATGGCGACGTCTTGGGGAGTGTGGGACTTGGTGGACAGGAACCGAACGCGTTGCAGCGATGAGCGAGGCTCGTGCCGCGTTTGAATGTCAGTTGTGTTCGGAACGTTCAGATGCCCTTAGCCCGTCAATGATCGAAGGAACGCACGACTCTGTGTCGGAGCTTCCGAGACAAGCGGTTGAGCTAGTTCACAAATTGACGACCGATCCAGGTCGCTTAACCCAAGAATGGGCGAACGCCACCATCGACGCATTAGGCGAAGAGCGTTATGTGGAACTGGCGATAATTGTTTGCACCCAATACGTGATCGAAAGTTTTGCTAAATGCCTCGGTTTGGCTCTTCTTGAACTGCCTACGCCAGGTGAAGGAGCTCCCAGCCAAGTCCGACCGACAGATGTTGGAGACGTTGGCGCCTGGGTCAGTCAAACATTGGACAAAGCTTTGGCAAATGTCTCCCGAGCCGGATCTTTGGTTCCCGACACCGAAGTTCTCTGGCGCGACATCGTCCAATGCCATTACAGTCGAGGACCAGAATTCGCTGAACTTGTCTGGAACCGTGCCCTTAGTCGACCTCAGACGGAGCTGGTGGCATCCACCGTTTCCGCACTTAACGAGTGTTTCTACTGAACGGCGGCCCATGTGTCGCTGCTCCGTGCGAGTAGCGAAGCCGTCAACACCGATGTCAAGATTGAGCAACTTGAGGATGGGGCAAACGTTGAGCACGGATCGGCTCTAGTGCGGTACACCGAGTCCGCAGTGCGGCTAGACAGTGATCTCACCGAATCCCGCGACCATTTACTGCGAATTGCCGGCGCGCAGGCATTAGTCGAGGCAGCTGCGACAGTGTCTGCATTTGAAGGACTCAATCGCATCGCTGATGTGACAGGTATTCAATTAGATTCCGGATTAGTCGACGAATCAGCTGACTTCAGGTCCGACCTTGGCATTGATTCTTACGCGGGTGCCACGAGTACAAAGTCACACGGATCCGCTCAACGAGCTGACAACGTCATGGGTATCTTTCGCTGATACTTAAGCGACTGGTCGAGCAAATATCATCCTAGTCAGTTGCGATTCGGGGTTCCCTTGGCAGACCCAAAAGTCGTTCTCCAATAATGTTTCGTTGAATCTCGCTGGAACCGCCAGCGATACGCATGCCAGGTGAATACAGCAAAGCTTGGATCGATGCACTGGTGAGCATTGAATGGGCACCGTGCAATGAAGCGTCTAACTGAGCTTCGTCGTAGCTCAGTTCGCTGTTCATCAACTTAGCTATCGGAGCTATATGCGGGTCGCCACCCCTGCGTTCCATGAGTGATTGAAGTGCCTTCCCGCGATTGAGAATTTCGATAAGGCCGTCAACTTGCAGAGGACTGACTTCACCGGCTCCTTGGATCATGTGCTCTAGACGGCGACGGAGACTGATGACGCCTGAGGCGCCAGCGCCACCGCGTTCGTCTTGCAACACGGCCATAGCTACCGCCCATCCACCATTGACCTCACCTAAGACAGCATCGGAGGGAACAATCACATCGGAGAAAAACACCTCACAAAACTCGCTTTCGCCCGTCATTTGTTTAATCGGCCGCACTTCAACGCCAGCGAGGGCCATATCAAGTAAAAAGAAAGTGATTCCTTTGTGTTTCGGTAGTTCGGCATCGGTTCTGGCCATGAGAATGCCGAACTGCGCTAACTGGGCGTTAGAAGACCAGACTTTCTGGCCATTTAGAATAAAGTGATCTCCATCAAGAACAGCGGAGCTTTGCAGACCTGCCAAGTCGGACCCTGCACTAGGCTCGCTGAACAACTGACACCAAAGAATGTCGTTTCGCAGTGTCGGGCGAAGAAAAGTTTCACGTTGGCGCTCCGTACCGGACCGCATAATGGCTTCGCCTGCAAGTACTAGGCCTTGCAGGTTCAGGTACGGCGCTACCTCAGCGGCCGCGCATTCCTCGTGCCAAACGACGTTGTGATCGGTAGTCAAACCCATACCGCCGTACTCGCGTGGCCAATGCACCCCAGCCCGCCCGTGCTCGAAGCAGAATCTCTGCCAATGCATGGCCTTCATGTGGAGACTTGGTGGCAAAATCGCCCCAAAAGAAGGACAAGCATCACCTGAAGTAATGGCTTGCGCAATGAAGGTTGCTACCTCCTCACGAAATTCTTCGAGAAGGTGATCGTCGGGCACACCTGAGACCGTAGTACTCACTCATGCTGGCCGCCTAGCCGCTTCTTATCTAGCATCCTCTCTATGAACGACCTCAGCCATACCGACACAAACCGCACCAACGAAACCGTGGAGTTGCTGCAGCAACTCATCCAGAACGAATGCGTCAACACCGGAGAGAGTGACTCAGGTGAGGAAGCTCGTAACAGTGATCTGCTGGAAAACTTTCTTGAGGGACCCGGTGTAGAAGTTGAACGTTACGACTGCCTTCCCGGTCGCCGGTCGATGGTGGCGCGGATCGAAGGAACCGATCCGTCAGCACCATCTCTGTGTCTTATGGGTCACACTGATGTGGTCCCAGTTAGCGTCGACGGGTGGAGCCGCGACCCCTTTGGCGGCGAACTTGTTGATGGTGAGGTCTGGGGACGCGGTGCAGTCGACATGCTCAATTTGACGTCATCGATGGCTGTGGCGTTCCGCCATTTGGCGCGAAGTGGGTTTCGCCCGCAGGGAGATTTGGTCTACTTCGGCGTGGCTGATGAAGAAGCTGGAGGAACCTACGGAGCAAAATGGATGGCCGAAAACCATTGGGACGCGATATCAGCAGATTACGTATTGACTGAATTTGGCGGACTCCCAATGGACACCCCGGACGGGAGAAAGATCACCTTGGCAGCAGGTGAAAAAGGGCTGGGTTGGCGACGGCTAAAGGTCAAAGGAACACCCGGACATGGGTCAATGCCATTTGGCGCAGATAACGCCGTACTCAAGGCCGCCGAGATAATTCGACGGCTGGGTGAGTATCGGCCAGACGCCAAACTCACGGAAATGTGGCAACACCAGGTTTCCACGCTTGACCTTGAATCGGATGTCAAGGCGGCTCTTTTGGACCCCGCCTCAGTGTGGGACGCGATTTCGCGATTGGAATCACCTGATCTAGCCCGTCATTTGCACGCCTGCACTCATACGACGTTTTCGCCCAACGTCGTGCATGGCGGTATTAAGACGAACGTGATCCCTGACTCCGTCGAAATAGACGTCGACATCAGAACGGCCCCTGGCGACAGTGACCGTGTTAACGAACATCTTCGCGATGCTCTCGGTGAGCTATTTGACGAAGTCGAAATTCGCGTTATTCACGACGATCCAGCGACCTTTTCCTCAACGGACACCCCGATGTGGCATCTTCTAGAAGAGCTGATGCAGAAGGCACATCCAGGAGCTCCTCTCATTCCGTCGCTAATTGTGGGCGCTACCGATGCTCGCTTTTACCGAGAAAATGGTTCAATTGCCTACGGTGCGGGACTATTTAGCGATCGCGTCGATTCCGGAGAGTTTATGAGTCGTTTCCATGGCCATAACGAACGTGTCGACGTTGATTCGCTCGCGTTGACGACACAACTCTGGCTCGATGTCGCATCAAATTTTTGGGACCGAGTAAACAGTTAGCGAGAATCGCTTAATTCCCGGAACAACCGATCTTCGGTGTCACATGAGGGAGCCGACCGGTGCGCAATGAGGTAACCATCCCAGCGGCATCCAACTCCCAGATCACACGCATGCTCTTGTCGCCATCGGTTACCGGCACAAACGTCACGAAATCACCATCTGCTGATTCTTCAATCTTGGAGCCGAACGCTGATTTGATCGCGTCTTTGGTTGAACCTATTCCGTAACCAGATTTGGTTGTGATCGGGCCGCTCGAGATATCGACCCGAACAACTTCTCCATTCACCACCATGAACGATGCCCCCGTTGCACCAGCAGCAGGGGTGTAGTACTGACACGCCTCGCTTCCGGTTGACGCCGCTATGAGTTCGACACCGGCTTCAGATTGAGCTTTTTCGAGCAACTGCCCTATCCGAACAGGCCCCAGTCCAGCGGTGGTGATGGTGTCAGCGTTCGTCAGAATGGGCACCAAAGTGGTGGCACTCCCGTAACGCTCAGCGACGCTTTGAACAACCCCAGTTGTTGAACTTGGTTGTTCAGCATCCGCGCTGGAAGAAGAAATGGCTGCCGAAGTGGTGACGGTGGGCAGGGTTGTTGTCGAATCAGCCGAATCAGTAGAGCCGATCGAACACCCTGCAGCTATCAATACAAGGACTATCGACCCAGCAAGAACCGTAAAAAATTTTGATGTTTGAATTACGCTCATTACGTTTCCACCCCTTGTCAACGTCGATAAAAACACGGCCTTGTCTCCGTCGATCGACTAACTGACGAGGGTACCTCTGTTCGGCTCGATGTGTCGGCTGGGCTACTGAGTTAGTCTTGGAAACACGTACTTAGTGTCACTACGCGGCTAAGGCGCCGCTAACACATCAGAACAGCACAGTGGCGATCAATTCCTTCGGGAGGAGTCGCCAAACGGAGGGTCTCAAGTGTCTGGTCCAGAATTTGATGTAGTCATTAGAGGAGGCGCGGTTGTTGACGGCAGCGGCTCGCCAATGAAAAAAGCCGATGTTGCAATTTCGGGAGACCGGATCGTTGCCGTAGGTGAGATCAAAGGCTCAGGCCTTCGCGAAATTGACGCCTCTGGGCGCATCGTGACTCCGGGCTTCGTTGATATCCACACTCACCTTGATGCCCAGTTAGCTTGGGATCCAATCGGTTCGAGTTCTTGCTGGCACGGAATCACTTCAGTAGTAATGGGAAATTGCGGAGTCACATTCGCCCCGGTTCGCACCGAAGACATCACCTACCTAGCCGAAGTGATGGAGTCTGTTGAGGACATCCCCAGAGAAGCAATATTGGAGGGGTTGCCATGGGATTGGCGAACATTTGGTGAATATCTTGACTTTTTGGATCAGCTACCCAAAGGCCTAAATGTCGGTGGCATGGTTGGACACGTGGCGGTCCGCTGGAATGTCATGGGGGAGGACAGCCTTGACGAAGAACCCGCGTCGGTGGAACAAATCGAAGCCATGTGTGAGCTCGTTGATGAGGCTATGGGATCAGGAGCTCTCGGGTTCTCTACCTCTCGTACCCTGCTGCATCGAACTCCCGACGGCCGTCCTATACCCGGAACGTTCGCCGATGACGATGAACTGTACGCCTTCGCCGATGTGTTGGGTCGCCATGGCAGAGGGGTGTTTGAATCCGCGCCGCGATTCGAGAAAGCCGGAGCGGACTGGGCTGGTCTGAAACATGAGATCCGAACACTGGGAGAGATCACCCGGCGAAGCGGGCGACCATCAACTTTCGGACTTGTGTACAACGCGGTGCGCCCAGACATGAGCGACGTGGCGCTTGCTGAAGTTGCGTCAGAGAACTCAAAGGGGGCAGCCCTACGGCCGCAAACTACTTGTCGTCCGATCGGCGTGGTGCTAGGTATTCAACACCGCACGCCATGGGCGCGCGCCGGCGCAACGTGGAAGTCGATGCAGCACATGGACCTCGGCGGCCGGTTAGCTCTCGTCAGAGACCCAGAAAGCCGCAGACGTCTTGTCGAGGAGGCGAATAGTCCCGAAGAAATTCATGGCAGGGGCAGCGCCATGATCGACCTAAGCCGTCTGTATCTCCTCGATGCAGAAGACCCCGACTACAGGGTAGGACCCGAAGGGACCTTGGAAGCCAAGGCAGCTCGGGCCGGCGTTACACCGGTCGAATTGTTTCTTGATGAAACCGATCGTTCGGATGGTTCCGTGATGCTTTCTCTCCCGATTCTGAATCAGGACTACGAAGCGATTGAAACCATGCTCCATGACGATTCAATAGTGATGGGACTCGCTGATGCCGGTGCACACGTTGGGCAAATCATGGATTCAAGCCAACCTACCTATTTCCTTAGTCACTGGGTACGAGATACCGGCTTCTTCTCTCTTGAAGAAGGAGTACGCAGAATTACTTCCGACACGGCTGATTTATTCGGACTCGTGGACCGCGGACGCATAGTCGAGGGAGCGTATGCCGACATTAATGTCATCGACTTCGACCAATTGTCATTAACTGGACCTGAGTACGTCCATGACTTTCCCGGTGGAGCAGGCCGGTACATTCAGCGCGGGGCAGGCTACGACGCCACAATCGTTAACGGCCAAGTTTTCATGGAACACGGCGAACACACAGGTGCTTTGGCGGGCGTAACACTTCGCTCAACAGACTGAGGCCTTTTACCTCGGCACCAGTAAGGTGCTGGCATGGCCTCACCACCGCAAATGAACATCGATGAACAGTTGATTTATCGCGTCACTCTTGAAACAAACAAGGGGACGATCGTGATGGATTTAGACCCTAAATTGGCTCCCAATAGTGTAAATAACTTCGTAAATCTAGCCCGTGACGGTTACTACACCGGCTTGACTTTCCACCGTGTTGTGCCTGAGTTCGTGATCCAGGGAGGTTGCCCAGAAGGCACTGGAACCGGCGGGCCCGGTTATCGATTCGACGACGAACCAGTCACGGGTGACTACACGCTAGGGGCCGTAGCTATGGCTAACGCGGGGCCAAACACCAACGGCAGTCAATTCTTTATTTGTATTGATGACTGTCAATCCAAATTGGCTCCGGCCTACAACCTCTTTGGTCATGTGACTAGCGGTATGGAAATAGCGTTGGGGATCGAAGTAGGCGACGTAATGGAAACTGTCGACATTGAGGAGATCGACGCTTCTTAGATCAGCTATGAATCAGTGTCGCTGTGAAAGCTATGGTGGGCTCCTTCACAGGAATAAGGGGGAACTAATGAGTGACGTAGTTCTGTACGAAGAAATCGATGGGGTGGCTTTGGTGACCCTTAACCGACCCGAACGCTTGAACTCATGGACCAATGAGTTGGGTTCCGAGTACTTCGATGCTCTCGATCGCGCCGCTGCATCTAGTGACGTGAAGGCAGTAGTGGTCACTGGAGCAGGCAGAGGGTTTTGCTCTGGAGCCGACATGAACATGCTCCAGGGAATAGGCACCAGCGAAGGCGGGGAAGAACCACCACGGCAATTGAGAAACGAAAGACATGACTACGCTCTCACGATCCCAAAGCCCGTGATCGCTGCCATCAATGGGGCATGTGCTGGCCTGGGTTTTGTCCACGCCATGATGTGCGACATTCGATTCGCTGCTGAGGGAGCGAAATTTACTAGCGCATTCTCGCGGCGAGGTCTGATCGCCGAACATGGTGTTTCTTACATGCTCCCGAGAGTCGTTGGTCCCTCGAATGCCCTCGATATTTTGATGTCTGGCCGTGTTTTTCTGGCGGATGAAGCTAAAGAGATGGGCGTAGTGAGCCGAGTGCTGCCTCCAGATGAGCTACTAAGCGCAGCTGTCGAATATGCCCAAGAATTGGGTCGGTACAGCTCACCATGGGCGATGGCGCAGATGAAGCAGCAAGTCTGGAGTCAGATGGACATGGCTCGCACGGATGCCTTAAATGAATCGAATCAAGTTATGGCACAATCTTTGAAACGCCCAGATTTCAAGGAAGGCGTCGCGAGCTTCGTGGAAAAACGCGATCCGTCTTTTGAGCCAATCACCGGTTCTTAAACCACCCGCGTGGTTGTCATAGAGAGAGAAAGGGCTTGTATCGTCATCGGCGATGACTGAGACACTTGGAGCTTTCGCGGTCTTAGCGTGGCTGGCCTATCTGGCCAGTCGACTCTTAGCGAGTCGTCATTTGCCTGAATTGGTTGGTTTCTTAATCGTTGGCGCAGTCTTAGGACCTTCAGGAATCGAATTAGTGAGCGAGCATGAACTTGCCTCGCTACGTCCCCTTACAGAAATCGCCTTAGCGGTGCTGATGTTCATTATCGGCCAGAGGGTGTCCACCCGCGCTCTTCGCGCGGCGCGATGGACCCTCACTACAGGCGTAACCCAATACGTCCTTTGCGCAGTCTGCGTCTTCTTAGCAACCCGTGCAGTCGGAGCCGACAGAGCTGTTGCTTTGGTACTCGCAGCCCTC
>DCYM01000032.1:11397-12234 GCA_002331465.1 Candidatus Neomicrothrix sp. UBA2110 | reverse complement strand
GAATCATGGGCCCTGAATTAATGATGAACTTCAGGTCGCAAGCATCACGATTCGGGGCAGAGTTCGTTACGAGCAAAGTCACAAGCGTCGATTTCAGTGCGCGCCCATTTACGGTTTGGGTCGGAGAAGAGATTTACCAAGCACGAACCGTCATTATCTCAACCGGAGCGGAAAGTCTGATGTTGGGACTACCCAATGAAGACCGTCTTATTGGACATGGGCTTTCCACTTGCGCTACCTGCGACGGATTTTTCTTTCGAGATCAGGAGATTGCCGTCGTGGGAGGCGGAGATAGTGCAGTCGAAGAAGCGACTTTCCTTACTCGATTTGCCTCAAAGGTCTACTTGGTCCATCGTCGCGACGAATTACGGGCTTCCAAAATTATGCGCGACCGAGCTCTTTCGAACCCCAAATTAGAGATTCTCTGGAACAGTCAAGTCGTTGAAATCCAGGGGGACGAAAAATTGTCCGGGGTAGTGCTTGAAGACACCACCACGAATGCTCAAAGACCTTTGAGTGTTCAAGGCCTCTTTATCGCTATCGGGCATCGCCCCAACACTGATCTTTTTCGGGATCACCTAGAACTGAAAGAAAATGGATACCTCGTGACGAAGGCCAAGAGCAGCGAAACCCAGATTGCTGGGATTTTTGCTTGCGGCGACGTCCAAGATGATTACTACCGCCAAGCGATAACCGCTGCTGGCTCGGGATGCATGGCGGCTATTGACGCCGAAAGATGGCTAGAGGAACACTCCGGTTAACTTCTGCCTAGCTAAGCGACTGCAGACAGAGGTAAGCCGATTAACTATCGGTGAATGCCACTAGAGTGCCTTCACC
>DCYM01000032.1:0-11056 GCA_002331465.1 Candidatus Neomicrothrix sp. UBA2110 | reverse complement strand
GAGGAGCCAAAAATGGCTGAGGGCATTACCGACCTTGATATGGATTCTTTTGACGAAGCGATCAGTTCTTCGGATACTCCGATCCTTGTCGATTTCTGGGCTGAGTGGTGTGGCCCTTGCAAAATGATTGCTCCAATTCTTGAAGAGATCGCTTCAGAACACGAAGGAATCAAAATAGCGAAAGTTAACGTTGACGAAAGCCCTGATCTGGCCCGCCGTTACGAGATTATGAGCATTCCGGCTCTAATTGTTTTTGAAAACGGTTTGCCTGCCAAAAAGCTTATTGGGGCTAAGCCCAAGGGTGCTCTGCTTGAGGAGATCGGCGAATTCCTATAGAGCCAGCAGCGATTCGCCCGTTCGGAATCGGCGCTCACGGCGCCCATGTTCGCGATCTTCAGGACCGTCTGATTTCTCTTGGACATCCGTCTGGTTTGGTTGATGGAACCTTTGGTGAATCAACGAAATCAGCTCTGGAGCGCTTTCAAGCTCAGCGAGCCATTGACGTAGATGGGATTTGCGGTCCTCAAACGTGGAGTCAGCTTGTCGAAGCTGGCCATCGACTTGGCTCGCGCCTCTTATACCTGCAGGTACCAGCACTGAGAGGTGACGATGTTGCGGAACTCCAACGACTCTTAACGACGCTCGGGTTCCCAATGGGCCATATAGACGGAATCCACGGCGAACTGACTGCGTCTGCGATGGTGGATTTTCAATTGAATGCCGGGCTGGTGCCAGACGGTGTTTGTGGATCCGTCACCATTGATGTTTTGCATCGAGTAGCAAATCGGTTTGGGGGATCCGCGGACATCACTCGGCTGCGGGAGCAACACAAGTTTTCTATTTCTAGTCATCGTCTAAATGGATACAAAATCCTTCTAGCTGAACCTGGGGGATTAGATGCAATAGTTGCTTCCCTCCGCCGAAACCTTACGGACGCAGGAGCAGAAGTTCTCACTGCCCACCATCCCGATTGGAGTAACCATGCACGTCAAGCAAATAGTTTTGGAGCCGATTTTTGTATAGGAGTCGAGATCCGCGAAGGGATTCCCTCTATTTGTCATTTTCTCGGGGATCATTTCGAAAGCCCAACCGGGAAACAAATTGGGCGAGCCATCTCCTCTAACCTCCAGGAGCTATTCCCTGGGATTACGTCAACAGGGATGCGACTGCCCTTGTTGAGGGAAACCCAAATGCCCGCTCTGTTATGTCGGGTCAGCGATGTAAACGCGTTGGTTCGCAGCCACCACATAATGGCAAAAATAATTACCCACGCTCTTCGTGACTTTGTCCAAAAGGGTCTTGAGTAGTATCTTAAAGATTTTATCCACAGGTTATGAACAACAGGACTCCGGTTGATTCAGCTCTGGTGGCAAATAATGTCATAGATCCGGTGAAGATCACCTACCGTGGCAAAGTCAATCGTGATTTTTCCACGTTTACTGCCCAAATGAACACTCACTGTGGTATTCAGCCGTTCACTTAACTGAGTCTGTGCCTCCAAAATAGACGCTTGGGGAACAGGGTTTTCCCTTTGGGAAGAGACAGATGACGGCTGTTTATTCACACCTGAACCCTTTGTAAACTTCTCCGCATCTCGAACAGACAAGTTTTCAGTAATAATCTTCTCGAGAAGCACCACCTGCTGGTGCGGGGAACCACACGCGAGCAACGCCCGAGCATGTCCAGCGCTGATCTTTCCTTCAACGACAGCTGCTTGCGCTTCGGTAGACAATTCCAACAAGCGCAAGGAATTGGAAATCGTCGCCCGTCCTTTGCCCATCTGGGAGGCCACCTCCGCGTGAGTCACGCCAAAATCATCGATCAATTGTTGGAAGGCAGCGGCTTCCTCTAACGGATTCAAGTCCTCTCGATGTAAATTCTCAATAAGTGCTTCAACCAAACTTGATTCGTCGGTGGAAGCCCTAATAATCGCAGGGACAGTGCTGCAGCTGGCAAGCCGCGAAGCCCGCCACCGCCTCTCCCCCGCTATCAGTTCATATGTTTGGGCATCTTTTGTACGCCTGACAACAATCGGCTGTAGCACTCCGAACTCTTTGATCGAAGCCGCAAGAATTTCCAATGCATGGTCACTGAAAATCTTTCTTGGCTGGGACTTATTCACCACGACAGCATCTAACGGCAATTCAACGTACCCACTGGCCTGGGAGGGTCCATCAAATGGTCCAACATGAAGCTCTTCTCTCTCAACAGGTTGAGAACTAGCTGTTTTATCCTGTCGATCGACTGGCGTCACAGTCGGAATTAACGCTCCTAGTCCACGCCCCAATCCTCCTTGTGGTTTAGACATCATGGGCTCCTTTCGGGTATAGACATACCCGAGGCTTGTTGATCCAATATTTCTTTGGTGACTTCGCGGTAGGCCACTGCGCCGTGGCTAGCTGGGTCATACAACTCAATAGGCTGACCATAGCTAGGCGCCTCAGATAACCGAACGGAACGGGGCACCACTGTCGTGCGCACCATATCTCCGAAATGACTCCGAACTTCGCTTACCACTTGCTCAGCGAGACGAGTCCGGGCGTCGTACATAACCAGGACAATGGACGTCACTTCGAGGTCAGGGTTGAGATTCTGACGAATTAGGTCCACGTTGCTTAGAAGTTGACCCAGACCCTCTAACGCGTAGTACTCACATTGGACAGGGATGAGCACTTCACGAGCGGCAGCGAGGCTATTAACGGTAACCAATCCTAGACTCGGCGGGCAATCAATCAGAACGTAGTCGTACTCGTTAGCAACCAACGAAATAGCCGAACGAAGTCTTAGTTCTCGACTGAACATGGGAACCAACTCAACTTCAGCTCCTGCAAGATCAAGATTTGAGGGCAACAAGTCCAACCCATCAACCTCGGTTGGGATTCGTGCCGCGCTTATAGGGAGCTGTTGAACCAAGACGTTGTAGGTAGAACTTTCCAGGGTTCGTGGGTTAATCCCAAACCCGGTCGTCGCGTTTCCCTGTGGGTCTGCGTCGACGAGAAGGGTGCGCCATCCGGCCAAAGCAATATTTGTCGCAACGCTAATAGCTGTCGTGGTCTTACCTACGCCACCCTTTTGGTTAGCAACCGCGAGAACACGGGTCATGAAGTTCCGACTCTTTCAGATGAACCCGGGGCTCATCTCTCTGGCACTCATCTCAGTCCTTGCAACCATCTGGGTCAAGCACTCTCAACCAAAGAACAGCCATTTCAGCTTGGTTGCTGTCAACAAAACGTTGTTTCACGTGAAACAACCGAAGGCTTTCTTGGTTTCACGTGGAACATGTGCCGGTTCTCTGTTCAAAACATCGGAGCTTTAGTTATTTTCTTCCAACTTCTCGGCAATTCGTTCCTTATAGGTCTGACCAACGAAATAGAGACAAACCTTGGTGATGTAACTAGGAACTCAAGTTCACCAAATCCCATAGAGTGAAGAATGGTTTGTTGCCAACGCTCCACTGGTGGGTCAGGCGGCTCACTAACAACGAGCCGTCCACCAAGTCGCAACAACCCCACGGCACATTCCGCAGTTATCGCTGGCGATCCGAACGATCGACTAAACACCCCGTCGTAAGTCCCTCGATGATCACTGCGATGGCCCACAACTGCGGCGTCACCAGTCAACACTTCGACAGACTGTTGAAGGCCTAGATCGATAACGGCTTGATCCAAAAAATTTGTTCGCGCAGTTGACCTATCCAAAAGAACTATTCGCAGATCCGGGCGGTCATACCCGACTACCAGACCTGGCAGTCCACCGCCAGAGCCCAAATCACACCATCTTGAACCTTTTGTGGGGTTTGCCGCGTCAAGATGGGCTCTTGCATGTTCTATGTGTTCATCGATGTTTCCAGGTCCTATGTAACCGAGAACTTGGGACTGTTCAAACACGGCCGCTAACTCAGG
The DNA here is from genome assembly GCA_002331465.1 of Candidatus Neomicrothrix sp. UBA2110. Lineage (GTDB taxonomy): Bacteria > Actinomycetota > Acidimicrobiia > Acidimicrobiales > Poriferisodalaceae > UBA2110. The sequence goes on along the minus strand of DCYM01000032.1, from coordinate 7,154 downwards.
CCGCCTCATTAGATCAATCAGTCACTAGCAACGGTCAACACGACTCGCCGGCGAGGTTCCTCGCCAACCGAAACCGTAGACACCCCATCAATTTCATTGACGGCATCATGCACGACCTTACGATCAGCCGCGTTCATTGGTTCTAAACCTTTTTCTACCCCTGAGGAAATCACGTTTTGGGCTAGTTCCTGGACGTAGGCCTGGAGAGCTTCACGTCGCCGGGCCCTATAACCCCCAACGTCTACGCGGACACGAGCGCGGTCCATGCCAGCTAGCCGACGTTGCAACATGGTTTTACACACTTCATGCATGGCAACCAGATGGTTCCCCTTGGGTCCAATAAGGAGCCCTAATTCTTTATCGTCGCCATCCAAATTCACTTCGAAGCTGTCTTCGTCAGCGGCAACGTTTTGAATGGTCGCTTCAATACCAAACGATTTGGCCAGTCCCTCTAAGAACTCACCAACCATCTTTTGTTGTTCTTCTACAGTGATTTCAGTAGTCATCGCAGTCTCCTGCTTCTCATTCCGGGACTTAGTCCCTAGTGGTCGATCTTACGGGTTCGTCGAATTGTGGGCGCTTTGGCCGGCGTCTGAGCATCGTCAGTTGTTTGATTCGAACGTATGTTCGATGATTTTGTTTGGGGCGGCGTCTGCGCCGAGCTGATCGTCCGTTTACGGCGGTTTCCTGTAGGAGCTGGCTTAGCGTCCGGCTTCTGGTCACGCCCCTTGTCAGCCTTTGGTGCGCTTCTTTTTGAGGTTCCAGAGTCGTTCGAACCGCGGGGGTTACCCGGAGTTGGTGCAGTCCGCTTCCTCGAAGAACCCCCTGTTTTCGGTTTGTCTTTTCGCTCCGAGTTTCGAGGTTTTCTATTTTTCGAACTTCTTTCAGGGCGACGTCTGTCTCGTTTGGGGGGCGGGGCGACGGGTCGAACACGAACGCGCACCTTGGCTGGTTTCCGTCGGAAGCCAAAAATCGACACTTTGGGTTCAGCGACTACTTCGAATTCCACGTCTTCCCTAGAAACTGAAAGTTCGTCGAGCGCTATTTCCACCGCGTCGTCCACGGTGGGACCAGTTGTCACGATCCAATCCATGTTTACCTACTTCCGCCGCTTTCGAGTTCGCCCATCGCCCGATGTGCGTTTGGACTGAATCGGTTTCGTTTCCGGTTCGTTCTGAGGCTTTTTTGGCTTCGATGGTCTCTCTTTGGGGGAGTCTTTACGGTTTCCGGATTGACGTTTCTTGCTGCGCTGTTCGCGTGCGTTGCGACGTTCATCCTCGGCCGCTACAGCTTTTTGAGAGCGCCGGTTAGGTACGTCTTTTGTGACAGGTTCACTTTCCTCAACAACTTCAGCTTCGATGGTGTTTGATTCACCGGTGGTCACGGGTTTCATCGTCTTGTGAATAAATGATTGCTGCCCGATGCGATAAAGACTCGACGCAATGAAATAAACCCCAAGCGCTGCCTGCACCACAAATGCGAACACAGGAAGCATGTAGGGCATGATTTTCATCAACATTTCCATCTGCGGGTTTGGCGCCGCAGCATCGCCTCTATGTGCCTTCATTTGTGATTGTTGGAGGAAAGACAAAACAAAGGTGACAGCAACGAGGCCTAGGTAGGGGAGTCCATCCACGAAGTTCGACTGAATGACGTCTTTCGCTGCTTCCGACAGGTCAATGCCAAAGGAGACCATTTCGCCGCCATCGGCGACTAGGTCCTTATATAGGTTTGATTCTTTGTCCAAGTAGGAAGGGTTTGGAATCCCATCACCACCGATTTTCGTCATTCCATTAATGACCCTGTAAAGAACCAGGAACACTGGGAGCTGGACCAGAGTGGGGAGACAGCCGGATAATGGGTTGGCTCCGTGTGTTTGGTACAGAGCCATAGTTTCTTCGTTTATCTTTTGACGGTCACCTTTGTGTTTAGTTTGTATCCGCTTGAGTTCTGGCTGAAGCACTTGTATCCGCATCATGGAGCGTGTGCCTTTAAGGGTCAGCGGGGTTAGGACCAGCATGATTAGCAATGTCAAAAGGGCAATCGATATCGCATAGCTGCCCGAAAAGTCGTACAACCAGGCAAGCACTCGGGCAATCACATTGAACATTGGGCCTCAGCTTCGTGTACGAGGGTTGGCACTGGGTCATACCCCTGACCACCCCATGGATGACAACGTATGATGCGACGCACAGCAAAAAAAGTGCCGCGTAAACCGCCGTGGGCCTCTATGGCGTCGATTGCGTATTGAGAACAAGTCGGATCAAATCGACAGACGGGGACCCGCCGGCTAGAAAGCGCCCGGTAGAAACGAATCCCACCTAAGAGTCCTTTGCCTAACAAACTCATGTTAATTCTCGGGTTTTCTTCATTAATTCAACAATGTCATCATGTACTTGTGGATAAGTCACTGAAACCGCAGGAACACGGGCTCCAATGAGGTAACGACCTTTGAGAACAGTGTTACCTTTCTCGCGTAAAACTGCCTGAATTTGACGCCGCAGGCGATTTCTTTGTACTGCGGTTCCTCGAGAGCGCCCGATGGCATAGGCCACACGCGGGTGATCAAGGGTTACGTCGGGGGAAAACATCATCCACAAAATGCGGCCAGATACCCGTTTTGCTCGGTTCAGTATCGCAAAATCGCTTCGCTGGCTACAACTTTCAATCAAGCGCTCAGTCGCTGACGGCCCTTGGCACGACGCGACTTGATGATGACACGCCCAGCTTTGCTTGACATGCGATGACGAAACCCGTGTCGGCGGGCCCTACGACGAGTATTTGGTTGAAAAGTACGTTTCATGGTGTCGGCCTCCAATTTGGCCGTGCGGACGCCTATCGCTGAGGAACACGAAAGGGGGAGGAAACCAGACGGCAACGTTTTGAGCGGTTGCGGATACGTCTAGAACCCAGGATTTCCTTTCACAAGGACAACAATACGGACGTCGGAATAGGAATTTTAAATAAGTCTTGCCTGGTGAGTCTCTTGACTACACCCGAACGGCACCAGCCTAGAGGACATTGCCTTGAAATAGAAACTTCGTTCTCTAAAGACCTCGAAACTCGCAACGCTAACCAGATTCTCGCGCGCAACGTGCTAATCCAAACCGAATTCGTAAGAATTTAACACTTTAAGTAGTATTTTAACCATTGTTCGCCACGGAGTGCTAGGTTCCACAACCCACGAACGAGTGGACCCTAGGGTTTTACACAGCAGCCACAGGTTTTCCACACGGCTTGATTTGTGAGGCCTTGTGGCTGACGAAACCGTAAGTAACTCAGACCAAAACGACGTTACTCGTCTTGACGCGTTGAATTCCGACTCAACCTGGACAACCTGCAAGAGTTTGCTTCGGAGCCAAGTGTCAGAAGCCGTGTGGTTGACATCATTTCGCGACCTCCACGTCGTGGCAATGTCACCTGAGAGAGTCGTTCTCGTAGCACCTAGCGGTCTCATTCGTGATCGCGTGTTGAACCGCTACCTACCCATGGTCCAAGCAGCGTTAGCCGACGCTGGTTGTGAAACAGCCGCAATTGACATCGAAGTTCAGCCAGAGCTCAATACCTCTGTGGGTATCGCCGAGACACCACAGATTCGGCAAGAACCTCCTTCAGCCCCGGACCTCCAAGATCGGCTTGACAGTCCCACCCAAATTGAGAGCCACCGAAGCGCAGAGCGGAGAGACTCCTATACCAACACGATTCACCCGCTGTACACCTTTGAATCATTCGTAACTGGCACAAGTAACCGATTTGCTCACGCTGCTGCGCTGGCAGTAGCCGAAACCCCTGGCCGCAGCTACAACCCTCTATTCATTCATGGAGGAGCTGGACTAGGCAAGACCCATTTGCTCCAAGCGATCGTGCACTACATCAGAAGCACTTACCCCAATTACACAGCCCGTTACGTCTCAAGTGAAACCTTCCTTAATGAATTTGTTGAAGCTATTCGAACCTCAACCACCAACACCTTCAAAAGGCGCTACCGCGACATCGACGTGCTATTGATCGACGACATTCAGTTCATGGAAGGCAAAGAAGGACTACAAGAAGAGTTTTTCCATACGTTCAACTCTCTTCATGGAGCCGGACGCCAAGTTATTTTATCTTCTGACCGCCCACCAAGAAACATTGCGACATTAGAAGACAGGTTACGAAGCAGATTTGAATGGGGTCTCATAACAGACATCCAACCACCTGACGTTGAAACCAGGCTGGCGATCCTGCGAAAGAAAACTGAAGTTGCGCGTGGTGATGTTCCTGACGAAGTACTGGAATTCATCGCTGAACTCATCACCAACAACATTCGCGAGCTTGAAGGTGCACTAATCCGGGTCAGTGCCTACGCGTCGTTAACAGATGAACCATTAACTGTTGATTTAGCCGAACGAGTATTGAGAGACATTATTCACAGCAACCAGTCGAGACCGATTACTTCTGAAGTCATTATCAATGCAACCTCCGAAATGTTCGGTTATGACATTGACGAACTAAAAGGAAAGCGCCGCCATCGGAGTCTGGTGCAAGCACGTCAAATAAGCATGTATGTCGTTCGAGAATTAACTGATCTGAGTTATCCAGCGATTGCCAGGGAATTCGGAGGGCGAGATCACACAACAGTGATGCATGCGGTTGAAAAAGTGGGAAACCAAATGGCTGAACGCCGACAGGTATACGACCAAGTAAGCGCTTTGATCTCCGATATTAAGTCCCCATAAGCCGTGGATAAGGTTCTGGACGGCATTGTGGAGACCCCGTGGACAATTTCGACTTATCCACACAAACCGAGAGTTTTCTTTACCCAGCGGGGTTCCCTGTGGGCAGCAGTGGACAGTAGTGTCGATAAAGAAACAATGACTGACCAGCGGATTCGCCCTATTGTCCACAATCCACAGGACCTATTGCCACTATTAAATTTTAAAACCCATTTAAAGAGAGGAAGTTCGACGTGAAATTCCGATGTGAACGTGATGCACTCGTCGAGCAATTAGGAACGGCAAGCCGAGCTGTGAGTAGTCGCGGTGGCGCTCTGCCTGTACTCACAGGTATTCACCTCAAGGCTCGCGATGATCTCCTAACGATCACAGGAAGCGACTTAGAAATCACCGTGAGAGCGTCGGTTTCTGTGGCGGTAACCGAACCAGGGGAGGCGGTGCTCCCATCGCGCATAGCAGTCGATATTGTGAGATCTCTTGATTCAGGAGCGGTGGAAGTCGAAGTTTCTGGGGAAGAGGCAAAAATTGTTGGAGGGCGGTCACAGTTCTCAGTGCGCACCCTCCCAGTAGATGATTTTCCTGTTCTTGCAGATCCGAGTGGTGACGAAGTCACAGTTGCTACTGCTGATCTTGCGGCTGGTCTTAAGCAAGTTGTCAGAGCAGCAAGTGGTGATGATGCTCGCCCAATTTTGACTGGTGTGTTGATGTCAGCTGAAGATGGCGGTCTTCGTTTGGTGGCCACAGATTCTTATCGTCTCGCGGTTCGTGACCTTCCCAATGCAACCGTTCTTAGCGATGGCCAAAAAGTACTTGTCCCTTCGCGAGCTCTTGAGGAACTAAGTCGCGTCTTAGGTGAATCAGAAGAAGTGAGGGTTCGTTTAGGTGAACGGGAAGTCACCTTTGATGTTTCAGTCAAGGACGGCGAGGTTCAGGTAACCACGCGACTCATAGAGGGGGAGTTCCCTAATTACCGACAACTCATTCCTAGTAGCTACCCTAACCAACTCACTATTGGTAGGGAACCGCTATTAGAAGCAGTTCGGCGGGTGAAACTTATGGCGAGAGATACCACCCCTTTGAGAATTACCCAGAAGTCAGACTGTGTGGAATTAATGGCTGTGACGCAAGATGTAGGCCAAGCCCATGAAGAGGTAGACGCCCAGTATGTGGGTGACGAACTCACCGTCGCATTCAATCCGGACTATCTGATCCAAGGTTTGGAAGCTGCACCTGGTGATGAAGTGGTTCTCGAAACTCTCGACGCTTTAAAACCCGCTGTGCTTCGGTCAAGTGAAGGTGGAGATTTTCTTTATCTGTTAATGCCAGTTCGGGTCTCTTAACCGTTACGGCGAAGCGGTGATCGTCAAACGTCTATGGCTTACAGATTTCCGCAACCACCTGACAACCGAAATTGGGCTTGATCACAAAGTCACCCTAATTATTGGCCTCAATGGGCACGGGAAAACCAATTTCGTTGAGGGTCTCGCTCTTTTGAGCGGGGCCCGTTCTTTTCGCGGGGCGAAGGTGGATGCACTCGTAGCCAATGGAAAGTCCTCTGCCTATATTCGGGCAGAAGTTGAACAGAATGGGCGGTCTTCTCTAGTTGAACTTGAACTTGCTATCGGGGGGCAGTCTCGAGCCCAAGTAAACAAACAACGAGTGAAAAAATTCAGAGACCTGGGTGACACCGTTCGCGTGGTGGTATTTAGTCCCGATGACCTAGATCTCATAAAGGGGGCACCTTCGATACGGCGTTCGTTGCTAGATGACGCTCTGGCGAGTATCAGTAGTCAATTCCGGGCCGTTAGAACCGATTTCGACCGCATTCTTCGCCAGCGAAATAATCTGTTAAAGCAAGCTCGTGGGCGGTTGACGTCGGACCTTGAAGCAAGCTTGGTTATCTGGAATCAGCAACTGGTCGAGGTGGCTGATGAAATAGGGGACCAGCGATCAAGGTTCGTGTCACATATCGAACCAGTAGTCGCTGACTTTTATCGGCGCGTGGCGGGTACTGATGATGAAGTGTCATTGACACTGGACGCCAGTTGGCTAGAAGAAGGGTTAGCGAAGAGTCTTTTATTAGCACAAGGTGAGGAAATAAGACGCGGGGTGACTTTGGTGGGGCCACACCGCGATGACCTGGTTGTTTTATTAGATCGGCTTCATTCCAGGACACATGCGTCGCAAGGGGAACAACGAAGTCTGGCGTTAGCGTTGCGTTTGTCCATCCACGCATATGTGGCTCAGGTGTCTGGTGACAATCCGCTGGTGTTGCTAGATGATGTGTTCTCCGAACTTGACGAAGGACGAGCGCGTCGACTCGTAGAGTGTCTCCCTGATGCGCAAATCGTCTTAACGTCTGCTACCGGTACGGTTCCTCAGGGGGTTCAACCAGGACTAACACTTGAAATCTTCGAAGGTGAAGTCAATGGGATTTGA
>DCYM01000199.1 GCA_002331465.1 Candidatus Neomicrothrix sp. UBA2110 | reverse complement strand
CCCGACCAACCCAAGCACAAAGGTTTAACGATGTTCTCGTTGCCTATCGATACTCCCGGAGTAGAAGTTCGGCCCCTTACCCAAATGAACCGCGATGCTCACTTCAGCGAAGTATTTGTCAGCGACGCACGGGTTCTTGATTCCTGGCGAATCGGCGAACGAGGCGAAGGCTGGCGAGTTGCAATGACTGTCCTAGCCCACGAACGCGCGGGTGGAGGAAGCAGGGGTGGTGGTGACGGCAACGCCCGCGGCGTGCGGGTTCCCGGTTGGATTTCAGACCTTCAAACATTAGGCGTTGCCGAAGAGCAAGTTTGGCGAGATGAGGTTTCTAAAATTTATGCTCACGACAGTGTCAGCCGATGGACGTCACAACGCGCAGCAGACGAAGCTCGCTCAACTGGTGTTCCTGGTCCCGCCGGCAGCGGAGCCAAGTTGCGAACGGTGAAGTCATACAAGGACAGGGCATACCTAACGAATCGATCGGGAGGGTCCTACGGAATGCTCAGCGACGGTCCTGGATATATCGAGACGATGACGGCTCCTTCGATGTCAATTCGCGGTGGCACTGATGAAATTCAACGAAACATCCTCGGCGAACGCGTACTGGGCCTTCCAGGGGAGCCTCGCCTTGATCGTGATGCTCCTTGGCGTGAAAGTCGTCGCGGTCTACTTTAATTTACCTAACTCGCTTCTCCCGCAGAAGAACCTCTTGAGCGATCGTCGCGACGTGACTTCCATCGGGAGCAAACAGGTTCCCCACCGTCATCCCTCGAGCGCCACTGAGCCCATGGCAATCCCATTCATAGAGATGCCACTGGTCCGCTCTTGTTGGCCGATGAAACCACATCGCGTGATCTAACGAGGCACCCATAAACCGGTCTTGGTATTCCTCCCTTGGTGCCTGTATAGGGTGAATGGAGCGGGCTGCGTCGAATTGAATGGAATCGGATGTAAAGGCAAGGCCACATATCTGAAGTCTCGGGTCGTCAGGCAACTCATCGAGAAGTCGCACCCAACCCATCGACCGCCCTGCTCCAGGGGGGCTAGTTAATGCTCGACGATCCATTATCAATCTCATATGGTCATCGTCGCGCTGACGACAATCTTGTGGATCTGGCGCTAGCGGCATTCGCGCCGTCTGGACTTCGGCGTCGTTTTCAATAATGTGAAAAGAACAGGAAAGATTAAGTATCGCCCCTCCACTCTGGCGAGCGACAACGGAGCGTGTGCAGAAAGATCGCCCATTTCGAAGGCGATCAACCTCATAACGAACGGGTTCATTCAAATTTCCACCGCGAATGAAGTATGCGTGTATCGAGTGCGGAACGTAGTCATTAGTGACTGTGTTAAACGCGGCTCCCAGACCCTGGGCAATCACCTGGCCACCGTAGATACGTCCCCAGTGATATTCAGGACTGAGTCCGAGCCAAGTATCCGGGCCATGCTGCTCTAGGTGCATAATCTCGCTGAAGCTCACTGGATGACTGGTCATTCTGCGAGGGTAATGGACCCGAACCTTCTTCGATTCTTTCAGTTGAGACGAGTCAGGCAGGTCGACTGATTGGTAACCGATCTATGTTGTCAGTGACAAGGCATGCACCCTGAGCGAGAACAACGGGCACGATCTATAAAGCCCAGCTACGGTCGGTCGCGTGACTTCTCTCAACGCCGCCCAATCTCGCGCGACAGATGCTCTTTGGGAGCATTATCAACAAGGATCCGATTTACCGCATGAGGCATTTGAGAATCTTGGTTTCAGCGATGGATTAGCAATTCAGGCGGACATTCGTCGCCGCCGGCTCGCAAACGGAGCGATTCAGATCGGTTGGAAAGTGGGACTCACTTCCGACAGGGCTCGAAAACAAGTGGGCATAGACGATCGTCCTTTCGGGCACCTTATGCAGAAGTTCGATAGCGGTGTTTCACTCCTCGCTTCATCAGTCAACGGAGCGACTATTGAACCTGAGATGTGTTTCACGATCGGTGAACCAATTTCGGGCGCTGATGTTGATCCTGGAAGCGTGCCAAGTCGAATCGAAAAAGTTTCAGCTGGCTACGAGCTAAACGAACGGCGAGCCGTGGTCGGAGGCAACCTAGCGATGTTGGTTGCGGACAATCTGACTAATTGGGCAATCGTTGAGGGCAGCGGCGTAGCTCCCGATGAGGTTCCCGATATTGATGAAACCGAAATTGTGCAGTATTGCAACGGAGAAGAGCGATTTCGGTGCTTCCACCATCAAGAGGTCGATAACCCATTCGTCTCGATTGCCCGCCTCGCAGCGACGCTGCATCGCTTCGATCTTGGTTTAGAAGTTGGACAGAAGATAATCACCGGCGCATATACCCGGTACCCAGTCGCTCCCGGAGAGAACTGGGTCGCCGAGTACTCAGGTATCGGACGTGTAGAAACGAGTTATGAATGAGTCTCACAATTTCAGTGCCAGACAAACCTCTGAACATATTGGTGACGAAAACTCTGACGTTGCCTGAAGTAAGCGTTGAAGACGAAGCGATGATCAGAGAAGCAGCCGGTCCAGGGGCAAGCCTCACCATTGTTGATAACCCGAGGGAAGGCATCGAACACGCTGCTATGGCGGACGTGGTATTGGGCATCACACCGAAATCACTTTTTCGCGCTGCCCCCAATCTTAAATGGGTGCACGCAACTGCTTCTGGCGTGGACATGTTCATGTACGAAGAATTCGTCGAAAGCAATGTGGTACTTACCGGCGAGAAGGGTCTGGTGGGAGGCCATTTAGCTGATACCGCGTTCGGGTTGTTACTTGCATTGACGAGAAGAATCAAGACTGCAATTGAATTGGGACCTGATGGCTGGACTCTTGAAAATCGAGAAGAGATGCGGTTCTCTGAAATCGAGCTGGAGGGCCTAACTATGGGCATTGTTGGCTTCGGTGGAACCGGGCGTCATCTTGCCAGGCGAGCCTTGGCGTTTGGGATGACGGTGAGAGCCGTGGATGCTTTTCCTGTTGAGCCTAGTGACGGCGTCGAAGTGGTCGAAGGCATGGATGTTCTGGATGAACTCATTGGCATTAGCGACGTGCTGGCAGTCGGTCTGCCTTTAACGAATGAAACACGCGGAATGTGTAACGACGACTTTTTCAGCACCATGAAGCCAACCGCGATCTTTCTCAACGTCACTCGTGGTGAAATCATTGACGGGCCATCACTCGAACGAGCTCTGCAGAATGGAACTATCGGAGGAGCAGCACTGGATGTAGCTCCGGTCGAGCCCTTACCTGCTGACAGCCCTCTATGGGGTTTTAAACATTGTGTGATGACTCCTCACACCGCTGGTGCCAGTCAGCATCGCGGACGTCGAAATTTGGAACGATTCTGCCGAAATTTGGTAGCTGTTCGCGCGGGCGGCGCGTTGGAGGGTGTCGTCGACAAGCAGGCTGGTTTTTGAAGGTCTAGAGGTTCGTTGCCGCCCGCCTCTTTACTTCTCAAGTAATTAAACGATTCGCTATTCTCGTGGAGTTAAAAAGAAGGTCTTGACGATCTGTGGGGGTCGTTTGCTCCGATGGTCGGTGGTTGATCAATCAGAAACCCGTGGCACTACGCCGCTATGGGACAAGGAGTCGATTTCCTCATCACTGAAACCAAATTGTGTGAGAAGTTCCTCTGAGTGTTGCCCTTTCAGAGGGCTAGCGGCCCGAATATCGTTTGACACGCCTTCTAAGTTGGTGGCATTTCTGAGGATCTTGATTTCGCCAGCAGTTGGGTGAGAGACGGGGGACGCTATACCGAGGTGTTGTACCTGTGGATCGGAAAAGGTTTCAGCAACGGTGTTTACCGGGCCACAAGGAACTCCTACTTCGTTGAGGCGCAGAACCCAATGCTCAGTTGTGTCCTGTGAGAGGCGTTCTTCGATAAGTAAATTGAGCACAGCCTTGTTGTCTTTTCGTGCTGACACCGAAGAAAAGCGTTCGTCTTCGAGCCACTCCGCTGCACCGAGTTCGGAACACAGAGCCTCCCAGAGACGTCCACCCGAAGCAGCGAGGTTCAAATAACCATCCATAGTTTTGTACATGCCCATAGGGCCGAGGGTCGGATGGTCATTTCCTGCTTGAGGGGGATCGTCACTTGCCACAGTCCATCGTGCAGCTTGGAAATCGAGCATGCCAATCATGGACTCAAGCAGCGATGTGTGAACCCATCGGCCTTTTCCGGTTCTATGTCGCTCGTGTAACGCTGTCAAGATACCGACGGCAAGTTGGAGCCCGGAAGTTACATCGCTGATCGCTACTCCAGCCCGCACAGGTCCCTGGCCGGGTAGTCCGGTAATAGCCATCATCCCGCCCATCCCCTGGGCGATCTGATCCACACCTCCACGCTGGCTGTAGGGCCCGTTTTGCCCAAAGCCCGATATGGAACCGAGAATGATCCCAGGATTGATGTTGGCAAGTGTTTGGTAGTCAAAACCAAGTTTGTGCTTTACCGGAGTCCTCATATTCTCAACCACAACATCTGCCGATTTCACCATTCGATGAAGGACTGCTTGACCATCTGGGTTCTTAAGGTCAATCACGATTGAGCGTTTGTTTCGGTGCAGATTCAAGTAATCAGGCGAGGTCCGCCCGCCGGCTTGAAAACCCCCTTCCGGAGACTCTACGCGCACGACATCAGCACCCCAGTCAGCCAGTTGCCGTACCGCGGTAGGTCCTGCCCGCGCGATCGTCAAGTCGATGACGGTGATATCGGACAGGGGCATCGGTTCATCCATCAGCGCATTCCCTCTTCGGATGCCTCTATCTCCGTAGTCCGGCGTTCTAGATCAAGGAGTGCAGATAACCCTGTCGTTTCCACTAATTCGCGATGGAGTTTCAGGCCGTCGATATCTGTTCCCGTGGAACCATTCTCAGTGAACCTGCGATATGCCTCTCGAGTGGCTGTTAGCGAAAGTGCTTGAGGGGTAAACGCGTCAATAATTAACGACCATCCGTACTCTTTCCATTCTTGCGAGGAGTGGTGGTCTAGTGAAGTAATAGTGGCCATGGGTGCTGAAACGTCGGTTGCTACTTTTTGTAGATCTTGATCTCGACAAAAGGCCATTGCTACGTCGGCGCCCGCATCGACATAAGACTTGAGGCGTGCGATCCCACTTTCAACACCTTCGTGACGCATTGCACCCGTTCGCGCGATGATCAGGAAGTCTTTATCAGACCGCGCTTCGGTCGCGGCTGTGACCTTTGCACACATATCTGCGGTGGAGATCAGGTGCTCGACTCCAATGTGATGATGTACGCGTTTAGGTGCGACCTGGTCTTCGAATTCGACTGCAGCCGCACCTGCTTGTTCAAATTCCCATACCGCTCTGACTACATGCACGGGGTCCCCGAAGCCAACGCCTCCATCCACGATCAGTGGAAGTTCGCA
>DCYM01000105.1:9022-18221 GCA_002331465.1 Candidatus Neomicrothrix sp. UBA2110 | reverse complement strand
GAAAATTGCTTGAGCTGATTTCGAGGCGAACTAGGTGCCCTGCGAGGAAAACGTGAGACGTCGCCCACAAATCGATTTCTAGTTCAGTTATCTGACCTGGTTGCATGGGAGATGGCTGCTCGCGTGAGTTCCGGTAGCGACATCTGATCATGCCGTCGACGATGTTTTGTGCGTAGCCGCTTGGGTGAACATCGACCAACTTCGCCGTGAAGTCCGTGTCGACGGCTGATGATTCAGCGAACAAGGCGACCTTGATTGGTCCTGTTACTTCTAGCTCGTCGTTGAGGGTCGCCCCGGTGTACACCAGCACGTCCGGTCGAGCCTCCACTTCGCGTTGGTCGTAAGCGCCGATCGGTAGAACCAGTAAGTTGCCTCCGGCGGTGGGTACTGGATCGTCAGGATCGTAGATAAAGGCATCAGATGGTGAGTCCCCAGGTGTGGTTCTCATAAGAGTTCCGTCTCCGTTGAGGGTGTTGGCTGAGCCGCCGCTGTCGAGATACATGGGAGTCCATCGGGTTCGAGCCAGCGGCCATTCGTGTTCGTCTCGCCACTGATTACGTCCCATGGTGAAAAGTCGAATTGGTGGCCGTTCGTCCCATTCGTCGTTGCCGTCCTTGAGCCAACGATTTAAGAAGTCCAACTCGTATTCGTGTAGGTCGAGAAGTGATGCGTCACCAAAGTCTGCTTCGCCGGCGCCCTTGCTGGTGGGTGAGGTGTAGGGAAAGAGGTGACCCCATGGGCCCAAAAGTAGCCTCTGGCCGCCTCGGGCCTCAGGGGTCTTCGCCCCGCTAGCTAGCCCATTAAACATGATTGCTCCGTCACGACTGAATATGTCGTACCAGCTACTGACGTGAAGCATGGGCACATCAACATCACCGAATTTTTTCTCGCCGTTGATTCTGTGCCAGTAGGGGCCGTCGTTTGGGTTATCGAGATATTCACGAAGGTAAGGAGCTGCTTCGTTGAGTAACTCGGCCCACTCCATTAATGGGAGCCGCCGATACGCCTCGGCAGTGAGTGGGTTGGCGAAGTTGATCGAACGCTCAAGGTGCGGCCGAATTTTTGGCCATAGTTCTTCCTTCAGGCCCAACCGGTCGATTGTGTTGCGAGCAAGAAAAATGGCGTAGGGAATCATCCATCCATGCACGAGGGCCCCACCTACGTCGTAAACCCACCCTGAGTGAAAATCAGCGGCGGCAGAAACGGGGACCTGGCATCGTAGGGACGGAGGCGCCGTCGGAGACATTAGGTACTGTGTTGCACCTAAATAGGACTGCCCGATCGTGCCGACCTTGCCGTTACTCCAAGGCAAGTTTGCTGCCCACTCCACTGTGTCGTAGCCATCGAGTGGCTCATCGAAGAGCGGCTCGAAGTCACCATGGGAGGTAAACCGGCCCCTGGTGTCTTGGATCACCACCACGTAGCCGCGAGGAACAAAGAACTCGTGATCGCCGAAATCGCTAATGAATTGCTTTCCGTAGGGAAGACGAAGCAGTAATACCGGAAACTTGCCTTCGGCGTCGGGCCGGTAAACGTCGGCGAACAACGTCGTTCCGTCTCGCATTTCGGCTGGAACGTCAAGTTCTTTGGCGATTCGATATTTGGCTGCGTCAGCCATCAGGCTCTCTTTCTTGGTGCTAGCAAAGTTCGAGCTCTAACCCGCGATTATTTAACTTCCGGCTTGTTGTAGGCCTCAAGCATGGCGGCAGTGTCGTTGTATTCGCGCATCTCCACGATTTTGCCGTCGATCACTCTATTCACGTGGACCCAATCCATTTCATACGGTTGCCCGTTTCGCAGGAAATACCCCCGCTCACTTCCAATAACGATCACGCGATCGTTTTCGGTTATGACCTCATGAGCCTTGAGGTAATCAAGACGAATATTGCTCTGTATCAGGCCCACATAGTCATTAGCGCCAGAGGGCCCAACGTAGACCCCTCCAAACGGAATGGGGTCCGGCAAAAGATTTATTAGCTTGCCTTCATCGCTAAAGACACTGGTGTCCGCTCCGTAAAGGAACGCTTTAACAACTTTTTCGTTTGACGCCATGAGAATCACCCTAGAAAACACTTTCTCACAGATCGAACAGAAGCCGCTGAGAGCGGCCATGCCCAAGCCCAAGAATTAGGTGTTTACTTCCGGTTTCTATCGTTATTGCGGGTTCTTAACGATTCCCTCGCGCTTTGCGCTTTTTTTCTGCTGCGTGAAGACGATCATGTTCTGTCCTCAGTAAGCGACCCGTATCACGCTCTTCGCAGATGTATCGTCCGAGAAGCGCGCCAGTCGTAGGGTCGATCGATTTATCGCGAAAAAAGGCGTCAAAAATGTCGGGAGTCGGGTTCGACTTGTTGAAACCGAGAGCTTTCATCTTGCTCAGGTCCGAGCGCTTAGAAGCAACAACCTTTGTTAGTTCGGCGGTGAAATCGAGGCCGTCGTCATACACCTCGCTGTTCAACTCGAGCATGCGTTTGGCGAAGGCGATGCCATGTTCACTTTCGCGCATTGCCACCAATCG
This sequence comes from Candidatus Neomicrothrix sp. UBA2110, assembly GCA_002331465.1. GTDB lineage: Bacteria > Actinomycetota > Acidimicrobiia > Acidimicrobiales > Poriferisodalaceae > UBA2110. The sequence goes on along the minus strand of DCYM01000105.1, from coordinate 15,703 downwards.
CAGAGTCTTAGCTAATCGTTTATCTGTTGTCGTCTGCGCCCACGCCGTGAAAGCTGCACCTGCCGCTGTCTCTGCTCGCGAAACCGAGTTAAGTAGCGGAATAAAAGTTGGTGTTTTGGTCATTTCGTCTCCCAAGTCTGTCTAAGCATCGCTCGTTCCGATGTCAACGGGCCATTGTGCGTTGAGTAATTATCGTGGCCCTCACGCGATTGACTCAACAATGAATCTCAGCTGGTGCTTTAACCTGCGAGAGGTCCCAGCAGAACTTGGCCTGGCAAGTTGCCGGTGTGTTCTTGGTCAAGGGTCAAGGTTGAGCCGTTGACGACGGTGGCTTTGATGCCGACCGATTTCTGAGTGAGGCGAGTAGCTCCACCCGGAAGGTCTTGAACCACTGCGGGCATCGCTGGGCCGACGGTGTCGGGGTCGAAGACGCAAATGTCGGCTTTTAAGCCTTCGCGAAGTAGCCCCCGGTCATGAAAACCCCATGCTGTCGAGGGTAAAAGAGTGAGTCCCCGGACTGCCTCTTCCAGCGTGAACGCCTGTCGCTCTCGAGTCCAATGCCCCAACACGTGTGTTTGGATTGAGCTGTCCATAAGTTGGCTCACATGAGCGCCTGAATCGGAGAACGTCGTAATGCAATGGGGGTGTTTCATTATCTCCAGCACGACATCTTGGTCGCCGTTCGCAATCGGCTGGAGGAAGAACTGCTCGAAGTCAGATTCGACCGCTAAGTCGATCATGCATCGGGCGGGAGAAACGCCTCGTTGCGCCGCCACCTCAGCGACAGTTTGGTAGGGCGGCATCGGGCCGTCCATGACTCGAATCCAGTCGTAGTCCGGTTTGCGAGCTTCGGCTCCGACACCCTTGGTCCATGACCCATCTTCAGCGGCAGCGATAAGTTTGTCGAGCATGGAGGGGTCTTGCAGAGCGCGTTTCTGCTCATCAAGTGGCCATGTTCGAAGCTCTTTCCACTCCGGCAGTCCATCAAACGGGATCTGTGTCTTGAACGACAAGACCACGTTGAACTCTCGGGCGTGAGCCTGGCCAAACATGCGCCCGCCGCGGGCTGCGGTGCGATCGAGTAGGTCAAGCATGACTCGATGTTCACCCTTGGGGAAGCGGCCCGAAGCAATGCCGAAGGTGATCGGGCAACCCGTCTCGACCGCTAAGTCTTCCAGCCGACCGTAGTAATCTTTCTGTTTTTCTGGGTCACGGCCGACGTCCTCACCGGCGATCTCAAAGATACCTGCCCCCTCGCGGCCCATGACGCGAACCAAATTCGCCACCTCATCCCAGGTGGCGATGCGACTGGCCACTGGGCGGTCATCGGAAGTCTGATGGTTGAATGTGCGACTAGTCGTGAATCCTAAGGCCCCTGCTCGAAGCGAAGCACGAAGCTCGTCCGCCATAATCTGCATGTCTGCGTCGCTGGCCGCCTCCGAAAAAGCCCGCTCGCCCATAGCCCACGTACGCAACGCGGAATGCCCGACGTAGCCGCCATAATTGATTCCCTTTGGCAGTTTCTCGAGCGCTTGGAGGTACTCGGGATAGGTCTCCCAGGTCCAGTCAATCCCGGCTGCCATTGCTTCAGCTGATATGTCTTCCGCTCGTTCGAGGTTTCGAACCACCAGCTCACGTTCGGTTGCACGTGCCGGCGCGAGAGTGAAGCCGCAGTTGCCCATCACCACCGAGGTGATGCCGTGCCAGCAAGACGAAGTGCCAAGCGGGTCCCAGTTAATTTGGGCATCCATGTGAGTGTGACCGTCGATGAACCCTGGGGTCACCACATGACCTTCGGCGTCAATCTCCTCGGCACCTTTTTCGGTGATACGACCGATCTTGGCGATCTTGTCTCCGATTACGCCTACGTCGGCTCGATACCGGGCCAGTCCTGACCCGTCGACGACGATTCCGTTTCGAATAACCAACTCGTATGCCATCACTGCCCCAATCAAGGATGATCTCTCATCCGATAGTAGTGGTGAGAGACCGAAGCAAGAAGCGACAAACAACACCAGACTCGACAAGTCTGAAAGAATTCCATTACAGAAATATCTCTTTCTAAGCGTCGAAGAAGTAAATGTTGTCTTGGCGGCGTGCAAAAGTGCAGAGGTTCAGCAAGATCCAACAAACGGAGTAGGGATAGCTCATGAAAATCGGTTGGGCGTCGATGGGTGACCTTTTACAGGACCCGATCACTGGTGAACTTATGTCACAAGCCGAACGCCATCGCATGTTGGTGGACGGCGCTGTCGCTGCCGAAGAGGCAGGGTTTTGGTCTGCATCGCTGGGTGAGCACCACTTCTGTAGTTACGTCATTTCGGCTCCACCAGTTGTTTTGGCGGCGATGGCGGAACGCACGTCGCGGATTCGGCTGGGGACCGCCGTGGCTTTGGGGGCAAATAACGATCCCATTCGCTTGGCCGAGGACTACGCAACTTTGGATGTTCTTTCTGGCGGTCGCGTAGAGCTGGTCGTTGGGCGGGGAAATCTTTATGAACACACTTTTGAGGCGTTCGGTCAGGATCCGACGGTGTCGCGACCGATGTACGAGGAAAGGGTAAGTCTTTTGGTGCGGGCCTTGAGAGAGGAGCAGTTGGACTGGTCGGGGGATTTTCGCTCACCATTTCGGAACTTCACCACCCAACCTCGGCCGCTGCAGGACACGCTTCCGATATGGGTCGGGGGAGGTAGTTCAGTCGAATCTGTGGAATACGCCGCGAGGATGGGGTTACCTCTTATGCTTCCGGGCATATTTGGCCCTCCAAAGTATTTTGTGCCGTTAGTCGAGCGTTACCGAGAAGCTTGGGAGGAACACGGCCACCTGCCTCAAGACTGCCAAGTCGGAACAATTGCTCACACCTTTATGGCTTCATCGAGTCAGGAAGCGTTCAGTATCAGCGGCCCTCGTTTCAAGGTTTATATGGAATGGGTCAGGGATCTGTTGCGTTTGAGTACGCCGGCATTAGGTGACCTGATCAGAGAAACCGATCTAAGGCAGATGACAGAGCGAGGCCCGACGGTGTGTGGAAGCCGCGAAGAGGTGCTCGACAAAATGTCTACTTACCGCGACACCCTCGGACTAGATGTTTACCTTTTGATGTGCGACCTGGGTGGCATGCCGGCTCCCGAGCTCATCGAAACGCTCTCCTGCTTTGGTTCGGAGATTCTTCCAGAGTTTGCCTGAGAACCACGTTGGGCTCAGTCAGTAGAGGCCCAAGCCGTCGCTCAGCACCCGGTACTGTCGTTCCGCGTCGTTTTGGGCAACTAACTCGCGATCCTCGCTTCGGTGGACTGCACCATCAGGCGCGTATTGCACGATGTAGCTCTTACGCACGTGCTCGGTGAGATTTGGTCCGGTTCGGTGCGGGGTGAGTGAGGAGAACACCACGATGTCACCTGCCGCGGCGTGAATTGGGATCGCTTCGCTGGAAGAGGGTGTGCAACGCCAGCCCAACGGTGTTAACTCGTGCGCCAGAGTGCCGTACTGGTGAAGTCCCGGGATCACCCAGGGGCATCCGTTGTTCTCGTCGGTGTCAGTCAGAGCGATCCAACATGTGAGGTATTGCTGGGGCTCAAGGTAGGTGTATCCGTTGTCCTGGTGAAACGGGAACTCTTCTGGATTACCTGGTTTCTTGTAGACCGCCTGATCCCAATACAGCCGAACATCGGGACCGACGAGGTCGTGGCAAAGACCGATGAGAGGCTCGGTGGTGCTGAAGTGACGCAACTTGCGCGATCGTTTCACGAGATGTTTGGTGAAGGTAATCGCGTCGGCCTTAGAGATAAAGACCCGACCGTCGGGCTGCGCCCGCAGAAACTCCTCGGCCTCGCGTTCGAAAGGATCGATCTCCTCGATGAGATCTGCGACCTGTTCGGCATTGAAGGCGCCCTCATACAGAAAGAATCCCTCCTCGGCGAACTGGGCGACCTGCTCAGCGGTCGCGGCTCGCCCCGAAAGAGGCGACGGCTGCCACGCAAAGGCCTCGTTGAACGGATGCAACTGGGGCGCAGTCACTCAACTCGTCTCTCGCCGACTGACATCCAATCATTGATAGGCGCTGGACGTTCCGCCAAGTCGACGGTTCCTCGCTCGCCGAAGTGGTAGACCATCGCTGCTCGAATCCCATCGGAGTTGTTGTCCTTGGATCGATGCATCAAGTGGCTGTGAAAGACGAGCAGGTCACCCGCTGCCATGGTGACGGGCGTCTCACCTGACATGTCATGATCGAGAATCTCCACGTAACCCTGGTTGGCATCTGGTCGTCGATCTAGAAGGTGCTCATGGAGAGGTTCGCGATGCGAACCTGGCACCACGTGCAGGCATCCATTATCGAGCGTTGCTTCGGTCACCGCGAGCCACACGCCGACCTGCGGTCCACGGTCGAAAGGAAAATAGAAGGCATCTTGGTGCCATGGTTGACCCCAGGCACCGGGGTTCTTGAAAATAAATTGCGACAAGAAACAGTCGATGTCGGTGCCAAGGAGATGTTGCACCGACGCGACAAGGTCAGGCTGGGTCACAAATTCGTGGAATACCGAATCTCGGTGGATCTTGAAGACCTTCGACACGCGTTCCTCGGCCCGCGCCTCAGGGCCCACTGATTCGGCCAAATTTCTTTCCGGATGCACAATGGCCGCGCCAGCTACGCCGCTCCCCTCGGCCTCTCGCGCCAAATCAATCGCTCGTCGCAACATAGCGTCGCAGGTGTTCGAGGACGAAAAACCATTAACGAGAAAAAAGCCATCGCTGTCGAACGCAGCAGAGTCGCTAGCGGATAGAAACATCGATCGTTGTCCAGTCGGCAACGGCAACCGCTTCGCTTTCCGGCATCTCCTCAGGATAGGACCACAAGTCCGAGCCTCGCTTGTTTCATCAGCAAACGTTGCGGGTCGACAGCGATGATGGGAGCAAGACAACTGGGTACCGATCTACCTATTCAGTGGCACAGCAGCGCTATGGATCTATGTTTCAATCCGATTCGAAATTTCGTGGTGCAAACGACGAAAAGGGCCCAATGTTCGATGCGACAGGGGTGATCGGGCTCACTGAGACAAGCCACAGCACAAGGTTTGCGGCCTACGTCAAGTTCGTCGGGCAGTTAGCGCCGAAAGCAGTACCCATGTGCGATGACTAAAGTGCTCTAACGAAGCTCGCGTTAGCTATCGCCAGTGATTAGGTAACGCCAAGAGTCCAAGGACTCAACGATCAGGAGTCTCGAAATTTGATTTCTCGAACGAACGCCGCCCCTGTTGTTTTGGGAGCAGTGGCATTCGGCAAACCCAAACCAACCACACGCGACCACCCGCTGTCGTCGGACGACTCTTGCAACGCGCTCCTTGCGGCATTCACAAACCTGGGAGGACGGGAGTTAGATACCTCGCGCGTGTACCAAGATGGTAATTGTGAAGCAGTAATAGGTCGGGTTCCTGCGGGCGCACCAATGATTATCGGCACGAAATATCATCCGAGTCTGCCCGGCGGCCCAGTTGCGCAAATGGGCCAAACCTTAGAAGCGCTAAATCGCGACAAAGTATCGATCTACTACCTGCACGTACCTTCGACAGAAATTCCGCTCGAAGACACCTTGAAAGAAATTAACGACTGCTACGCAGCTGGCCAACTGGAGGCGTTTGGCCTGTCCAATTTTCCGGCATGGCAAGTCGTAGAGATCAGCCAATACTGCAACCGGATGGGATTTGTTTTACCGACCGTGTATCAAGGCGTTTTCAACGCTGTCAACCGAACCGCTGAGTACGAACTGATACCTGTTCTAAGAAACTACGGGATCCGCTACTACACCCACGGCACCCTCGCCAGCGGCTTCCTCACCGGAAAATATCGTCGGGGGGTAGACCCCGTCCCCGGAGTGGACCGGTTTGCCCAGAGACGACGAATCAAGCAATACCAGGAGAGGTATTTGCATCGGCCAGAAATGTTTGATGCTTTGGAAGCAATCACCGAAGCATCTGAGCGCGCCGGTGTCTCAACAATGGAGGCGGCGATCCGTTGGACGCAACACCACTCTGTAGTTGATGCGGACCTCGGAGACGCGATCCTGATCGGGGTCTCACGCTTGGAACAACTCGAACCCATCATGGCAGCGTCCGAAGGTGGTCCGCTCCCCCAAACCGTTGTGGATGCTTTCGAGGTTGCACACGGTTTAGTGAAAATGCGGTCCGAATATTACTTGCAATATCCCTACCCGAAAGAGGGAAGTCCGTGGCGGTTACGGCTGTGAATTGCCACTTTATGGATAGCTGCCACAGATCTACTTCCAGGCTAATTTGACCGGCAGATCCGACGATCAGAGGGGCGTTGGGTCCACACACCCCTCCAAGTGAGCGATACGACACCCGACCTCGATTGCATAGTTTTCGAGGCAACGGCGTGAAACTCGGGTCATCATCGCGTACATCTGGCGGTAGGTAGATGTTGAGGCGATTTGCATTGATCCCCGCTTCGTGCTCAGCTATTGCCGTTATCAAGAGCGGTGCACTCCCGTGCATCCGGCAACCTGGGGCGGACACCCAAGGTGCTTCCTGCCTTTGGCAGGGATAAGGCGAAGGTCTTTGGACCCGAGCAACGAAGTGTTCCTGAGAGTTTGCTTTAGCTGCTTCTCAAGATTCTGGTGTCGCACAAAATCCGCCTCCGATGTCGATTTGGAACATTTTCGGAGG